>JAUIDY010000006.1 GCA_030428385.1 Rhodothermia bacterium | reverse complement strand
TGCTGGATGCATAGCGTCTGACGAACAAAGGGAGACCGGCGCTTTTCGCAAAAGCGATTAGTCAAATTCCTCCTCGTCAATATCGTCCTCTTCGTACGCGTCATCTTCCTCCTCGATGTCCTCCGTTTCGTCGTCCGCTGCATCGACATCGAGTGTTTCTTCGGCGTCAGACAGGGCTATCGGCAAGGATGCGTCGTCGTCCTCATCGTCGTCGTGAACGACACGGGATTTGCGTTTTGGAGGTGCTCCCGCGAGCAGGGCCTGGCCTTCGGGCGTGAGGGCATACGCCGTGCCGAGATAATGCGTATGCGACTCGGCGACGAGCTGCGTACGCACAAGATGCAAGGCTACGTGATAGGCACACATCTCGTAGCCCATCCCCGGCTTAAAAAAGTTGGCCGTCCGCTTGCCGTTGCCAACAATAAGAACGTACCCTTTGGAAAGTTTTTGGAGGGCGTGCCGGATCCATTTGTCCTTCGATACGGAAGGACTGGCGTTGCCGGAAGTGCCCCTTTTATCTGAGGAGTCCGAAGTTTCCATCAAAATCACCTGTGGGATGATTCTGTTGAACAGAATGTTGCTGGAAAAAGGGTCCGAAAAGAACCCAGGGAAATGCTAAAAACGCGCCCTCAACTTTAAAGCGCACGGGGAGTTTCCTAGACCTGAAAAAAATTTCCCTGCGTTAGTCGGTCGCCGCATTCACCTGCCACAGGTATTCAAACTGGACATCAGGCTGGGCTTTGATTTCGGAGGCGGATTTTCCCGAAAGCAAGGTGTGGAAGGTACGATAATCAGGACGGTCGGTGGGCATATGCTGCAGCAGAAAATCGCCTGCGGGGACGCCGGTGCCATCAAAATCGGAAGCAAACCAGTCAAGCAGTGAGGAAGCGATTACAGCATCGCCCTCTACCCGAAAATGGGCCGGGCTCGTCGTAAAGTCACGCATCGCGGCATCGAGTTCCTCATTCACCGTAGAAGCCGTGAACGCCCGTTGGCGTAAGCGGGGGCAAGAAACGGCGGCACAATTCAGGCCCACGTGGATGCGGGGATCCAAGCGGGTCACCTGAAACGCCGTGAGAGCCGCAGGGCCCTCTTGGCGACGCAGGATTACATGTTCAATTTGATCGAGCGAGGCGGCGTTTTGCGCCGTGCGATACGGGGTTTTGAAAAACGTGTCCCCAAAGCCATCGGCGATAATATCCTTCACGTGAGGCGTAGCAACGATGTTCTGTAGCATCTGCACGTTGTACGCATTCATCCAGAAGGCCAGCTTCTGCGCGTCAGTTTGAAGCGCCGTTGCATCAAACTCCTCAATGGCTTTGAGCACAGCGCGGAAGTCGGCGTTGAGCTCGCCACGCAGCAGGTCATAGCGGACCAGACCGTCTGCCGTCACTACCTGTTGCAGCAACGCCGTAAGGGCCGTTTCGTAATCAGCGACAGCGGTGGCAGCCCCGGCCCGAGAGGTGGGTTGGGCAAAGAGAGGAGACATCAGGCTTCCCCCAGTGAAGCAAAACATGAAGAGGGCAACGGGGGCGAAACGTTTAGTAAACGACATGGAAGCGCCAGAAAGGATGTGGGGAAAAGGGGTACATGTTGGAGTGCGTGGAAGACAAAGATCATAGATCATGCCAACCAGACATTCTGTGTATCCTTGTCACCAAGCGTAACAATCGTAGCGTCTTAAATCCAGCAGCAAGAGGGAAAAGATCACTAGTTGGGTAGGCATGGAGGCGTATTCCCAACAAAAAAAGGCCGAGTCAAAGGATGACTCGGCCCTTCCGTGAAGAATTGTTCCTGCACTCAGTTGCTGCCAGCTGGGTCAGCCGGGGCAAGCTCAAGCGGCTTGCGCGGTAGCTTTTCATCAAGCATGGCGGTATGGTACGCAAACGAAGCGATGATCGTCGCGGCCTGCTTCAGGTCTTCTTCCTCGGCATGGTCAAACACATCCAGGTTAGAGTGGTGTGTTCTGCCGTACGCGATGGCATCCTGAATAAACTGGAAGCCTGGAAGCCCCGCCCGGTCGAAGGGCAGGTGGTCGGTGCCGCTTGTGTTGGAGATGGTAAGCGTGCCAGCGCCGAGGTCGCTGAACGGGGCCATCCAGGCGGCGAAGAAGGGGCGGACGCCTTCATTGCCTTGCATATACACGCCCCGAATTTTGCCTGTGCCGTTGTCCATGTTGTAGTACGCAGAGAGTTTGTCATGCGCTGGTTTCAACGCGGTCGGCGGTTGGGTCCAGCTTGCCGACTCGGCAAAGTGTTCGTTGACATACGCCACCGAACCATACAGTCCTTGTTCTTCGCCTGTCCAGAGCGCCACACGGATCGTCCGGCGCGGCTGCGTTCCCAACTCGGCATAGGTCTCCTTGAGGATGCGCATGGCTTCCATCATTACGGCACTGCCGACGCCGTTGTCGGTCGCGCCTGTTCCGGCGTGCCATGAGTCTAGGTGAGCCCCCAGCATCACCACTTCGTCGCCAATCGACGGGTCGGTGCCGGGGATCTCCGCGATGACGTTGTATTCCATCGGGTCGTCCTCGTGGAACGTCACATCCAGTTCAAGCTCAACTTCCACAGGGTGGCCTTTTTCAAGGAGGCGGTAGACGCGGTTGTAATGCTCTACAGCAACGGTGACCTGCGGAATCACGTCAATCTCACCTGGATTCCAAGGGCGCGGTTGGTTGAAGAACCCACCGTCGGGGCTCGGGGGCATGGAGGCGCTGCTTACGAACATGCTGCCATAATCGCCTCGGTCGGAGGAACGATCGAGGACAGCCAGCGGCTGCTGGTCGTAAAGGAAGTTCATCCGGGCCTGTCGCAGGCGGTAGCGGCTCAGTTGAGCGGCGCTGTAGCTGCGCTCGGGAGTGGCACCGGCCACCTGGTTGGCGAGGGCCAGCAACTGCTCGGGGGTGCGGCGCGTGGCTTCGGGCTCATACGGTTCTTCCGGGTCACGCGGCTCCTCGATAAGGACAATTTTTCCGGTCAGTTTTCCTTCAAAGTCGGCAAACGCTTCCTCCGATTCCGCATTAAAAATGACGGCTTCGGCACTGATGGTACCGTTGGTGCTGGGCGACCATGCCTTGGGGTAGGCGAGTGCGGGGAAAGCGACGGGGCTGGTCACATGCATCGAGAAGCGGTTAAGCGTCCAGCCCACCCCAAAAGGCCCCCACGGTTCCAGGTTGGCATTGGAGAGCCCCCACGCTTCGAAGGTGGTTATGGCCCACTCGGAGGCGGCATCGAGGTTGGGCGAACCGGTAAGGCGGGGGCCATGCACGTCGGTAAGCCAGTGCAGATGGTCCATGACCTGGCTCTGTTCAAGGCCGTGTTTGCGAATGATGGTGTTGGCTTCTTCGTCGACCGTGATGGGCGCGGCCTGCTGTCCCCAGGCGGGTAGGTAGGCAACCAATCCCACGAGCGCGAAAAGGAACGTTGCGCGGAAAAAAGCGGGCATATTTTTAATGGGCAGATGGAGAAAAGAAATGGCCGGACAGGTACCCAAAGGCCCCATGAAAGGTTGCATGAAGCGGGGGAGTGGGGCAAGGGTAGACTATCACACAAGCGATTTCCGAATCCCAAGCAACGCAAATACCGCTTCGACCCCTTCGTTCTTCTTTCCACAATCACCTTCCCTCATCCCCTTGTTGTGACGGTCCCTGGTTGTGAAGGTAGTAAAACGGTTAGATTACGACCCTCGAATCAAAGGGGTACTTCCTGATTGCGCATGGATGCAGACCGTTGGAACCGGGTACAGGCGTTGTTTGACGCCGCACTGGACCAGACGCCCGTGGAACGCATGGAGTTTTTACGGCTCGCGTGTGGGGACGACACGGGCCTGATGCAGGAGGTGGTGTCGCTGCTCGAAGCCGATGAAGCCTCGGATGACCTGTTCGAGGGACTCGCGATGGATGCCTTGGGCGTCTCGGATGACACCCTGCTCGATTTTGCGTTTGGCAGCCTCATCGACAAGCAAGTTGGGCATTGGCGCATCGTGGAGCCGCTGGGCAAAGGCGGGATGGGAGCGGTCTATCTGGCCGAACGGGCCGAGGGCGGGTATCACCAAAAAGCAGCGCTCAAGCTCCTAAAAAGAGGTATTGACTCCGAGGATATTTTCCGCCGGTTCCGGGCCGAACGGCAGATCCTGGCTCACTTGCATCATCCCAACATTGCGCAACTCTATGATGGCGGCATTACCGAGGATGGGTTGCCCTACTTTGCCATGGAGTACGTCAATGGCGTGCCGTTGGACACGTACTGTGATACCCACCAATTAGGGGTTGATGCGCGGATACGATTGTTTTTGGAAGTGTGTCAGGCGGTGCAACATGCCCACCGGAATCTTATCATCCACCGCGACCTGAAGCCTGGGAATATCCTGGTTACGGAAGACGGCATTCCGAAACTGCTAGACTTCGGTATTGCCAAAGTGATGGATGCGCGGGCCAACACCGGCGACATCTCCATTGCCGTCACACGCACCGGTTTCCGGGTGATGACGCCCGAATATGCCAGCCCCGAGCAAGTCCTGGGGTTGGCGGTGAACACCACCACGGATGTCTATGCCTTGGGGATTATCCTGTATGAGTTGCTTACGGGGCATCGACCGTATCCACCTACCACGGGTTCTCCAAAGGATGTGGAGCAGGCCATCACGTCGGCAGAGCCCATTCGGCCCAGTACCGTGGTGAAGAAAAACAGGGTGAGCCTGACCCGCGAAGAACCGCTGACACCGGACATCGTCGGGACCGCCCGGGCCACGTCTATCCCCCAGTTACAGCAGCAACTCTCCGGTGATCTCGACGCCATTTGTCTGAAAGCCTTGCGCAAAGCCCCCGAAGAACGATATGCGTCCGTGGAGCAATTTGCCGAAGACCTGCGTCGGCATACGCAGCATTTGCCGGTACATGCGCACGAGTGGACCTCGGCCTACCGGGTGAGGAAGTTTGTGCAGCGGCACCAGCGCGCCGTTTGGGCAACGGTAGGGGTGGTATTGGTGCTGACACTGTTAACGAGCATTTATACTTTCAGCCTGCTCCGTGAGCGTAACCGCGCCCGGATGGAGGCGGCCCGTGCCGAGCAGATCACGAACTTTCTACAGACCGTCTTTCAAGCACCCACCACGGGCATGGGCGGCAGCGAGGTACTCACGGCGCAGGATCTGCTCCAGCGTGGGGTGGTACGCATCGAAGAAGACCTGGAAGGCCAGCCCGAGGCGCAGGCCGCTCTCTGGGAACTCATCGGCAACGTGTTTAGCAACCTGGGACACACGCGCGATGCCGTGTCATTGCTTGAGCGGGCCCTGGCTCAACGACAACGTCTGTATCCCCCTGATCACCCGGCCATCATCGATAACCTGAGTGCGCTGGGCCGGGCAATGCAGGTGGGAGGGCAGTATGATGAAGCCGAGCAGGCGCTATGGCAGGCTGTGGCGCTTAGTGAGCAAGCGTGGGGAGTGGCAGATGTGCGGACCGCCCGGCAGCAATCGTATCTGGCCTTCTTGCTTCATCTCAATTCAAAGGACGAAGAGGCAGAACTACTGCAGCGCACGGCTCTTGCAACCTTGCTTGCTTCGCAGGACGAAACGACGCCTCAAATTGCCGAGGCGCGCCAGCAACTCGCGGTGATGCTAGATGCCCAGGGCCGCACCGAAGAAGCCTGGATACTGATGAGTGAGGTGATAGAAAACCAACGTACCCAGTGGCCCAATGGGCATCCCCGGCTGGCATCGTCACTGGTGATGCTGGGTGACCTTGCCGTTCGCCAAGAGCATTTTGCCCGCGCTGACAGCTTATATAGGGAGGCGCTGGACATGCAGAATAGCCTGCTTGGGGATACCCATGCCGAGGTAGGAACAACCCTGAACCACCTGGCCCAAAGCTATGTGCAACAGCAGCGCCCCGGCGATGCGGAACGGGTCCTTCAGGAAAGTATGGCAGTGCACCTGCAAGCCTACGGGGCCGTTCATCCGGTTACCATTTCCACCCAGCGGCTGCTTGTTCAAGTCCTCCTCTTGCAACAGAAAGAGGCAGAGGCGGAAGCGGCGCTGCTTACCAGTCACCACGCCCTCGAAATGCTTCCTGATAACCCAATGCACGGCCTGGTGATCGAGCAGTTGATAGATTTGTACGAGCAGAGGGGACAAGCCGCCGAAGCCGCCCGCTACCGAGAAATGCTGTAGCTTTGACGCGGAGGACGGTCTTGCTGCGGAACAGGGAGCGTAGGAGCAGAGGCGGGAAGAGAAGCAGCCTCTCGTTCTGATTCCCACTGCCTGAATGCATCAAGGTCGAGGCGAATTGCACGAACCACGGCCCCAATGACAGCCATGTCATCAACGAAGCCAACGCCTGCCAACGCATCGGGGATCAGGTCCACGGGGTTTAAAAAATAGAGCAGGGCAGCAACCACATAAAGCAACGACCGCCAGGGGATGCTGGGGTAGGCGCGATGGCCCCAGGCATACGCCAACCGGATCATGGTGCGCAGGTCCTCCACCACGTGCGACAGGGCACCTTCATGACGAACGAGTTTTTTTCCCGCCTGCTGCAATACCCGAAGCAGCCGCGCTCGCCTTTTTAGTACTTCTGCCGCTGTCTTCCGGGTCAGTCGAAGCACAGCCGATCCTGTGGGAACGGAAGCCATCTCGTGTTCTGGATGCATAACATCAGAGCGGATTAAAAAATACCAACTACGGCAGCGACACCGGGATGTTCTTTTCCAAACAATCTTGCTGGTTTTGTGTGCGTTTTTAGAAATCGCTTAAGTTGTTGGGCAGGCTCAACTTACAGGTAAAAAAAGCGCTCCCGTCACGCTGACTTTTGTAAATTAATACGTACTCATACGATGTTCACCTTGTTGTTTCCTACCCCACTTGTGAGGTGGCCCGTGAGTTTCGAAGTACTATTGATGGATACAGGACAGGAACGTCTGGTCGATGCCATGCTTGGGGGCGTCCCATGCAAAGCCATCGCATGGGTTGACGTGAAAAGAATACGTGTGATTGATCAACAGCGGGGGCAACGGGTGGTCGAAGGAGTTCGTACATGGCACGGTCAGGCTGTGGTGGAATGCGACACCGTTCCGGCCCAATGGGAGTACAACTCGGCGGTTCGGTTTGTAGGCAAAGTGGTGGATGGCGAACAGGAAATGGAAGTCAACGCCGATGTGTACATTCATCATCGCCTGCATCGCCCCATGACGGCCAACCTGACGACGATGGATCGGGCTGCCCGGCATCGGCTGCAGGTTCGTTTTACAGGCGCGGGAAATCTGCGCTGGCAGTAACCCATTAGGAAAGACATCGGGAAACAGGCTTGCATCCTCCAGCAAGAGGTTGCATTTTCCCCTTTGCCTGTTCACCTATCCCGATGTGTCGATGCGCTCTTTTCCTTTTCTGGTTGCCCTGTGCTTTTCTCTTCCTGTATGGGCTCAACAAGCAGCCGATCGCACGCCGGTGATGGAGTCGCTCGTAGCGCCGACGCCAACGGAGACACGGCTGGCTGGAAAAGGCCAACGCGAGGCGCTGCAGCGTCAGTCACTCGTCGCCAACGTACCGTTCGACAACATTGGACCAACCGTGATGAGCGGGCGCGTGGTGGACCTGGACGTCAACCCCAACGACCCCACCGAATTCTACGTGGCGTATGCTTCCGGTGGGTTATGGAAAACGACAACCAATGGCGTGACCTTCGTACCGCTATTTGACGATGAGGCGGTGATGACCCTTGGCGATATTGCCGTCGATTGGGAAAATGGTGAGAGCTTGTGGGTGGGCACGGGCGAGAATAATTCCAGCCGCTCCTCCTATGCTGGAACGGGCATCTACCACAGCACCGATGGCGGGGCGACGTGGACGCATAAAGGACTGGCCGAGACGCATCGCACCGGACGCATTGTTTTGCATCCAGACGATTCGAGCACGCTGTGGGTTGCTTCTCTGGGGCCGCTGTATCACGCCAGTGAGGGACGCGGCATCTACAAATCTACCGACGGCGGCACTACCTGGACCCAGACGCTTTTCATCGACAACAACACCGGGGCGGTAGACCTCGTTATTGATCCTGGCAACCCCGAGGTGCTCTATGCTTCCATGTGGCACCGCGAGCGACGGGCATGGAATTTTGTTGAGGGAGGCGAGGGATCGGGGATCTATAAAAGCACGGATGGCGGCGACACTTGGGCAAAACAAACCACCGAAGCAAGCGGCTTTCCAACAGGAGAACTTGTAGGTCGGATTGGGCTGACGGTTGCCCCTTCGTCTCCGGAAACGCTGTATGCTATCCTTGACAACCAGAACCGCCGCCCCGAAGACGATGACGAAGCAGAGGAAGGGCTGACGCGGGACGCGCTCCGTACGATGACGAAGGCGGCCTTTCTGGATCTGGAAACGGAGCAGGTTGAAACCTACCTGCGCGACAACGGCTTCCCCGACAGATACACCGCCGATGACATTATTGAACAGGTACGCAGCGATGAACTCACACCGCTCGACCTCGTGGATTACCTCGAAGATGCCAACCAGCAGCTGTTCGATACCCCGGTGGTGGGTCTTGAGGTGTACCGGAGTGAGGACGGAGGGACCACGTGGGAACGCACACACGACGATTTCATCGACGCGGTATATTATTCCTATGGCTACTATTTCGGCGAAATCCGTGTGGACCCCACCGATGCCGAGAAAATCTACATCATGGGCGTCCCCATCCTGAAGTCGGACGACGGAGGGGCGACGTTCACCAGCATTAGCCAGCCCAATGTACATGCCGATCACCACGCCTTGTGGATCAACCCGAGGCGTCCCGGACACCTCATCAACGGCAACGACGGGGGGGTAAACATCAGCTACGACGACGGCGAGACGTGGTTCAAGGCCAATGTGCCCTCCGTCGGGCAGTTTTATACCGTGCAAGTTGATGAAGCCGAGCCGTATAACGTGTACGGTGGTTTGCAGGACAACGGTGTGTGGGTCGGACCGCACACGTACCGGCACAGCTATACCTGGTATCAGGAGGGCGATTATCCCTACGACCGGCTGCTGGGCGGCGATGGGATGCAAATCGAAGTGGATACCCGGACGAACGATATCATCTACACGGGCTTCCAGTTCGGCAACTATTTCCGCATCGAACCGGAGGGCCGATCAGGCATTAAGCCCCAGCATGAACTCGGCGAGCGTCCCCTGCGGTTTAACTGGCAAACCCCGATTCACCTCTCACGGCACAACCAGGACATCTTGTATTTCGGCTCGAACAAATTTCATCGTTCCTTCAACCGGGGCGACGATTGGGAGTCGCATTCCGGCGATCTCACCCAGGGCGGTTCGGCCGGTGATGTCCCGTTTGGCACCCTGACTTCCATCGATGAGTCGCCGCTGCGATTCGGGTTGATCTACGTAGGTTCAGATGACGGGCTGGTGCATGTCACCCAGGATGGAGGCTATACGTGGACGCGCATCTCCGACGCCTTGCCACAAGATCTGTGGGTGAGTCGGGTAGAGGCGTCCAACCATGCCGAAGGGCGGGTGTACGTGACGCTGAACGGGTAGCGGTGGGATCACTTTGACGCGTACGTGTATCGGTCGGACGATTACGGAGCGACATGGACGCGCATCGGCACGGACTTGCCGCCGGAGCCCGTAAATGTGATTCTCGAAGACACCGAGAACGAGCAGGTGGTGTATGTCGGTACCGATCATGGCACCTATGTGTCGTTGGATGGCGGAGCGACGTTTATGGCGCTCGATGGGGGGATGCCGGCAGCACCGGTGCATGACCTAAAGCTGCAGGCCCGCGAACAGCATCTAGTGGTAGGAACCCACGGGCGTTCCATTTTCGTCGGTGATGTCTCGGAGATTCAACAGCTTACACCTGAACTGCGTGCAGAGCCGTTGCATGCCTTTGCCCTGGAGGAGGTATCATATGACGAGGATTGGGGCGATGCCAATGCATCGTGGGCAGAACCGGACGTGCCCCAACTCACGGTGGGGTATTATGCTGCAACTTCCGGGACCGTCACGTTCCTCGCTAAAACAGATGCCGGGCAGGAATTGCGCGAGTGGACGGAGGAAGCCGATGCCGGGCTGAACTATACAACCTACGACCTTTCCGTTGATGAAGACGCTGCCGAGCGGTTTAACCGAGAGATCGAGGAGGACACCGAGGTGGTTCAGATGGAGCGTGGAGAGGATGGTACGTATTACCTGGTGCCAGGCACCTATACCATTGATATTCGGCAAGGGGAAGCGGTGGTTTCGCCGTCATTGACGGTGCAGGGGGAAGACGAATAAAGGCCGGAGGCGGCTAATACCAAAGATCAACCTTTTTAATCATGTGCGGAACGCGTACTTTTTCTCCGTTCGGAGGATCTTAATTAAGCAGTAGAAACGCATGGATGGCGCGTTGCCCAAGTTATCAGCTGTGATTGTGGTGGGGGGAGAGCGTGACCGGGCGCAGCAAGTCGTAGACGCGCTTTATACCCAAACGGCCGCCGCTGCCATTGAGATTATTATCGTTGATGCCGGTTCGGAAGAAGTCTATCCTCACCCCATCCAGATCCAGCCCAGTATAATTCCCACCCACTATGTACGGGCCACGGGGACTTGGGGCGCACTCCGAGCAGCGGGTGTCCGCGCAGCCCGGGCGCCCATCGTTGCGTTCACCGAAGACCACAGCATGCCTGCTTCTACGTGGGCGCAGGCCATCATCGATGCTGCCGACGAGCCGTGGGTAGTTGCAGGGTACGCCTACGTAAATGCCAACCCCGACACGTTTAACTCCCGGGCAGGTTTTTTGGCAGATTACTCCATGTGGGCGCATCCGGTACCCCCCATTCCAATCCCCTATATGCCCTGCAACAACATGGCCTTCCGCCGAGAAAAGCTGTTGGAATGGGGGGCGTCAATGGACGAAATGTTGGATTCAGATGTAATCATCCACGAGCATCTAAGGCGTCAGGGGGAGCCGATGTGCATCATTCGGGATGCCATCTCAGCGCATCAGAACTATGAAAGGGTGGGTATTTTGTTCAGGGCAAACTTCGTCCATTGTCGTTTGATTGCCGCTCGGCGGGTGGAGCAAGGACAATGGGGCTGGACACGGCGAATTTTCTACGGGCTAGCGGTTCCTGTCGCCGTGCCCTTTATGAAGCTGGGCCGGTTGCTCCGCATCCAGGCTCATCGTCGGGTATTATGGGCAGACACGCTGCTTTCACTGCCCATCATCTGGGGGGTGTTTACCTGGTCTTCCATCGGTGAATCTCTGGGTTATTTCTTTGGTGAGGGTCAGTCCTTGGCGGAGTTCCAGCGGGTGGAGACAGAGATTCCACGCGGCACGTCCTTTTCTGTATAATCCCTCACCTGATATGCCCCAGGTTTCTGTTGTCTTGCCCGCCTACTATTCCCACGCCACCCTTCGGGATTGCCTGATGGCGCTGCGCAGGCAAACGTACCGCGATTTCGAAGTCATCGTGGTAAATAGTTCACAAGAAGAGGAGACAGCAGCGGTGATGACAGCTTTTCCCGAGGTAACCTTTATCCAGGCTCCGCACCGACTGTATCCCCATGCTGCCAGAAACCGGGGTTTTAAAGAGGCCACGGGCGACTTGCTTGTTTGTAGCGATCCTGATTGCACCGCTGACCCGGACTGGCTCAGCTATCTCGTAAAGACCTGGCAGCAAGGCTTCGAAGTGGTTGGCGGGACGATGGCGCTGGCAAGCACACGCTGGTTAGAACAGGGCATTCATTTGTGCAAATTCCATTTTGTTCTCGACGGGCAGTCTCCGGGAGATCGGTGGATCTTGCCCTCCGCCAACGTGGCTTACTCCCGGGCTGTGTGGAATCACATCGGGCCCTTTGAATCGGACGTGTTTGCTGGTGATGCCCTTCAATGCTGGCAGGCCCATGAAGCCGGGTATCGGGTGTATCTGGAGCCCCGGGCTCGCGTTGCACACCGGCATGAAGACACCTTCATAAGCTTTTGTTTGCAGCGCCTGCGTCGCGGGAAAGAGTTTGGGGTAGAGCAGGTTCGTTTTGAACGATGGACCAGCGGAAAACGACTGCTTCGAATGGTGGGAACGCCGCTCCGGGTGGCTCGGGTATTGATGCGAGCTGGTCGTGATGCATGGACGTGTGGATGGTTTCTGCGTTTTTTCTCCACCCTGCCCGTTCAGTTTGTGGGACATGCAGCCTGGGCGTGGGGAGAAGCTTTGGCCTATGCGACGACGTTGGCGCGTCCGTTGGCGGTGCGTCGGGTGCAGACGCAGTCTCCCCATTCACAGCTTTCGACCCCATAGAATATGGCCGTGCAACCCCACGCGTATCAGCAGGATGGTGCCCCGAAGCTATCGGTGGTGATCGTCCTCGGAGCGCAACGAGCGCGGGTGCAACGCATCATCGACCTGATCTATGCCCAGACGGTGGTGGCGGACCTTGAACTTATCCTCGTCGATGTGGGAAAGGGCACGGAGCCGCAGCTTCAGGCCCATTGCCCAACGCAGTATTTCCGCAAGGCCGCCACAACAACATGGGGGGAAGCGCGATCTGCGGGCGTCCGGGTGGCACGTGCGCCCGTCGTAGCGTTACTGGAAGATCATTGTTTTCCCGGGCCCGGATGGGCGGAAGCGTTGCTTAAAGTCCACGAAGAGTCCTGGGACGCGATCTGTTACGCGTTTAAAAACCCCAACCCTGAGACGTATGCGTCGCGGGCCGGTTTTATGGCAGAACTAGGCATCTGGGCCCATCCTGTTGTGCAAGGTCCCATGCGGGATATGCCGGGTAACAACATGTCGTACAAAAAAGCGGCCTTGTTACGTCTGGAGCCTGAACTGGACGAAGCCCTCAATACCGACTTTGCTGTGCAGTCATTCATTCTCCAGCAAGGGGGGACCATGGGTATTGCTGCTGAGGCGTACGCCGCCCATCAAAATTATGACTCCCTGCGTCTACTTTTTCAGGCGAATTACGTGAGTTGTAGACTGGTTGGTGCGGAGCGGGTTCGCATGGGGGCATGGTCGCTTCCTAAACGCTTCCTTTTTGCCGCTTTTGCCCCTTTGGGGGCTCCCCTGATAAAATTCAAGCGGCTTCTGCTAAGCATGAAGGGACGGCCCACACTTTGGGGGCCGTTTGTGAAAGCATTGCCCGTTACCATTCCGCTCTATTGCTGGGCTGCCTTCGGAGAAGCACAAGGGTATTTGCAAGGACGCGGTTCGGCGGAAGAAGAAGTGCGCTCCTATTGCCTGACCATCAACCGCTTGCCCCGAACACAACCTGCCGGTTCGAACGCCGCCATTACAGGATAGGCCCGACCTCCCTATGAAGTTTTGCATGATCACGACGTTTTTTGGAGCGCATAGCTTTGGGGGAGATGCCGCCTACGTGGATCGGCTGTGCCGGGCCTTGCTCCGGCAGGGGCACGAGGTCGATGTGTTCTACAACATCAGTGCCTTCGAGGCAGTGCGTGGAGATCATCCGTTGCGGCAATATGATCCTCCGGAAGGGTTGGTTCTTCATGGGATGCGAACCCCCGGAGGCATCGCTGGGCTCTTGTGGTCCCACCAGACGGGACGCATGGGAACCTTGAAACGGGAATTGGGGGGGCATCTCGCTGCCACCACCTATGATGTGATTCACTTTCACAACATATCGTTGATGGGTGGGCCGGATCTGCTGCGGCTGAAGGACAGGTCTGGATCCGCAACCCGATTTATGTCGGCCCATGAGCATTGGTTGATTTGTCCGTTGAGCCTGCTCTGGAAAAAGAAACGGGAAGTGTGCAAGCAACCGGCTTGTGTCACCTGTACCCTTTCGGCGCAACGCCCGCCCCAGTGGTGGCGCTACGGAGGGTTACGTGATCAGTCGTTGGCTACCCTCGATGCCTTGTTTGTGCCCAGTTTCCACACGCGTGAGATTCACCAGCAACGGGGCATTTCGCAACCCATCACGCGTCTTCCGTATTTCCTCCCCGATGACATGGTGCGACAGGCCCGAGAAGCACCGTCCGGACGCGCCCCGTCGGGACGGCCCTACTTTATCATGGCGGGGCGATTGGTGGTGGAGAAGGGGTTCCAGGAGGTAATTCCTCACATGAATCGTTTCCCGGAGGCGGATCTGTTAATTGCTGGAACAGGATCTTTCGCCCCGCACCTTCAGGCGCAAGCCGCGCCCCACCCCAATGTGCATTTCCTGGGGCTTCAAGACTTTGCCGGGCTCCTGCAACTGTTTAAAGGCGCACGGGCGCTGATCGTCCCGTCGTTGTTTTATGAAACGTTTGGCTATGTGGTGCTGGAAGCCTTTGCCACGGGAACGCCTGCTATTGTCCATGAACGCGGAGCACTCCCTGAGTTGATTACCCAGAGCCATGCGGGATACACGTATGCAACAGACGATGAACTGGTCACTGCTATGCGCTTGTTGCTGGAAAACCCAGACATCGCCACCTCACTAGGGGCAAAAGGACAACTCGCTGCACAAGAAAAGTGGGGAGAGGAGCGGCACTTGAAACAATACCTGGGTGTAATTGAGGAGTGTCAAGGCAAAGGCAGGCAGTCAAGAGAATGGCACGCGAACAACGAATAGTCTCCATCCTTTTCTTCGTATGCCCCCACCTTCATATCCGATCTGTATTGTAGGATGCCCGCGAAGTGGAACCAATTTGCTAAGGAACCTGATGCGGTCCCACTCCCGGCTTTCATTTCCGGCGGAAACCCACTTTATCCCACAACTTTTTGCCGCATATGGGGATGTGCAGTCAGGCCCAGACATGCAGAAACTGGCGGATAGACTGTTGCGGCTTCGCTGGGTCGTCCGCTGGGAATGCACCTTTGACCTTGAGCGGTTATACGCCGCCACGTCTTATGCTTCCCTAATCGATGAGCTTTTTACGGCATGGCTGCGCAAAGAAGGGAAAAAAAGATGGGGCGATAAGACCCCGCACAATGTTTTTCACATACCGGTCTTGCATATGCTTTTCCCTGATGCCCGGTTTATACATATCTACCGTGATGGACGCGATGTGGTGCGGTCGTGGGTGCGTGCCCCGTTTGGGCCCACCAATATCGTAGAAGCTGCTGCGGAGTGGCAACGTTTTGTGCGGGCGGGGCAGCAGGGGGGAGCTACGCTGCCGCCTACGCAGTACCTGGAAATCCGGTACGAGACCTTGCTCGCGGATCCAGAGGCGACGTTGCGGAGCGTCTGCCGCTTTATCGATGAATCTTTTGAGCCCGCGATGCTCACGCCCAACCCGTTGCTCTTTCACCAACGTCTCCAGCGGGTTCCTGTGTTTGGGGGTATGGTTCGCGGGTTAGGGGGGGAGCCTCTTCTGGTCCAGACGAACAGCTACAAGTGGAAGACTGCAATGACCCCCGAAGAACGGGGCGTGGTAGAAGCCGTGGCAGGCGCGATGCTCCAGACTTTGGGATATGAAACGGAAGGGTACCCTCGCACCATTTCCTCAATTGAACGACGGTTCTGGCGGCTTCATTCGCGCGTGAAAGAGACGCTGGTTAAGCTCAACACCCGGGACAAACTGCCCTGGATTGGGACGGTGCTTTTTATGAATAGGGCTGCCCTTAGGGCCAAATTCAGAACCCCAAAGCAATCTTGATGACGCCGGATGTGGTACGCTTTGGCCCGTTATTGAGTGCCGGTTCGGGCGGGGGCAAGGGTTGGGAGTAGGCTAGCTTGCGCAAAAACGGGGGTGGCAGGAGCAAGCAGGGGATCAAATCGGCTTTTTACACTCTGAAAGGCAAGCATCTGCATCCCATCAATGGGCTCGGCGGAGGGAAGGTCTTGCTGGTATGGGTCCACCTGCTCGCCATTCTTCCAGAACCGATAACACAGATGGGGACCAGTGGCAAGCCCGGTACTGCCCACATACCCAATCACATCGCCCTGACGAACGGCCACGCCGGGACGGATGCCGTCTGCAATACGCGACATATGAAGGTACCCCGTGGTGTACGTCTGGTTGTGCCTGATCTTTACATAATTGCCGTTATAGCGGCGGAACTGTGCTTCGAGGATGACACCATCGCTAGTGGCGCGGATAGGCGTTCCGGTGGGGGCCGCATAGTCGGTGCCGAGGTGGGCTTTGTAGCGTTTCTGGACCGGATGAAACCGCCGCTTCGTGTACCGCGAACTGATGCGGCTGTATTTGAGCGGTGCTTTCAGGAAGGCAAGGCGCAAGCTCCGCCCTTCGTCATCGAAGTAGCCGCGCCACGTGTCGTGGTCGAAGTAGTAGGCGCTGAACATTTTGCCCCGATGCTCGAAGTTGGCAGCGAGGATACGACCCAGCCCTACGGGTTCGCCATCAATCTGCTTCTCTTCATAAACCACTGAAAAGTGATCGCCGTACTGGATGTGGTAAAAATCGATTTGCCAATCGAATACTTCGGCAAGTTGCACGGCGAGCGCCGGGTTGGTCCCTTGCTGAATTAAGGTCTCGTACGGGGAACTGGTGATGACGCCCTGGACGGTTTTTTCGACGACCGTGACGGGGCGTTCTTGGCGGTAAACATTCAGCGAATCGCGGAGGTCGAACACCACATATTCCATGGGACTCGGCTCGTAGACCACAAAATGCGGAGCCTGGGCCTCATCTTGGTACACGCGTAGTGCTTTCCCAGGTCGGATGCGACGCACATCAAACGTAGGCCGGGCCTTTTCTGCCAAATAATGAATGGTAGCCGACGAGACACCATACGGGGCGAGCAGGTCAGAAAATGTCTGGTTGCGCTCAATGGACTGCTCATTGACCGCATACACATGTTGCGGGATCCCGTAGGGATCATAGGTCACCAACGGCTCTTCGACAAGGGGAGGGGGCTCAGCAGGCTCAGGAGAAGACGTGGGGAGGAAATAGGTCAGACATAGAATCAGACCCATTGCACAGCAGATGCCAGCAAGCAGGTTGAGCCGTACACTTTTCGACATGGGTATCGTGGGGCAGAGGCTGGTTGGGTTTGTGAGAGAAGAGTGGGGCAGGGAGCCCAAATATAAATAATGAATCGCCAAAAAAGCGATAGTCTTTATGCTTTCGTTTCTTCTTGTGATTGCTCCCAGGTTACATCGCTCTTTCCGGCCCGGAGATTGGCCCATCGTGCAAGCACAAAGAGTAAGTCAGACAACCGGTTTAAGTAATGCAGGTTTGTGTCGGAGAGAGACGTTGCCTGTGTGGCTTCAACAACATGACGCTCGGCGCGACGGCATACCGTACGTGCAATGTGCAACTGGGCAGCCGTCGGCGCACCCCCTGGCAAAATAAACTGCCTGAGCGGCGAGAGGTCAGCCTCGAAGGCATCAATATCCTGCTCAAGCTGGGCAATGTGTTGTGTGGTGATTCGAGGAACCGAGGCGCGGGAATCCGTCGGCGTGGCGAGGTCACCACCCAGGACAAACAACTCATGTTGAAGGCGCACCAGGACGTGGCTAAGGCGCTCTTCCTTAGAAAAAACAAGAGCTTGCCCCAAAAAGGCATTCAGCTCATCCACCGTCCCATAAGCCGCAATACGGGGATGAGACTTGAGAACGCGGTCTCCGCCAAACAGGGCCGTTGTTCCGTTGTCTCCAGTCCGGGTATATATTTTCATGTCGCGATGGGAATTCAAAAAGATGGGAAAAAAGGCGTATAAACTATCCGTTCCGTCCGATAGGGCGCACGTATTGAATGACAAGGGTGTCTTCCACAGAAGAAAGCCGGGCATCCATGCGGAATACCTCGGCCAAGAGGTCTTGGGTCAGCACACCCGTCGGAGCCCCGGAGGCCACCAGCGCTCCGTTCTGAAGAACCAACACGTGGTCGGCATAGCGGGCGGCTAGTTCGAGGTCGTGAAACACGGCGATGCAGGTGCGCCCCGCGCGCACAGAGTCGTGCACCAGGTCTAAAAACTCAAATTGATAGTGGACATCCAGGTGGGTGGTGGGCTCGTCGAGCAGCAGCAGGTCGGTTTCTTGCACCAGGGCTTGCGCCAGAAAAGCCCGCTGCCGCTCCCCGCCACTCAGCGAAAGCACCGACCGCTGGGCAAATCCTCCCAGGTCAACGTGTTCCAGTGCCTCATGTACGTGTTGACGGTCGTTTTTGCTGTAAGCTTCCAGCCATCCTTGGTGCGGCAACCGACCGAGTAACACCAACTCCTCAACGGTGAAGTCGAACGTCAGGGGCGTGGCTTGCCGAAGAAATGCCACCCGCTGGGCCAGGGCGCGCGGACGCCATGAAGACAGCGAACGACCATCGAAGTGGAGCGTGCCCACGTAAGGGAGCAACCCGGCAATGGTTCGCAAGAGGGTGGTTTTGCCACTGCCATTTGGCCCGACCAATCCGATCCAGGCTCCCGCCTCAATCTCAAATGAAAGCCCGCGCAGGATTGGTGTGCCTTCCAGCGAAACATGAAGCGATTGGGCCGCAAGCAAGGACATCGACGACGGGCGGAACGCGGAGTGTGATAGGGGGGGTTAAAGGTGCTATCCTACGATATTTAGCCACGCATGATTCTTGAGCCAATGCCGCGTTGGGTTATTTTGCTGCTGTTTTGTGTCCTTGTTGCCACGGGATGTGATAGTACCGAGGCGCAGGACGATTTCGTCCGGGATGCACGGTTGGTTCCGGAAGGGATCACCCGGACGGATGCGAACGGGCGTATTCTGGAAAATGACGAAAACGACTGGCGCACCGGACCCCTGTTTGGAGCAAGCATCCTCGTCGATCCTGCTTTCCCCAATCCCTCGGGGGGTGCTTTTGTGACGGTGCAGATCTCAATCCGGGAGTTTAACGCCTTTCCGGGTGGTCTTGAGATTGGGAGCTTTGACGAAACTGGGCGCTTTGCACAACTCGACTATTTACCCGAGGCCAGTGATCTGGGGCTGTATGAGTTTAGCTTTAACCCGGCGGTGCTGGGGCGCGCTTCGAACCTGATTCGCCTTTTTGTTCTCGATGTGAATGGCGAGATTGTGTCATATGGGGATCTGCAAATTCAACCCTGACAAAAAAGCCTCCAACCCGAAGGCTGGAGGCTTTTTGTATGCCAGGAGGAAGTGGCGAAAGGGCTACTTCTGAAGAATCATGCGACCCGTGGCGGTATGGAGGGCGGATGTTCCATTTGCCAGCATTCGATACACATACATGCCCGAGGCCAGGTCACCTACTTCCAGGGTGAGATGCTGCGCCGCACCTGCGGGGAACGAACGGCTGGCCGTGTTCCACACCTGACGCCCGCTCATGTCGTAAACCTGCACCCGCACGGTAGCAGCTTCCGGCAGGTCAAAGCGGATCGTCGTGCTGGGGTTAAACGGGTTCGGGTAGTTGCCGTGTAAGGTGAAGGCGCCCGGCTGCTCGTTGCCGTCGGTGGATGTGATCTTGTCGCCATCTGATCCGGTAGAGGCGATGACGTCGGTGGCTTCGACGGGGATAAGCTGATAGCCACCATCCAGCGGTTCGGTTGAATCAAACTGCCCGAGCACACCAACGAAGCGGGCTGGGTTGGGAATAGCAACGCCTTCGATGTTGATATCCGACCCCCCAAAGGTGCTGATGGAGATGCCGCCGGTGTTGTCAGAGGCGTCCGTCACGACATAGTTCTGGTTGGTCTGGAACGTGGCGTCTCCCGTATCCACAGTCATGTTCTGTACGTCGATCAACTCGCTTTCGTAGTCCTCTCCGTTGGCGATGAGCTGGGCCAGCGTGACAACCTGCGGCGTGGGTAGGGGATTGTCCCGGGAGACAACCGTGAACGTCTCAGGGTCGACCTCAAGCAAGCCCCGGAATTCGGTGAGGGTACCTTCCACGCGAAGCAGGTCGCCTTCGCGAACGCCTCCTGCGTCAAGGGCATCGCGGAAGGGACCACTGGTTTGGAAAACGGCGATGCCTCCCGTTTCGTCCTGGATACGGGCAATCCGTCCACGGGCCCGCGTCACGATCCCTTCAACGAAGGTCATCGGCCCCTCGCCTTTCGCACGGGCTTCCGCAATGGTTTCTGGTTCGTCTTCTTCACCGCCGCCGCCATTGCCGCCGCCGAGGAAGACGTCACGGCGTTTGTTCTGGACAGAGAGCACGGTCTGGCCGGGCACGCCCAACTCGGCTTCGTTGCCTCCGTCTATGTTGGACAGGCCGAGCGTGATTTTACGGATCGTGCTGGGGGGGACGGCGTCGTGGCTCGTTTCTACCAGAACGTATTGCGGGGCGTCGCTCCCTGCCGGGAAAATGAGGCTGGTGGTTCCCAGTGCATAGTCGTTGCCCGGGATCCCGGAGGAAAGGACATCCACATCAACGCTGGTGTGGCTCGTTGCGCTCGGGTTGTTGATGGTGACGGCAATCATCGCGGTGCCGCCCACGAGGGTATGGCTGGTTGGTCCCGCAAACTGCACCGTGGTGGTGCCACCACTCGGAGGGATGAGCGTTTGGCCTGTGTTCACGAAGCCCCGCGAGTCGCTGCCAAAATCAGTCCAAGTGAAGGCATCATAATCCATGCCGGTGCCCTGAAGACCAATCGAGGAACCCGCCGGGGTACTGCTAGATTGAGCAATGCCGATATCGGTGCTGTTCATGCCGTCGGCACAGCCGCCATTGGCCGTAAAGTCGCCTTCGTAGCTCAGAAACTGATACGTGGAGCCACTCATCACCACCGCACCATCATAGCACAACGCGATTCCGTCTGGGGCCCCGTTCTGGATTCCATTGGACGGGAAGGTGAAGGAATACACATTATAGCCTTCGCTGAATTCGCCCATCCCAAACTCATTCAGTCCCGTGGAGCCATACGAAGATCCGCCGTTCCCATTATAACGCACCACCTCTAGGTTGGCGAGGTCGGTGAAGGAGGCATCAACAATCACTTCGATGAATTCACCCACGTCGCCGCCGGAGTTGTCGTAGTGAAATTCGTTGATCCAAGCAATAGGCTGGGCTTGAGAAAGAGAAGGCAGACCCAGAAGCAGCAAGAGTGCTAAAAGGCGTAGCATCTTAGGCATAAATACACCGGATTAGATGGTGGGCAGAAACTCGAAGGCGCGGTCATAAACCAAACACACGCATAAAAAAGGGGTGGGGGACAGGTCGTTGAAGGCAAACCTCGGGAAAAGGTACAAACTCTTCAACCTTTGGCAAACCGACATTACATTACGAAGCCTTAAAATATGAGATATTCATGCTGATTGCAGCGCATTGCTTCTTTTTTCCACAATGAAACCAGACTTTTCGGTTCGATTTCATGGCGAGGAGATGATGGATGACTTTTCCATCACGGATGACCGACTCACCGGCGCGCTACATAACCTGCGTCTGGCGAATCGTTGGCTGGGTGGCTATGCCAGTCTTACGGGTGCGTTGAAGCCCCTTTTTTCCGATATATCAAGACCGCTTCGGCTGCTCGATGTGGGGACAGGGCTCGGTGATGTGCCGTTGTTTCTTTTTGCTTGGGCCCGGCAGCAGGGGATCCGGTTGGAGGCCGTGGGGATTGATGCCAATCCGGTTACGGTGCAACGGGCGTCTTCCTTTCTGGATGCACAGCTAGCGCCGCAAAACCGGGCCATGGTACAGGTGGTGCCGGCAGACGCCTTCGCCTTGCCGTATCCCGATGATTCCTTTGATGTGGTTACCGCCATGCAATTCCTTCACCATTTCGATGCCGCCGCTGTCGTCACGCTGCTGCGCGAAATGCAACGGGTGGCACGCTGGGGAATCGTCATTAGCGACCTTCATCGGCATCCCTTCGCCTATTATGGGCTAAAAGCCCTGGTGGCGATGCTTCCTGTTTCTCCCATGTATAAGCACGATGGGCCGATTTCTGTTTTACGTGGGTTCACGCGGCAGGAACTGGTACACTACGCCCGGCAGGCGCACCTGCCCAATGTGCATATCCGATGGCACTGGGCCTTTCGGTGGTCCCTCCGCTCCTTTCACCAAGTACCTGTATGAACTACGACGCTGTCATTATTGGTGCTGGACTCGCTGGATGCAGTACGGCCCTTCACCTGGCGCGGCACGGACATCAGGTGGCGCTGCTCGAAAAGCAGCGGTATCCGGTGCACAAGCTGTGTGGGGAGTTTTTGTCCGTCGAGACGCAGGGGCTCTTTTCGCGACTGGGCGTGCTCGATGCCGTTCTCAAGGCTGGAGCCCGGCCTATCACCCAGGTGCGCTTGACGACAGGGGGGGGGACTACATATGAAAGTGGCCTACCGGGATCGGCCCTGGGGCTCAGTCGCTACCAGCTTGACGCCATATTGCTCCGTCACGCACAAAACGCCGGGGTGGCGGTGTGGGAAGGGCTGGCCGCATCTGATGTGGTGGGATCACTCGACGAAGGGTTTCAGGTAACTACGCGGGAAAAAACATTTGGAGGGCGGGTGGTCATCGGGGCCTATGGAAAAAGGGGGGCACTGGATCGCAAGCTGAATCGCCCGTTTATGAAAGAACGGAGTCCGTATGTAGGGTTTAAGGCGCATTTCGAGGGCATCCAGTTGGGAGAATGGATTGAAATGCACGCGTTTCCGGGAGGCTATTGTGGGCTTTCCCCTGTAGAAGCGGGAAGAACAAACGTGTGCTGGATTGGCCACGAAACCACCTTAAAACAAAACGGAGGAGATCCATCGTCTATGCTGCACGCGATGGGGGAAGCCAATATTGCCTTGCAACAACGCCTGGATGTCCTACAGCAAGTTTCTCCTTCATTTAAAGCGGTGAGCCAGGTTGCGTTTTCTCCCAAAACAGCATGGGCCCACGATATTTGTATGGTGGGCGATACGGCAGGCATGATTGCGCCTATGTGTGGGGATGGGATGGCGATGGCCCTTCGCTCGGCGGAGATCGCAAGCCCGCTGCTTGATCGTTTTTTGAACGGGCAGATGCCTGCGGCGGGACTGCGCAACCAATACGAACGTAGCTGGGGCCGTGAATTTGGGCTGCGCATGCGCCTAGGGCGGTGGCTACATCACGCCTATGGGCGTCCGGGGGTGGCAAAATTTGGGGTGTCGCTGTGTCGGCGTGTACCGGCTGTGGGAAACTGGTTTATCCGCCATACCCGCGGATAATTCTGAGTCTGGTTGTGAAGGGCGCTTGTTTTGGACTATAATGGCGGCCAATCGAATGGCCATACCTAGAATACATCGCGTGTTTGAGTTGAGAAAAAGGGTAAAGTGCCTGTTGCTGATCCTCGGAAGCGGAGTATTCATGACTCCTATTCTGCAGGCACAGACAACACCGGAAGACGACGTATACCGGTTTGCCCACTGGGTTGTGGATGATGTGCGGGCATTGATCCCGCTCCATCGTTCCCGTTCCGCAGCCTACATCTCGGGAGGTGCTGCCGTGGGGCTTTTGGCCTTTTCGTTGGCGGATGAGCGTATTGTTAATCAAGCGACGGGATGGAAAGAAGGAGCCCCCCACACCGTCTTTCGCTTCTTTAATGAGATTGGCAACGTGAAGGCGGTACGCCCCGTTTCGGTGATGCTCTTCCTGGGCTCTTTAACAGGCGATGACCCAAGGTTTCAGGACGCGGCATTCACTTCGGTGGAAGCGATTGTCTTTTCCAACATTGCCACCGATGTGCTAAAAACCGTACTCGGTAGGGCCCGCCCGTTTGAAGGGCATGGGGCTCATCGCTTTCGGCCCTTGAGTGGGAGCCTCTCGTTTCCGAGTGGTCATGCCACCACGGTACTGGCGTTTACGACGCCTTGGATGTTCTATTATCCGCACTGGGCCACGTACACGCTTGTCGCTTTCAGCGCAGGCACGGCTATCGCGCGACTCGCCGAAAATGCCCACTGGTACACCGATGTCGTAGCAGGCGGAACCCTGGGTTTCTTGACGGCCCGCTGGCTCTCGCTTCGTCATTTGAACAATGTAGAGCGCGGGTTTGAAGTAGCGCCTTTTGTCTCTGCTGGAAGCGTTGGCCTTCGCATCAACTTGAACTAGGTGTGTGAGGCAGCGGCACGTTGCAAGCGGTCCATCAAGGCACGCCCGAGTCCTGTGGCAGAGACCGTTTGGCAATATATGATGCGCAGGTGAGCTGCGTCGCAATCGCGGAAAAAGGCAAAGAGTTCATGCGCATACCGATCCACGGTTTCACATCGCAAGATCTTGCCAAAACCGCCACTAGAAGGCACGTCGCGTCCAATGTAGGCCGCCTCGGGGTGGGGTGTGGCTTCGTCTGGTGAGGCAACAAGCTGTACCCTCGCACGGGGGGCGTAATGACGGTACCGGGTGCCGGGACTACGGTGGGCGCGGGGATCGTTGGGGGCTGCCACCTCGATATCGGGCCAGACGGATTGCAGGGTTTCAAGTGAAATCACACCGGCACGGAGCAACAAGGGCACGGACTGTTTACAGTCTACCACAGTCGATTCCAATCCGGCGGGAGTCCGGTCGCCCTGCAAAATACAGGCGATGCGCCCATTCAGATCAGCGTGTACCGCTTCCCAGGAAGTTGGGCTGGGCCTCCCGGAACGATTTGCCGAAGGAGCCGCCACAGGACAGCCACATGCTTCCAGAAAAGCCTGCGCCAACGGATGGTCGGGCATCCGGACGCCAACGGTGTTGAGGCCGCCGGTGGCACGGTCGGATACATCGGGGCACTTGGGCAGGATGACCGTAAGCGGGCCGGGAAAAAAATGCTGGATTAACGCAGCAGCGGCAGGCGTCACGGTTTCAGCGACATCCGCAATCTGGTCGAGGGTTGCCAGATGCACAATCAGCGGGTTGTCCGCAGGTCGCCCTTTGGCTTCGAAAATACGCTGGATTGCAGCGGCATTAAATACATCCGCGCCCAGACCATACACCGTCTCCGTGGGGAAGGCGACGACCTCGCCCTGATGTATAAAGGTAGCGGCTTCCTCAGGAGAGGTGGTTCGTACAGTGTGGAGCATGAGACAGGCAAAAATGGGTGGGTGCCTGAAGATACGATGTCTGGAGGAGAGCTAGAATGGGTGAACGTACGCGAACGGGAAATAGATGGCGATACGCCATGACAAAGATGAACTCCACACCGGACCAAACACACGCAAGTGACGTGTGTATGCCAGCTATTTCGCTGCAAACCGCACAACCCGGCGGCTCCAGGTACGGAGGTCATCCAGCATGATATAGATCGATGGGAGGACGATAAGCGTCACGATGGTGGAGAAGGCAAGGCCGCCAACGATAGCGCGGGCCATGGGATAGTAGGGCGGGCCGTCGCCCCCGATCTGGGCATTGCTGATGCACAGCGGGATAAGGCCAAGCACGGTCGTCGCAGCCGTCATCAGGATCGGTCGCAGGCGGTCCATGCCTCCCTGTACGATGGCGTCCATGCGAGGCAGCCCTTCCGCGCGCAGGTGGTTGATGTGGTCGATCAGCACGATGCCGTTGTTCACTACCACACCAATGAGGATGAGCACCCCGATCCAAGCCATTACGGAAAACGTGGTGTTGGTGATGAGGAAAAACCAGTAAACCCCGATGATCGCAAAAAGAATAGACGACCAGATCGCCGCTGGGTAAATCAATGACTCAAACAGGGCGGCCATGACGATGTAAATAAGCACCAGCGCCAAGAGCAGGTTCATCAGCATCACATTCTGCGACTGTTCCTCTTCCCAGAAACGCTGCCCAAAGCTCCACGAGTAGCCAGCCGGGAGTTCAATACGTTCCATGACATCACGAATGCGATTTTGTGCATCGCTGGACGTGGTGCCTTCTTCGAGGTTGGCCGAGATGGCCCACATCGTATTGCGGTCTTCCCGGTGAATCCCATACGGCCCGCGGCTCACTTCGAAGTCGGCGAGTGAAGAAAGCGAAAGCTGCTGGTTGCCATCGTTCTGCATGGACAACCGCCGCAGGTCGTCGAGCGACTGGCGGTCGGCATCTTGGAACGTGAGGCGCATGTCTACTTCTCCCTCGGGCGTGCGGAACTTGCGGAGGTTTTGTCCCCGCATGGCAAACGAAACCGTCTGCGCGACCTGCTGCGTGGAGTAGCCGTACTGCTGCGCCCGCTCACGGTCCACCACGATGCGTACTTCCTCGTTGCCGGCGGTGGCCTCCGAGCGCACGTCGGTCAGCCCTTCGATATGGGAAAGCCGCTCGGCCACCATGTGCGAGAGGTTGGCCAGCACATCGCTCGACTCGCCCGAAACCATCACGCGCACACTCTCGATGCCGTTGCCTCCGCTGCTCCAGTCGAAGCTCGGGTTGGCTATGGCAAGCTGGGGCAGGTTTTCGCGGATCAACTCCTTAATCTCGGGGACTTCTTTTTCGATGTCGCTCCCTTCGGTGAGCAAAATTGTTGAAGTAGCCCAATCGGAACGGAAATAGGTGTAGATCGAGGTGATTTCCAGTTCGTCCTTTTTCGCAAGCAGATTTGCTTCTACTTTCGAGACGGCCTCTTCCACACGGTCGAGCGGGTAGGTGCCATGCAAGTGATATACCAGCCAGACGCGACGCTCGGTGCTGTTATCGGGGAAAAAGTCGGAGTTGACCAGTGTTGCCGGAATCGCAACGCTGACAAGGATACCCAGTACCAGCCCCGCCGAAGTCTTGCGATGCCGCATCAGCCAGCCCAGCATGTTGCCGTAGCGCTCGGTCATGCCATCCACAAACTTCGATTGCTTCTCGGCCTTGGGCGGCTTGAGGCGGGCGGTGAGAAGGGGCACCACCGTCTGCGCAATCAGCAGCGAAGCCGCCAGGGCCACGCAGATGGTGATGGACACATGCCGCAGAAAGACGGTCACTTCATCAGACGGGCTGACAATGATGGGCAAAAAAACAGCGCCCGTCGTGATGGTGCCCGCCGTAATCGCGAGGGCGACTTCCTTCACACCGCGCTTGGTGGCAGCTACGGCATCACCCGGTTCTAGGCGTTGCCTTCGGTGTATGCTTTCGGTGACCACGACGGCGTTGTCCACCAGCATCCCCACCGCCAGCATCAGCCCCATCATCGTTAGAATGTTGAGCGAGAGGCCGAAGAAATACAGCGCAGCGACGGTGATCAGCAGGGAGATCGGCACCGCGAGGGTTACGATTAACGTCGTCGAGAAACGGCGGAGGAAAAAGTACAACACGAGGGTGGCGAAAAAGGCCCCCAGCAACCCGGCCTCTAGCAACTCGCGTAACGACGAAACGATACCGTCGGCGACGTTGTCCATGAAATAAATATTGATCCCTGCCATCTCCGGGTCTTCATCCAATCCCTGGAGCGCCTCACGGACATCACGGGCAACTACCACGGTATTCATTCCGGCCTCTTTGCGCACGTTCAGCCCGATGGCAAAGTCGCCATCGAGGTGACGGCCTTCCTCTCGGCGCGGATCGTCGTACACCACCTCCGCAATGTCGCGCAGCCGCAAGCCGTTTGGCGTGATGACAAGGTTGCCAATCTGTTCTACGGACGTAATTTCGCCGGTTGGACGGACCACAAAGCGCCGTCCGCTGTCGGTAATTTGTCCGGCGGTCACCGAAAAGTTCGCCTGTTGCAATTCACCCACCAGTTGCGGCAGGTTGATGTGGTGCGCCGCGATGCGGTCCGCCAGCAGTTCGATGCGGACTTCCTTGGGCTGCACGCCGTAAAGCTCAACTTGTGAAACACCTTCTACTCGCTCGATCAGGCGTTTTACTTTGCGGTCGAGCAGTTCATAGGAGTCGGACAGGTCGCGGCTGGCTGAGATGCGCAACTCCATGATGGGCATATCCTCGGTGGACCACTGGTTTACGAAGATGCGCTCCACATCCACGGGCAGCTGGTCCTGTATGCCGTTTAGTTTCTCGCGGGCCTCCAGCGCTTTAAGCTTGATGTCTACGCCCCAGTCGTAGTTGAGCCGCACTGAAGCGCCGTCCTCGCGGGCGTCCGAGTTCATGCGGCGTACGTCGCTCATGGTCGCCAGCACTTCCTCCACCGGACGCAAAATCTCCCGTTCCACTTCTTCCGGCGTGGAGCCCGGATAAGGAATGTTGATCCACAGGTTCGGCTCGCTGAGATCGGGGAAATACTCCAGCGGAATCAGCGGTGTGGTGATGACGCCCAGCATCACAAAGCACAGAAACACCATCAGCGTGGTGATAGGGCGGCGCATGGAGAGTTTGGTGAGGCTCATGCGGCTTCAGGGGTTGAGGGGTTCACAGGCGTTGCGGACACATCAGGCCGCCGATCCAGCACCGCATACATCACCGGAATAACCAGCAGGGTGAGCAGTGTCGAGATGGTCAAGCCGCCGATGACGGTGATCGCCATCGGGGCGCGGATCTCTGCGCCTTCGCCGATGCCAATGGCAAGCGGGAGCAGGCCGAGCGTAGTCGTGAGCGTCGTCATCAGGATGGGCCGCAGGCGCAGGCGGCCTGCTTCTATGATGGCTTCAACTTTTGGCATGCCTTCGGTCCGAAGCTGATTGATGAGATCGACCAGCACGATGGCATTGTTTACCACGATGCCGACAAGGAGAATCAGGCCGATAAACACCACCACGCTGAGCGTCGAGCCCGTCAGCCACAAGGCCAGCACAGCCCCGATAAGGGCGAGCGGGATGGAGAAAAAGATGACAAATGGGTGCAGCAGCGACTCGAATTGGGACGCCATCACGAGATAGACAAGGAAAATCGCCAGCGCCAGTGCAAAGAGCAGCGAGCGGAAGCTCTCCGACATCTCGGCCTGCTGCCCGGCCTGTCGAATCGTCACGCCCGTCGGGATGGGCGTTTGGGCCACAAACTGGTTGATCTCTTCGGAAGCCGCCCCGAGGTCGCCAAAATTCAGGTTTGCGGTAATCAGCCCCACACGTTGCTGGCTCACCCGGCGGATCTCGCCGGGGCCTTCGTCAATGATCACATCAGCGATGGCTTCGAGTGGGACGGGGCGGTCACTTTCGGGGTTAACCACGAGGCGGCGGATCTGGTCGATCGAGGCGCGGTCTTCCTCGCGGGCGCGGACCAGCACATCGATCTTGCGGTCGTGCCACGAGTATTTGGTCGCCACCTCGCCACGCACTTTGCTCACCACCCGGTCGGCGAGATCATGCACCGCCAGCCCGAGGGCGGCGGCCCGTTCACGGTCGAAAACAATTTGAACTTCGGGGTGTCCTCGCTCCATCGACGATTTTACATCTGCGAACCGGGAGGAGGCATCCATGCGGGCCGCTAGTTGCTCCGAGACTTGTTTGAGGCGGTCCAGGTCGTAGCCTGCAATTTCGATTTCTACAGGCGTCTCGAACGTAAAGAGCGTGGGGCGGCCGAATTTGTATTGCAGCCCTGGCATCCGTTGCAGGTCTTGGCGCAGGGCGGTTTGCACGCGGAGTTCTTCGGCTTCGGCGCTGCCGGGCGTCATCGCTATGTGCAATTCGCCCCAGTTTTCACCGCCTTCTTCCGGGTTGGCATCCATGCGGTTGCCCGAGCCCGCCACCGAAAATGTGGTGTGTACCTCGCCGAGCGTGGCGGCGGCCCGCTGCACGCGGGCCAGCGAGGCGTCGGTCTGTTCGAGCGGCGTGCCGGGCGGCATGCGGAATTCCAGCGTCATCTCGCTCTGCGAAAGCTGCGGGATGAGTTCGACACCGAGGGTGGGGACGAGCAACATCGTCAGCGCAAAGAGTAGAAACGAGGTGCCGAGCACCAACCCTTTTCGGTGCAAGGCTTGGTCAATCAATGCCGGGTATCGCTTCTCGATGGCTTCATAGCCTTTATTGAAGCCGCCGACGATGGGGCGCAAGACCCAATGTGCGCCTTGCCCAATACCCTTGGCCGCCTTGACAACGGCCCACGCGATGTATTGTGGAATGGTGGTGAAAACAAACACGCGTCCGATACGAATCCAGCCGCCCACTTTGGTCTTGGGCGGGGTGGGTGGGTCGGTTTCTTCTTTGAAGTCCTGTGCCCGTTTCTCTCCAAAAGACGCCAGCATCGGGATCAGCGTAAGGGCGACAAGGAGGGAGGCGAGGAGTGAAAACGTGACGGTCAGCGCCTGGTCGCGGAAAAGCTGACCGGCGATGCCCTGCACAAAAACGAGCGGGAAAAACACCGCAACGGTCGTCAGCGTGGAGGCGACCACCGCCCGCCCGACTTCGCTCGCGCCATCGGTGGCGGCTTGCAGTGCCGACTTGCCCATCTCTCGATGCCGGGCGATGTTTTCGAGCACCACAATCGAGTTGTCGAGCAACAGCCCGATGCCCAGCGCCAGCCCGCCGAGCGACATAATGTTCATCGTCAGGTCGAACCCGAACATCAGCGAAAACGTGGCGATGATGGAGACCGGAATCGACAGGGAAATGATGACCGTGGTGCCGAAATGCCGAAGGAACAGGTACAGGATGATGATGGCGAGGATGCCCCCGATGATGCCGTTTTTGATGACTTCGCCCACGGCTTGGGAGATAAATGTTGATTGGTCGTACACCGGAACCACCTCAATGTCCTCCGGCATGATGCGACGGATCTGGCTCAGCCGGCTTTGTACGGCCTTCGCCACGGCGACGGTGTTGGCATCACCTTCTTTGTAGACGGCGATCTCGACCGCCTCGGTGCCATTGATGCGCGTGATCGCCTCGCGCTCGCGGTAGCCCAGCCGGATGTCGGCCACGTCGCGCATGTAAATGGGCGTTCCGGGGCGCTGCACAACAATTACATTTCCAATCTCGGAGACGGACTGAAACTGGTTAACGGTGCGTACGAGGTATTGCTGGGTCCCTTCTTCGAGCCGTCCGCCCGACAGGTTCACATTTTCGGCGTTCAGCACCTGCACGATGCGCTCGACGGGCAAGTTTAGCTGCGACAGTTTTTGCGGGTCGATGAACACCTGCACTTCGTCTTCCAGCCCGCCACTGATTTTCACCGCTGCCACACCCAGCGCCGACTCGAGGTCTTTTTTGAGCGACTCGTCGGCATAACGCCGCAGGTATTTCAGCCCGTCCTCATTGAGCGAGCCATCGGCTGCCGACAAGCGGGTGGACTGAACGGGGGTTTCGCCTTCGGCGTCCGCACGCAGGGCCTCGTCGGTGTCGCTTCTCAGGGCCAGCCCGAACCGCATGATCGGGTCCAGCGACGGGTCAAAACGGAGCAAGATCGGGCGTTCGGACTGGAGCGGGAGCAGGAGGGCGTCGAGCTTCTCCCGGACGTCGAGCCCGGCATAATCCATGTTGGTGCCCCACTCAAACTCCAGCACCACGTCGCTTTGGCCTGTCCGTGAAATGGATCGGACTTCCTTGACGTTTTTTACTGCACCGAGCGCCTCTTCAATCGGCTTCGTGATCAGGTTCTCGATCTCGATGGGTGCCGCGCCTTCGTACTCCGTGCGGACGGTGAGCGTCGGGTAGCTCAGGTCGGGGAGGAGGTTCACCTTCAGCCGCCCCAGCGACACCGCCCCGAACAGCACCACGGCCAGGGTGAACATGGCAATCGTCACGCGCCGCCGGGTGGAAAGAGCAACTAATTTCATGAGTTGTCGGCTTTCAGCTATTGGCTATCAGCGAAATATCTTGAAGGAGAAAAGACACGTTTCACGCCCATTCACCCCTCAAACCACATCTCGCTTCCTTCAATTAATCACGTCTACTTTCGAACTGTCGCGGAGGCTGCTCTGGCCTGTCGTGACAACCACATCCCCATCGGTAACGCCCGTAAGGATCTCGATGTGCTGGTCATCCTCGTAGCCCGTTTCCACAATCTGACGGAACGCCATGCTGTCGCGCACAATGTAGACGGCAGCTTCATCGTCTTCGGCGTCAACGGCGGCTTTGGGCACCAGCAGGGTTTCGTTGCGGGTGTCGTACACAATGCGAATGCGGCCAAACATGCCGGGTTTGAGGTTTCCGGAGCGGTCGCGGACTTCCACGGTTACCTTAAACGTCCCGGTTGTGGGATCCACCACGGGGCTGATTCGCTCAATATGTCCGGTAAATAGTTGTCCGGGAAGGGCATCCAGGCGGAGTTGGGCGGTTTGGCCTTTGCTCAACTTGTTGAGTTCGCGTTCGGGTACATGCATCACCGCCAGGAGGGGGTCGAAGTCCGTGAGGCGGAAGGCAGGTTCATGCGTAGCGACCATGTTGCCCACCTTGATCATCCGCTCGGAGACGACCCCTGTAAACGGTGCGCGGATGGTCGTGTACTCCAAATCCAACTGCGCCATGTCTCGGGCGGCCTGCTGGGTTTCATACGCCGATTTCACCCGCTCGTATTCTTCTTCGCTGATGAGTTGCTTGGCGTGCAGTTCCTCGTTGCGCTCATAGATGCGCTGCTGTTGGGCCATTTCCATCTCTGCCCGGTCGAGTTCCAGCTTCAGCCGGGCCCCGTCAAGCTGCGCCAACGTCTGGCCTTGTTGCACATAGTCGCCTTCTTCCACGAAGATGCGCTCGACCACCCCGCCTGCGCGGGCCACCACCATGGCTTCGTCTTCCGCTTCGAGCGAGGCGGTGCCGGTAAAGTAGGCGGCAATCGTGCCCGTTGCTACCGAGGCAGCTTCCACAGGCACTGCCGGGACGATCTCTTCGGCGTCGGGTTCTTTGGATTGCGCGTCACTGCTGCATCCGCTTTGCGTGAAGCCAAACATCAACAGTGCGCACAGCGTGAATAAGGAGGAAAAAATCCGCATGGGAAGAATCGGTCGCTTAAAAAGGGTGTGGCGAGGTGAGTGGCGGCGGGCTACGGGCGCACCATCACAGGGTTGCGGGTGCCGGGTGGGCCAACGGCGAATACCCACAAGACGGAAGGGTGCCTGAAAGAGTTACAGGCACATCGCTTGTTCACAGGACAAGTCAGGAAGAGATGCGTTGCCCTGGTCAGAAAAAAAGTGTCCCAATTACACCGAAGGGCCTACCGAGTAAGCGAGATACCGAACTCCCACGTCCGGCCCGGTGCCGGTTCATAGTAGCGACCGCCAAAGGCGTTGATGACCACCGAGCCGTTATAGGAGGTGTCGAGCACATTGTTGAGGCCCGCAAAAAGATGGAGCTTGGTGTCGCTGAACGAGAGGGGGGCGGGGCCGCCCCGAAGATGGAGCACGACGTAGCCTTCGTTTTCGGCGGTGTTGGCTTCATTCGTAAAGTACGCGCTCACGGCTTCGGCAGTGGGGCGGAGCCAAAAGTGCGAGGTGTGCACGGCCAACTGGGCTGCCAATCGGTGGCTCGGCACGCCCGGGACTTCCTTGCCGTCCAGGGTTTCGTCTTTGAACGCCAGCTTGCTCCCCGTATAGCTGGTGTGCAGGTTCATGGTGGGCGTCGGAGCCCACTCGAACGCGAGTTCAATGCCTTGATGGGTGTTGCGTCCGGTGTTGCGGAAAAACGCGCGTCCCGATTCATCTTCGAAGGGCACCAGCCGATCCCGCACATTTAAATGAAAGAGAGCCACGTCGAAGAAAAACGGAGCCGTGGCAAGCGCACCTCGCGCTCCAACCTCAAGCCCCAGGGTACGTTGGGGATCGAGTTCCGGGTTGAAGCCCGTGCTGCCATCGGGGCTGTTTACCAACTCCGTAGTCGTTGGCGTCTCGAAGGCGGTGCTGGCATTGGCAAAAAAGACGATGGATGAATGCCGGTACATGGCACCTACCGAGGGACTCAGGGCGGTGAAGTTGCGTTCGCCTGTTTGGTCACCATCACCGAGTAACTGGTCATCCAGTCCAAAACGCAGCCGATCTCCCCGTACACCCGCCGACACCTCGAAACCAGTTGCCAGCGGCACGGTCAGCAGGCCAAAGGCGGCTAGTGCGTCCACCGTTTCAATCTGCGAGAGTGAGGTCTCATCGCCGGGTTCACCTTCCACGGTGTTAAAGTTTTTGCGCTCGTCGTGCTGGCGGGCAGCATCGATGCCAACGTTCCAACGTCCCCACGGAGCCCGGTGTTGATATTGCACCCGTGCGCCACCTACCCAGCGATCCAAGTCGATAAAGGCAAAGGAGAGCGGATTGTTTAAGTCACGCAGTTGGCCGTACACCGTTTCGCTCAGCGTCCCATTGCCCCATTGGTGCTCCAGCGTGAGGCCTCCCACAAGGTGGGTGCTTTCTTTGCCAGCCTGGTTTGTTACGTTGCGTGCATCGGCGGCTTGTGGGTTTTCCGAAAGCTGTTCTTGGGTCAGCGCACCGGGGTGGGCCACATCCTGATATCCAAAAGCTCCGTTGACACGCAGGGTCGTGTTGGAACTGAGTGGGTGTTGGCCGTGCAGGGTGGCATAGGTACGGCTCCCGTCGCTGTGATCTCGGTAGCCATCGAGCGCTGCATGTCCTGCACCCAATGCCCACTTTTTCTGACCGGAAGCGTAGGTCGCGGCGCCGGAAAAACGGCGTAAGCCATACTGGCCCATGGCACCGGTTAATCGGAGGCGGGTGGCTTCGGCAGGAGGTTCTGTAGAGAAAAAGACCACGCCTCCGCTGGCGTTGCCCCAGAAGAGGGCATTGGGACCACGGATGACCTCGACCTGCTGGACGAGCGCAGGATCGACAATGTCGAGGACGGCCTGTCCGTCGGGCAGGGTGAGGGGGACGCCGTCTAGCACCGTTTGCACACCGCGTACCCCAAAGGGCGAGCGCCAGCCCATGCCACGCACCACCAGCCGCTCACCCGATGCAAAATGAGTGCGGTCGGATGCCCACACACCCGGTAGCTGATTCAATAAGTTCGCAACCGCGATGGGCGCTTCCGTGGCCTGGGTCGCTGCATCCCGTTTAAGCACGGCGACGGCAAAAGGAGCCGACGCTTCGCTGTTGGTGCCGCGCGTTGCCTGAATCTGAATCTCCGGGAGATCGACCTCAAGCGTGTCGGATTGTTGGCCGTAGATGGAGGAGGGAGTGACGAGGAGGCTGAGGACCAGCAGGGCGAGAGAGCGAGGGAGTGTTACCACCCGATACGGCGTTTGGGTTGGGGGGGACGCGAGCGCGGGGCCGACCAGTGCATCGGCGGTGCGCTTGGACGCGTGTCCACCCGAACGGGATCCTCGCTCGCCGTTCCTTCCGGTGTATCAACCGTGCGGCGTGTTGGTGTTTCTCGGGGCGTTGGGGGTGGGTTGTTAACGTCGGCCTCGGCAAATAACACCGTCGGTTCGGGCAGGGCCCCGGTGGTGCTCAGCGCCGTACCCTCGTAGTAATAACCCAGGATGTCGCGGTAGGCATAGCCTTGCTCGGCCATGGCATGGGCCCCCCACTGACTCAACCCCACGCCATGCCCGTAGCCTTTTCCTTCGAGGATATACACGTCGCCGTCTCGCCGGGCATCGCTGATGAAGGTGCTTTTTAGCGTCTGCTCGCCGAAGTGCTGGTTTACCAACAGCCGGAATTCATTGCTGAGGATCTGAGGCTCGCGGGGAGCACGTAGCTTGATGTATTGCACCCGCCCGTCGCTGCTTCGGTCGCCCAAAAAGAAACCCGTCACGTTGGTGTTGTACCGTTGGCTAAGCAGGCGGAGCAAAGGCGTGCGCGGGATGGTTGTCCTCCATTCCTGATAAGGAGAAATGGCATCGAACGGATCATGCTTCGCCTGCAGGTAAGGAAGCGAACGGCTGGCCCAGACGGTGGCGTTGCTGGCCGTATGGCCACCGCTGGAGGCAAAATACACGGCGTCAACCGGCTGGTCGCCATAGAGCAGGATTTCGCCCACGGTCTGGTGGGTGGCTTCGACCGCCACAGGGTTGAGGGAACTCACTCCTTTGTATACCTGCGAGCCGATGTAGTCGCCCAGGTCGTAGTCAGCAGAAGGTGCGCGGTGATGCAGCGCATACGTTCGGGCCAGCACGGCCATGGCTTTGTTGCCTTCCAGGTCATTAAACCCGTATTCCCGGGTGATGACGGCGGCGACATAGGATTCTAACGGCACATGATTAACGATCTTCACCGCGTCGGTGTCGGCAGAGAGGCGCAGCTCTCCTTCATAAAGCCGGGGTTCGGTGTCGCTGTTGCTCCCACGCGTGAGTTGCATGGTCGCGCCCTGTTCCGGGAGGATGCGCACGTTCATCGCAAAGAAGGCCAATTCGCCATATTCCACCCTCACTTCATTGTCGCGCCGGGTAATGGTGGCTTCGGTACCGGGAGAGAGGTGGTCAATGGGCTGGGATGCGGTCCCGGCATACACGGCAAGGCGTCCCTCGTGGCTAGAAAGCACCACCGTTTGCGGCTGGTATTGCTCCAACAGTCGTACCCGTACCATCGGCTCGTCGGCCAACGATGGCATGGAGAGGAGCAGTAAACAGACCAGGATGCCTGTAAAACGTAGATCAAGAACTCGCATAAGACAGCTACCGGACGATGAGGTCGGGTTGCGGAGAGTGGAACGGGTATGCGAGTGAGGAAAAGATGGCAGCAACGCCACCCTTAAGTATAATCAACCAGAGGAGAGGCTGTCAAATGTGTGCAAAGCGCACAAGTCGTTCTATTGTGAAAAGTACAGGAGAAGCCGCCGTGCATTTTTTATTGTTGCACCCGCCGCCAGGTGTACGAGCGATTCTCAGTCCAGGTACCATCCGCGTCCACCGTGAAGGAACTCCCTACATGTTCATCCGCGCTCGTAAACACGGTGCGGTGCCCAACCTGCGATGAATGCCCATCGGGACCCACAAACGTCTGAATCATCTCATTCTCTTTTTCCGCTGTTTGGCGCAGGGGCCCCCAACCAACGGTTCCGTTTGCACCAAATTGGTAAAGCAGTAGCTGGTTTTCACCCGGATGCCAGAACTGGCGAAACTCCCAGAACGTCCCGATCTCGGCGCCGTCCCGCAGGCCATACAGCCGTCCTGTCAGGCTTTGCTCGCCGATGCCCCACTGCCATTCCATCCCGTAAGCATCGATGGGCTCATCGGTACTCTGATACGCGCTGTTGTCGGCAAGCCAGGTGCCCACCATGCGCTGCATCTCTGCCTTGGCCCACGCGGGCATGGGATCTGGTTCTGCTGAGACAGGAAGTGCAACGCACAGGAACAGAGGGACAACCAATAAAGCAACCTTAAAAGTCTTCATGGCAATTCGGCGGTGATTCTTTATAAAAGAAAAAGTCAGCCTCTAAAGCATCAGGCGTTCTTTCAGCAACTTCGACCGTTCGCGGCTGGCAATTACTTCGTGGTCTCCCGTGAGCACCAGTTTATACCGACCGCTGAACCAGGGAATCATCTCTCGGATATGGGAGAGTTGAACAATCGCTGCCCGGTGCACCCGCATAAAGTGGCTGGGGTTGAGATTTTGCTCCAACTGGTCAAGGGTGTACCCCACCACATGTTGGCGCAGCCGGTGGCGGGGATGGTCGTCGTCGTGCGAAAGGACAAAAAGTCGGGTAATGCCCTCGTTGATTTCAGCCGTGATCAGGTCGGTGGTTGGGACAATCAGGATGCGGTCGCGGTATGGAACGGAGATCTGCTCCAGGTGGCTTTCTGAAGGCGCTGCGGGGGGCGTGGCTTCGGCTTCGGACCGTGCATCAATCCAATCGAGCAGTTTATTTAATCGCTCTTCATTGATCTGGCGGGTTTCGGGGGACTTGCGTACCCGCTCGGCCCGTGCAATCGCTTCTTCGAGGCGTTCCTTTTTGATCGGCTTGAGTAGATAATCGACGGCATTGGCCTCGAAGGCACGCAGGGCATATTCATCATACGCCGTGGTGAAAATGATGACGGGGCGGTTGGTCGGAGCGGTTCGTTCGACGACATCAAACCCATCCAGTTCGGGCATGCGGATGTCAAGAAAAACCACATCTACCGGTTGGGTCTTGAGAAGGTCGAGGGCTTCCACGCCATCGCCTGCTTCGCCTACCAGGTGAACACGCCCGGACGCAAGGTGAGGCGTGAGGATTTTTTGGAGCCGCTTGCGGGCGGGGGCTTCATCATCCACAATCAGGACGTTCAGCATGGGTAGTGGGGTTTAATCCAGGGAAGAAACATTAAGCGACGGCGGCGGAGTGGCAGGCAACGCCAACGACCCCGGCGCCGCATCGGAGGGGGATTCAGGAGGTAGCAGCAGGCGCACGGTAGTTCCTGTGACGGGATCGCTCCGCATGCGGAGCAGGTCCGTCCGGCCATACAGCCGTTCCAGCCGCGCCGCGACGTTTCGCAAGCCAATACCAAAAAACGCAGCTTCGGTGCTAATAACCTGTTCGCCCTGCTCAAACAAGGCGGCAATTCCGATGCCCGTATCCGTCACTTCCACTTCATTCAAGGGCGACGGGCCCGGATGACACGTTAAGGTGAGGGTCCCTCCATTACGCCGTTTTTCGAGCCCATGCTTCACCGCGTTCTCGACGAGTGTTTGGACGGCAAAGGCAGGTACTAGTACGCCGTGGAGGCCGGGGTCAATCTTTTGGTGAACCGTCAGCCGGTCGCCAAACCGCGCCTGTTCGATGCTCAGATAGTGCGAAACGAGGGCAAATTCCTCCTGCACGGTAACGAAGGCCCGCTCCCCGGTGTGCAAAATGTGGCGGAAAATCGCGGCGAGGTGTTCCACCACGGCTTCGGCATCCTCTGGGTGCTCCTCAATCAGCGAGACAATGGTGTTCAGGGCATTAAATAGAAAATGCGGATTAATTTGTGCCCGCAGTGCCTTAAGCTGTGCTTCGGCGCTTTCGCGGACCAACTCCCGCTCACGCTCGACGAGGTTGAGGCGTTCGATGGCGAGCGCCAACTGCCCGCATAAGGAACGCAAGAGGTCGAGGTCTTCGAGGTTGTAAACAGCCCGCTTTTGTTTTTTCTCGCCCAGCACGAGCAGGCCCAGTGCCGTGCCGTCGCCCATCACCGGAATGGCCAACACTGCTTTCCGTTCGGTAAGCAACCGGGCAAGGTCAGCGGGTAAGGTACTCTCATTGAGTTCTGGGTTGCGTGCCCAGATGGCGCCCTCGCGTTGCAGGTGAGGCCACACCTGAAGCACTACGCGCTCCGTGAGAAACGGCGGTTCGGGATGATAGGCACTGGAGAGCCAGGGACCTGAAATGCCTTGCGGGCGCATAAAGAAACGGCCCGATCGGCTCTGGAGGGCGGTCCCAACCACCTGCATGGTTTCATTCCCCAGGCTTTCATAGTCGAGCAGGGACGGCATGTGTTCCTGAAAGCGGGCCAACACCTGCCGCGCCCGCTGCCGGTCTGTGGCGAAGAACGACGCCACCGGACGGCGCAACATGCGGGCGAAACGTTCAAACAGAAACAGCAAGGCCAACACATAAAGCCCTTCAGCCACGACGCGCGAGATGTTGAGGCGGTCGAGGTACGGGTCAAGCAACGTCATTCCGCCCACAAAGAGGAAAAAAATCAGCCCTAAGATGGTGAGGTAGGCGAGCGCCCGGTTCACCACCTGGTCAATTTTACCGTGTTTTAACGACGCATGTGCCACCAGCACCACCGGAACCACCGAGAGCAGCTGGGCCCCCACAATCAGCCATCCCGCCGTGGTGTCATTTACAATTCCAAAGATGGGCACAATTCCCAGTACCGACAGCCCAAAGAGTAACGCAACTGCCAGCATGAGGGCGCTTCCCGTCTTGCTCAAGCGAGTAATTTGCTCATCGCCCGTTTCCGGATGGACCAAGTGAAGCGCCAGCACCAGAGCCGCAGCCACGCCAATGTAGCAGCAGGCATAAAACAGGATGGGAGCGGCGAGGCTGTCCAGGGTAACGGGGCCCAGGCTTCCTCCAAACGTAGTCAGGAGGGCCGCGAGGGCAAGAATGACGGGCGGAATGTATAAGAGAAACCGAGATAGACCAATCCGGGCCGGGTTGGTATAGCGCGCATCGTCCACCACTTTGTGGAGCAGCAACGCCGGAAATCCGATCCATCCCACCATTCCCACCAGGGTCAGTCCCTGAAACACCCGGTCTTCAAAGCTCCCGGGAGGGCAAGGACCAATAAACTCAATCATCAGCAACCGGAGCAGGTTGCCAAACAGCCAGAGGGAAGAGACGGCAACAAGCAGCAGCGAAAAGCGGGCCGGGCGACTCCGGGTGGCCAACGGGGCGGCGATTATGAGCCCCAGCAAATGGAAGAAGGCACCCAGCAGAAAACCCCAGATTGCAAAATTCCACAGCGGCTCGGAGAGCGGATACAAAAACGTGGGATAGCGGGTAAAGAGAACAGGGATCTCGACCATTCGGTCGTTCCGGAGTACGGAGTATGTTCGTTCGCTCCCCGGCGGGATGCCATCAATGGCGCGTTTTAGGTCTTCAACATTAAAATATTGCTGAAAGTCGAGTTGAAAAAATACATCGCCTTCCTGGAGGGCGGGGGCGTCTCCGTTTTGCTCGAAGGCATATTGTACAGTAATCAGCCCATCGTTGTCGTCCCAAACGCTCCAGTCAAACCCGCGTGCGGTTCGGTCAACGGACGTAATGCCCATCACTTGCGTGACCTCGATCCAGTCGGAAACGAGGCGGGCCAACGGTACCAGCGCCATCATGACGGCGGTAACGATCAGGATGCGGGTGATATGTGACAGTCGATCCAACGCAGCAAAGACTAATGAATGGGTGCTACCTACGAGGTATTTTATACGAAGTCAACAAAAAGGTGAGCCAAAAGCCCTAGAATGCCACCGAACGGTGTGCCACACCGATTGAGAAGGCACGGCGTCTGTTGAGTCCGTGCGAGAAAGAAGTGCGCGACGCGTAGGGTCGCCGTTCGAACAAGAAATTTATTCACCCACCTGATGGTCCGCTGGAGAGGTTACGCGCGCATCGAACCCGTTATTGTTGGAAGCCTTAATTTGTCCTCCGAATCTGTAGATTACTACCTCTATGTATATCGATACCCACGCCCATTTGTACCTCGATCGGTTCGACCAGGACCGCGATGCAATGGTTGCCCGTGCCCAGGATGCCGGGGTTAAACGCATTCTGCTTCCGGCAATTGATGTCCCCTCGATTCACCAGGCGCTGGCACTTTGTGAGGCGCATGAGGGGATGTTCGCCATGGCGGCCCTGCACCCTTCGTATGTAAAGGAAGCCCGCCCCGCCGATCTTGAGCAGGTGGCGGCGATCTGCGATCATCCACGCATTGTTGCCATTGGGGAAAGTGGGCTCGATTATTACTGGGACCGCTCCTTCGATGCGAAACAGCAGGACTATTTTCGCTGGCACATCCGTCTCGCTATCGAGAAAGATCTCCCTTTGATTTTGCATAGCCGGGACAAAAAGGGCGAGGAAACAGTCTATCGCGACCTGGTGGCCATTCTTAAGGACGAGCGGGAGGCCTCCGGGACGCCTGAACGCCTGCGTGGAATCTTTCATTGTTTCACTGGTCCCCGCTGGTTGGCAGATACAGCCCAGGAACTGGGTTTTCTGCTTGGTATTGGCGGTGTGTTGACGTTCAAAAACAGCGGGTTGGATGTGTTGGTCGAAGAACTGGATCTTGCCGAACTGGTGTTGGAAACCGACGCCCCATACTTGGCACCATCTCCCCACCGTGGAAAGCGCAATGAATCGGCCTACACCGCGCTTGTTGCGCAGCGTTTAGCAGAAATTAAGGGCATGAATGTTCAGGATGTCGCTGCCATCACTTCGGCAAACGCAGCACGGCTGTTTAATCTTTGATTTTTTCTGTTGTCGCGGCCCTTGCTGTTAGTAAATTCGTTAAAGTGGAGAGAGTGTGAGAGGAATCACAGTGTGACGCGGAAACGGTGCATGGGCTGGAAGAATAGTAGAGGGGAGGGCGTCGGGGTGAAGTGCATACAGTTTAATAGAGGGGGTGTAATACTTGAGTCGAAACAGGGAAGGATGGGTGGTAAGCAATGCCTTCAGGTTTTCAGGCAACCGCTCGTTTGCGATCACATGCGTCACATTGAGATTCAAGAGGTCGTGAAAAAGCGGAAGACCAAAGCGTCCTCGGTGGGGGAAAGTGGCCAATCGGTCTAAGAGCAAGGCATAGCTGCGCGGTTGTTCGCCCATCAACTTGGCCTCTTTTGGAAGGAGGGCGGGTGCTTCTGCAATGAAATGCTGGACATCTGCTGATGCGAATGGGCCTGCCATGTTATACACCACTGAACGGTGATAATGATGGAGGTATCGGCCGGAAAACATCCACATGCTTCCAGCGATTGCAACCAAGAATAGGGCCGCTGTCACGCGGGGGGAGATTTTTTTGGTTAGTTCAAGTACGCCTTGGACGACATAAAACAGGTAGAATGGAAGGATGGGTAACAGGTAGCGATCCCAGTAAAAGCTCCATGGCAACAGTGACGCAGTATATAACACCGTAAACACTTCGAACGACGAAAAACGGGTGCGCATCCGGCGGAAGAATCCCCAGAAAAAAAACGGCCACGAAAGGTAAAACGGGGCCATCTTGAGCGCATAAAGCCCCGGTCGGCCATTAGCCCAAAGTGACACCAGCGTATTCTTGATGCGGATGCTCTGCTGCCACATAACAGCACCCATCGAACCGTGATCACGTGATGCGGTTGAGCTCACCAACTCAACGTAGGTTGATCCGGTATGGGGGTCGAGCGCGAGATAGACAAATTGATAAAAGACATAGGCGCTGCCTCCCGCCAAAAGTGTCACCAAGGCGATGGAGGACAGCTTCCTCGACCGGAGGACGCTGTATACGCAAAAGGTGATGGGCAGAATGAGCCCTTGTACCTTGGTAAGCGTGGCGGCGAAAACGAGAAACGCGGTGATGAACGTCCATCGTACGCACGTTTGTTCTTCTTGGCTCGCTTGTTCGTACGCGTACAGACTCAAGAGCAATAGCGCGGAGAATAGCAGATCCGAATGAATATGGTGCTTTATGTACCAGAGCAGGGGGTGGAAGCCCAGGAAGGCAACGAGGAAAGGCAGGCTCATCCCAGGCAACTCTTCCTTAAACAACCAAGCGATCACGCCAGCGAAAAAGACCAAGAGTAGCACCATCACGCCGTTCAGGGCGGGTATAGATACGCCGAATACCGCCAATACGGGAGCAAGCAACAGAGGGAAGCCGGGGGGATACAGGCTGGGAGCGCCAAACCGATAGGGGTTGGGGGCATAGTTGGTCCCCTGAAAGGGCGTGCCGGCTGCTATCGCTTGGGCCTGCATGATATATCCCGGGCCATCCCCCACCCACGTATGCCCCTCTTGTAGCGTAGCACCGTGCCAGATACCTATCGCTACCAAAAGGAGACCTACAGATAGAAACCAAATAAAACGTTTAGGCATGAGGATGGTGTGCCTGCCTGACAGCAAAAAACGCAGGAAGCGCGCAAGATACGTTGCGGCGTTTCGGGTTTCTTAGTGCTTGTCGAATTTTTCCCGGTAGCTGGTACCGAGACGGGCCGGACAAATCATTGAACTCAAGGGTTGGGTTTGGGCACGGAGGAGAATCGATGATGTTATTTCTTATTGCATTAATTTGGGCACCTTTGTAAAAAAAGAACGCCCCGGCTACCGAAGCAACCGGGGCGTAGTCAGGGAGAGAGAGGCCTGTTATTTTTCGTCCTCCTCATCTACGACTTCAAAATCGACGTCTTTAAAGTCTGTGCCTTCGGGTTCGCCCGACGCGCCATCTCCTCCGGCCTCCGCTGCTTCTTGCTGGGCCTGGTACAATTCCTGGCTCGCTTCACTCCATGCCTGATTGAGTTGCTCCAGTGCCGCGTCGATTTCGGCCAAGTCCTTGGCCTCATGGGCTTGTTTCAGCCGTTCGGCAGCGGCTTCGATCTTGGCGCGTTTCTCGGCCCCGATCTTTTCGCCATACTCTTTCAGGTTTTTCTCCGTCGAGTACACCATGGTATCGGCCTGGTTGAGCTTCTCCACTTCATCCTTCCGCTTCTTGTCTTCTTCGGCGTGCTCTTTGGCGTCGGTCCGCATCTTCTCGATTTCGGACTCGGTGAGGCCGCTGGAGGCTTCGATGCGGATGGATTGCTCTTTGCCAGTAGCCTTGTCTTTGGCCGAGACATTGAGAATGCCGTCGGCGTCGATGTCGAAGGTGACTTCAATTTGCGGCATGCCACGGGGGGCAGGCGGGATGCCATCCAGGTGGAAACGGCCAATGGTGCGGTTGTACGCTGCCATTTCGCGCTCGCCTTGCAACACGTGGATTTCCACAGAAGTCTGGCTATCCGAAGCCGTAGAGAATACCTCGGCTTTGCGGGTCGGGATGGTCGTATTCGATTCGATAAGCTTGGTCATTACGCCGCCGAGGGTTTCGATCCCAAGCGATAGCGGGGTCACGTCGAGCAAGAGCACATCCTGCACGTCGCCTGCGAGGACGCCACCTTGGATGCCTGCTCCGATGGCCACCACCTCGTCCGGGTTGACACTGCGGTTGGGCTTTTTGCCGAAGAACTCTTCCACCACCTGCTGAACCCGCGGGATACGCGTCGAGCCGCCGACGAGGATTACCTCATCAACATCTTCTTTCTTGAGTCCGGCATCACGGAGTGCTTTTTCCATCGGGGGGATGGTGCGGTCCACGAGGTCGTCCACCAACTGTTCAAACTTGGAGCGTGTAAGGTCCAGGTTGAGGTGCTTCGGGCCGTCCTGGGTGGCCGTGATAAACGGCAGGTTGATCGTTGTCTGCTGCGTCGCCGAAAGCTCAATCTTGGCTTTTTCCGCCGCTTCCTTCAAGCGCTGGAGGGCCATCGCGTCGTTGCGCAGATCCACGCCTTCGTCGCGTTTGAATTCATCAGCGATGAAGTCGATGAGGCGCTGATCAAAGTCGTCACCACCGAGGTGGGTGTCACCATTGGTGGCTTTCACTTCAAACACGCCATCGCCCAGTTCGAGGATGGAGATGTCGTAGGTGCCACCACCGAGGTCGTAGACAGCCACAATTTCTTCCGCGTCTTTTTTGTCGAGCCCATAGGCCAGCGCGGCGGCGGTGGGTTCGTTGATGATGCGGCGAACGTTGAGCCCGGCAATCTTGCCCGCTTCTTTGGTGGCTTTCCGCTGGGCATCATTAAAATAGGCCGGCACGGTAATGACGGCTTCCGTCACCTTCTCACCGAGGTAGTCTTCAGCGGTTTGCTTGAGTTTTTGCAGGACCATCGCCGAGATTTCCTGCGGCGTGTAGACCCGGTCGTTCACATTAACGCGGGCTGTTCCGCCATCGCCTTGCACCACATCGTAGGGCACCGTTTTGATCTCTTCCGAGACTTCATTAAAACGGCGGCCCATGAAGCGCTTGATCGAGAAGATCGTGTTGGTTGGGTTGGTGATGGCCTGACGTTTGGCGGGGGCCCCGACGAGGCGCTCGCCGTCCTTCTTGTAGGCCACCACTGATGGGGTTGTGCGGGCACCCTCGGCATTTTCAATGACTTTGGGCTCGCCGCCTTCCATCACAGCGACAACGGAGTTCGTCGTGCCGAGGTCAATACCAATAATTTTGCTCATGATGCGTGGTGTGTAAACGGTATGCTGAAAAGGGAGAAATCAAAAGGGGGGATTCTGATGAATCCGATCACTCCTTCCTCAAGAACAGTGCCGGAATGAACCTTGCGTCACATTGTCAGTTTGGCTAGAGGCAACATGCGGGCGCGCAGGGAGTTGGTGGCCTCCCTTTCGGTCACAACGGCGTGTTCAAAGTCGAAGCTGCTAGTTTTGCAGGTAGCCGCCGCGGGATTTATGTTTATCCTGTGCAGAGGTAGACGGAGCCAAGGTTGTTGCCGTATATTCTTTAACTACCCACCCTTCTCAATCAGGAGTCGCTTTGTCCGCTGACGCAGGCGTATGCGCTTTTTGCCCAACATTCTGACGGTTGCCCGCATCATTTTGACGCCGGTTTTGCTTGTGCTGCTGCTTTCGGGCACGTTCGCTGGGCAAAGTGGGGCGCTGGTGCTGTTTATCTTGGCCGCCGTTTCCGATTATTGGGATGGGCACCTGGCTCGCCGTTATGAAGCAGGCTCGCGCCTGGGGCAGTTCCTGGATCCCTTTGCCGATAAGGTATTGGTTTTAGGAACGTTCGCTACCCTGTCCTTTATGCTTCCAACCATTGTGCCGTGGTGGGCGGTGGCCCTCATCGCGGTTCGTGATATTGCGGTGACGCTGCTGCGCATGTGGGCCGAAGTGCGGGGACGCACGCTACGCACGCTGCCGATGGCGAAGACCAAAACAGCGCTGCAACTGACCTTCCTGATTGGGATTCTGGTTATGCTTGTGGCTCGTCATCCGTACATGCCAGAGATATTGATCGAGGTTGCCCATTGGGTGTTGAGCAGCCTGATCCCGTTCGTTCTGTTGATGACCCTGGTGGCGGTGACGCTCTTTACGGGGGTGTGGTACTTCGTGAATCAAGAGTTCATTTCTTCTGCCAAACTGAATGGCTGATGTGCATAGTGCGCGCTGGCTGGCTGAGCAGTTGCTCGCCATTGGCGCAGTGGTGTTGTCGCCTGACCAACCGTTTACCTGGGCCTCGGGGCTGCGCTCTCCTGTTTATTGCGACAACCGCCTGACGCTTTCTTATCCTGCAGTGCGTCGTGCCATAGCGGCTGGTTTTGCGTCTCATATCGAGGCTGAAAAGCTGACGCCAGATGTGATTGCTGGCACGGCCACGGCGGGCATTCCGCACGCCGCATGGCTGGCCGAACGCCTCGATTTGCCGATGGTGTATGTCCGCTCCAAACCCAAAGCACACGGCAAGGGCAACCAGATTGAAGGACGCCTACAGCCGGGACAACGGGTGGTGCTCATTGAGGATCTGGTGTCTACGGGAGGCTCGTCGCTGGAGGCGGTAGGGGCGCTGCGCGAGGCGGGAGTGGCGGTGCTGGCGGTGCTGGGCATCTTCAGCTATGGATTGCCCATCGCGGCCCAACGGTTTGCGGAGGCACAAGTCCCGTTGCATACGCTTACCTCGTTTTCCGCGCTGCTCGCCGTTGCGGCTGAATCGGAGGCACTGACGCCCGATGCCCTTGCCAAGCTGCAAACATGGAACCAGGACCCCGCAGCATGGTCAGCGGCTCATGAATAAGAGCGGTCTTTTTTTCCTTCTGCGCCCATGAAAGCAACGCTCCTTACCATTGGCGATGAACTGCTCATTGGGCAGACCGTGAACACCAACGCCAGTTGGCTAGGCGACCGGCTCCACGGTCTCGGCGTGGAGGTGCAGCGGGTGGTTATGCTTGCTGATGAACAACCGGCTATCATGACGGCCCTCACCCAGGCCCGGGCGGAATCGGAGCTCGTGGTGCTTTCGGGAGGGCTGGGACCAACGCACGATGACCTGACTCGTGAGGCCGTTGCTGCACATTTTGGTGTGTCTCTGGGCGAAGATGCAGGCACGTTGGCTCGGATCCAACAGCGGTACGCCGCCCGAAAACAGCCGATGCCTGTTGCCAATCGCAAGGTGGCCCAGGTACCGGAAGGATTCGACGTGTTGCCCAACCCGGTCGGTACTGCGCCAGGGCTCTGGTGGTCGGATGGAACGCAGGTGGTGGTGCTGTTGCCGGGGGTGCCCAGTGAACTCAGAGCGCTGATCCGCGAGGCGGTAGAGCCCCGTTTGCGAGAACGAGGAGCGCTACGCATGGTGCGCCAGCGGGTGTTGCGCACAGCAGGTATTGGAGAGTCTACGTTGCAGGAACTGTTTGGTGACCTGTCGGCATGGCTCAGCCAGCAGCTTCGGCTGGCGTACCTGCCTGCAGATGGCATCATTCGGCTACGGCTTACGGCCCTTGGAGACACCGAGGAAGCGCTGGAGGCACGGCTTGATGCGTTCGAAAACCACCTGCGTCAGCGGGCGGGGGCCTATATCTATACACGGGGCGAGGCGTTGTTAGAGGAAGTGGTCGGGGAGATGCTGAAGGAGCGGGGCTTAACCATTGCCCTCGCCGAAAGCTGCACGGGCGGGCTCACCACGAGTCGTCTGACCGACATTGCGGGCTCGTCGGCGTATGTGCGGGGCGGCATCATTGCCTACTGCAACAGTGTGAAGCGGGAACAGTTGGATGTAGATCCGGCTGTGCTGAAGGCGGAAGGGGCCGTCAGTGAATCCGTGGCGGCGCAGATGGCGCACGGGGTGCGCCACAAGCTGAAGGCAGACATCGGACTTGCTATCACCGGCATCGCGGGTCCCAGCGGCGGCACCCCGGATAAACCCGTCGGCACCGTCTGGATTGGGTATGCGGATTCGGCGGGTGCCCATGCCATCATGCGGCATTTTACCCCGGATCGGTTGCTGAACAAGTCGCTTAGCGCGACCGCCGCCCTCGATCTCGTGCGTAGGCAGTTGTTACAAGGGGCGACCTAAGCGCCAAACGAAATAAATCACACTTCTTTTGTGTATGTCCAGGATAGTGTGACAGAGGGGTGACACCCGCCGGGTTTTAGCTTTCTGTTGATACCTCGAAATCCTTCCATTTAGCTGTATAGACAACGATCAGACATGGCCCAGAACGACGGATCAAAAGAAAAAGCCCTCAACCTTGCCCTGAAGCACATTGAGCGGCAGTTTGGCAAAGGTTCCATTATGCGCCTCGGCGATGCGCCCGTGGTAAAAATCGACGCTGTGCCTACCGGCTCGCTTGCCCTCGACGCCGCGCTTGGGATTGGCGGGGTGCCGCGTGGACGGATCATCGAGATCTATGGCCCGGAGTCGTCGGGTAAAACCACGCTGACGATCCATGTGGTCGCCGAAGCTCAGAAACTGGGTGGTACATGCGCCTTTATCGATGCCGAACACGCCTTCGACGCTACCTATGCCGAAAAGCTGGGCGTGAACCTGGATACCTTGCTGATCTCGCAGCCCGACTCCGGCGAGCAAGCCTTGAATATTTGTGACATGCTGGTCCGCAGTGGGGCCCTCGATGTCATTGTGATTGACTCCGTTTCGGCGCTGGTTCCCCGGGCTGAACTCGAAGGCGACATGGGCGACAGCCATGTGGGCCTGCAAGCCCGCCTGATGAGCCAGGCCCTGCGGAAGCTGGCCGGGACGATCAACCGCACGAAGACGGTGGTGATCTTTATCAACCAGATCCGCGAGAAAATCGGCGTCATGTTTGGCAGCCCCGAGACCACCTCGGGTGGGCGGGCGCTCAAGTTCTACGCGTCGGTACGTATGGACATCCGCCGCATTGGAGCCGTGAAGGATGGCGCGGAGGTGGTGGGCAACCGGACGCGCGTGACGGTCAAGAAAAACAAGGTCGCCCCGCCGTTCCGGCAAGCCGAATTCGACATCATTTATGGCGAAGGCGTTTCGTCACTGGGTGAGTTGGTGGACCTCGGTGTGGAGAATGACATCATCACCAAAAGCGGATCCTGGTACTCCTACAACGACAGCACCGTGGGGCAGGGCCGAGAAGCCGTAAAGCAATGGCTCCGCGAAAATGCCGACCACCAAGCCGAGGTGAAGGAGCGGATCAAGGAAGCCCTCGGCATGATCGAGCCGCCGCTGCCCGAAGAAGCAGTCAACGGAGTGGCCACCGAAGAGGTGTAATTTCCGGCTTTGAACAACAACAAACGCCGCCTCGGTACGCTGAGGCGGCGTTTGTTATATTCGGCTTTTCGCCATCTGAATACACCCATCATGATTCAACGCCTGCTAGGTATTGGGCTCTTGCTGTTGGTTCTGCCCATCGGGCAGGTGTTTGGGCAGGGGGCGTTCGACCGAAAGGTGTTGGACGCGGTTTATGCCATTGATCATCCTGCTGTCACACAAACGTTTCGGGCGTCGAATGATGCCTTTTTCCCCGGCGTCGCCATCATTCCACTGGTACATTGGGGGATAGCAGGAGGGCAGGCCCTAACCGGTCAGGATCCCCACTTCGAGGAAGCGTACCGATTGACGATTGCTGAGATCGGGACGGTGTTTGCAGTCGGAGGAATTAAGAATGTGACCCGAAGGCCACGGCCATACAATCAGTTGGAGATTGAATCCCGGTCGTCAGGCTTGCAACCCGGCGATGACCAAAAGGACCCCTACTCGTTTCCATCGGGGCATGCCGCGGTCACGTTTTCCATTGCCACATCGCTCACCCTTTCCTATCCTCGCTGGTATGTAGCGGTGCCGCTGTATGCATGGGCCACAACCGTTGCGACGACGCGGGTGTGGCTCGGCGTTCATTATCCAACCGATGTGCTCGCAGGAGCCGTGCTTGGGTCGTTCATTGCCTGGGCCGTCCATCACTGGAAGGATCAAATCACGCCCGAACGGTTACGCCGAACGAAGGGTCAAGGCGGCATGCAGGTTCATCTGCGTCTGAGCCTATGACAGCAACCTTTGGGTGCACATCGCCTCATTGTGTTAGAAAGTGCAATCGCGAAAAAAAAGGCGCGGGTAGCGGGGAGACGTGATACAGCGTATCTGACAAATCCATTAACGTACGAGACCATGAAGTCCTTAAAGTTCATAAATGGAATTGTTTGGGGGGCAGCCGTGCTCGTGGTGGGGATGGGGATATTGATGTGGATGGACCAGCCCGCCCTGACGGAGACGGAGGTACGACAGTTGGTGATTACCACCATTCAGGAAGAAGCGCCTGCGTCTTTTTACGTCACCGGAGTATTAACTATCGCTGCCACGAGCACCGTCGAAGAAACCGAATACCTGATGCCTACTTCATTTCGGCTTCCCCTTGGTTCTACGGAAGCCACCGTGCGAATGCCGGGACAAGTGTCCTATGGCTTTGGCATAGAAGCCCTTCGGCCTGAACACATTCGTTTATCAGAAGACGGAGGAATCGAAGTGGTTGTGCCTCCGCTTTCACCGTATTCGGTAGAGCCAGACTTCACCCGGTTGCAGATACGCACCTCCACAGGGACGTGGCAACGATGGTTGGGCGATGAAGCGGAGCGTGACCGGGTGCAGGCGCAAGCGATGCGTCAGGCGCAAGCCGCCCTGCGGGTTCAGGCCAACGAGTACCTGCAAACCAACCAGCAGCCCCTTGAAAACACAGAACGGGCCCTGGAAAAAATGCTGACTCCGGTGTTACAAGCAGGAGGTATCGAGTCTCCCCGTTTTCGTTTTATCACCGCGACTACGTCGACGCGTGTGCCTGGACGGTGAGCAGGTCAATCAGACGCTGGCTTGTTTTCAATTATTTTTGAAAATAAATTACAGCCACCCCGGAAGGTGTAACAAAGATCTCCGCATCGAGTTACGCTTATTCGTCATTGCTCCGGCCCTGCAACGGGGAGCACTTTTTGTGAATCTTCCCCAGGGTGCTCGCAATCTGAAATCCTATGGGTGCAGCCTCTCCCACGTTTGTAGATACGCCCCGGGGCATTTTTACGGCCTCGGGAATCTGGTTTCGAACTTCCGAGGCCGGAGTTCGGGACTATGCGGGCGACGTGCTCGACCATGAACCATTACGGGTGCTCGTACGCCATGCCGAAGTATGGCTTCGGTTGCCCGAAACCCTTGCGCTGTGGTGTTTGCCCGCCGCCTTATGGGTGTTGCCTGTATGGGGGGCCGTAGGGGTCTCACTAGGTGTGTATGTTACATGGAGCCTGTTGGGGCCCGCATTGGTGAACCGACCGATGCTGAAGGTGGCCTCCCTGCTGGACCACGTGTTTGTGCAATTGATGTACTATGTGGGGGTGCTCAGTCTGCTTGCCATAACTGCGCACTATGCCGCACTTGTTGTGGGGCTGGCAGGGTTCATCATCTTGCGTTGGGGCGTGATACGAAAAATAGTAGAACCAGGGCTCACAACGCTCTTGCAGCGAATGTATCCCTTGCCCGTGCCCGATCAGGTCTTGCGAGCCCTTATTCACCGCGCTGCGCTTAAATATCGGGTAGCGCTTCCTGAAATTGATGCCATGGCCAACGACATTCTGGCTATCTGGCTTCGCAATAAATAGTCGTTCTGATGGACACGACCACGTTTTATTTTGTACGCCATGGCGAGACGGAATATAACCGGCTCGGAATTATGCAAGGGCGTGGCGTAAATATGGGTCTCAACGAAACCGGAAAGGCCCAGGCAAAAGTGTTGGCAGAACGATTTGCGATGACCGACTTGGATGTTATTTATACAAGCCCCCTCCGGCGTGCCCAAGAGACCGCAAACGCAATCGCTCATTTCCACAGCGATGTCCCCTTCTTCACCTTAGAAGATCTTGAGGAGATGGCGTGGGGTGAACTGGAAGGCGCGGCACCAACCCCTGAAACCAAGGAGGTGCTTCAGGGAATGTATCGACAATGGGAAAACGGGGCGTACGACGCGTTTATTCCGGGCGGAGAATCCATTCATGATGTCCAGCGGCGTGCCCTGCGCGCGATGGATACCATATGTGAAGCTCATGGAGGCAAAACGGTATTGGTGGTGGCGCATGGGCGCTTCTTGCGGGTTTTGCTGGCTTCCTTGCTCGACACGTATGGGTTGGCACGCATGCACGAGATTAAACATGCAAACACGGCGGTGTACGAACTGACCTATGCAGCAGGTACCTACACCCCCGAGGTATTAAATTGCACCGCTCATTTGGAGACGCTCGACGAACCGGCATGACCCAGGCGACGAAACATACCGACGTGCAGAACGCCCATCCCGACAGGTACGTATACGGATGGACTCAGGCGTTGCAGGTGTTAAAACAACGGGTGCGCCATTCACTGTCTCAGAAAAATGGGTATCGGGTACACCATCCGAAGGTGGAGCGGATCCACGTTTCGGTGAACACAGCCCAACCGCTTCACTGGTTACAGCAGCAGGGGCCGGGACAAAAAATTTACTGGTCGAATCGAACACATTCGCACCAGGTGGCTGGGGTTGGGCAGGCGGATGTATGGAGCAGTCATGATCCGGTTGTTGACCTGAATCATCAGGTTGACAAAATGCTGAGTGGGGCCGATGCCGACGTGCGCTATTATGGGGGGCACCGTTTCGATAGGCACCAAACAAGAGACACGAAGTGGAAGCCCTTTGGGGAATTCTGTTTTGTCTTGCCCCGGTTTGAGTGGGTGTTGAAGGGCCAAAGCGCCACGCTGGTTTGTAACCTCGTCCTTCCCCGAGATTATGACCGGTGGGAACAAGTAGAAGCGGCCTTCAATGCCTTGAAGCCTTCCGTGTCTCAGTCCTTCGTGGAAATACCCATGCTCCTGCATCGGTTGAATATTCCCGACTACGAAGACTGGAAAGAGAATATCGACTGGGCCCTTCAAACTTTTGGGCAGAGTGCGTTGCGCAAAATAGTGTTTGCGCGGGAAGTCATTCTTACCCTAAAAGAAGGCATTAACCCCGCTGCGTTTATGGAGCGCTTGGCGGTAGCCACACCGGGGTGCTTTCATTTCCTCTTTCAACCGGATGACGATCATGCCTTTCTCGCTGCCACCCCCGAACGCTTATTCTGGCAACAGGGACGGCTGATTAGAAGTGAGGCCGTCGCGGGGACCCGGCCGAGAGGCGCAACCGCTGCTGAAGATGCGCAGTTCCGTGCCGATCTGTTTGGGAGCACCAAAGATCATCGGGAGCATGAATTTGTCCGGCTGAGCGTCAAAAACCACCTGGAGCAGGTATGCGAGTCTGTAGACATAGAACCGACGCCATCAGAAATGAAGCTGGCGCGCCGAAGGCATCTGGTTACACGGTTGACAGGACGGTTGCATCCAGGCGTAACAAGCCTTGACGTGTTGGAGCAGTTGCACCCCACGCCCGCCGTTGGCGGATACCCCCATAAAGATGCCCTGCGCGTATTGCGCGAAAGAGAGCATTTTGATCGCGGATGGTATGCGGGGCCGATCGGCTGGGTTGGGCGCGATGCGGCCGAATTTGCCGTGGGCATCCGGTCGGGATATGTTCAGGGAAACAAGTTGTCGTTGTATTCGGGGGCGGGCATTGTTCGAGGTTCAGAGCCCTTGCGAGAGTGGGAGGAAATCGAGAACAAAATCAGTGACTTTCTCGACGTGATGGGGTTGGTATTACAGCCCGCAGATTAATGATGGGTACAGACCTCAACGCGCAGTGGGCACATCTGCTGGTGGAAGAGTTGATCCGCTGTGGCGTACGGCAGTTTTGTATCGCGCCAGGCTCACGAAGTACGCCCCTTACCGTTGCGGTAGCCCAACATCCCCAAGCCCGCACGACGGTTCATTATGACGAACGAGGGACGGCGTTTTTTGCCCTCGGTTATGCCCGGGCAACAGGTGATCCTGCCGCCTGGATTACCACCTCGGGAACAGCCCTGGCGAATGGATTCCCCGCTGTCATCGAGGCCGCTTCAGCAGGCGTCCCCATGGTGTTGCTAACGGCTGATCGACCGCCTGAACTACGCCATACCGGAGCCAACCAGACCATAGATCAAGTGAAGTTGTTTGGCGAAGCTGTGCGTTGGTTTTTCGACGTACCTGCTCCAACGGATGCTATTGATCTAGCCTTCGTGCTCACCACCGTTGATCAGGCAGTGCACAGGGCCCGTCAATGCCCAGGCGGTCCCGTGCACCTGAACTGCATGTTTCGAGAGCCCTTAGTGCCTGAAAGGGAGCCCGAGGTTCCGGACTCCTTGAAGGCATGGGCAGAACGAGGCCACCCGTATACAGCGTACCCGGCCATACAAAAGGGGCCCGAATCATCCGCGTTTAACACATTTGCCACTTCGATGTCTGAGGTTGAGCGAGGGCTTTTGGTCGTGGGGTCGCTGAAAAATGAGCAGGAAGCACGGGCGGTAGCATCGCTGAGCAAACGGCTACAATGGCCGCTATTGCCTGATATATTGTCGGGATTGCGTGTGGAGGACGCATTGCGTGGAGCGGGGATTGCCTATTACGACCATCTGCTTGAGAGTGCGGGATTTCAACAACAGGCAGCCCCGAAAGCAGTTTTGCATATTGGCGGGAGGCCCACGTCAAAGCGGTTGCTGCGGTTTTTGAACGAGTGTCGTCCCCCGATTTACGCAGTGGTGCAGAATCACGCCAACCGGTACGACCCTAGTCATCAGGTGAGCCATCGGTTCGACGCTGACATCGCCACATTTTGTTCAGCATTGGAGCGTGAGATACCAAACCGAGCACGTGGGGCCTATCAACGCTGGTGGCAAGACGCCGCGCAGGTATTGGCCGAGGTGATACCGGCGGTGCCGGAATTGTCCGTGCTACAAGAACCGACCGTAGCGCGTCTAATTGCCGCCCATATCCCCGCTGGTCATGGATGGGTGTTGGCGAGCAGTATGCCGGTTCGGGATGCTGATATGTTTGTGGAGGCAACGTCCTCAGGGGTGTTTGTCACGGCAAACCGGGGCGCAAGCGGTATCGACGGGTTGGTGGCAACAGCGGCAGGCTATGCCGCGGGCCTGCAGGCTCCCGTGACATTGTTGATAGGAGACCTGGCGCTCCTTCATGACCTGAATTCACTGGCACTCTTGCGCGATATCCCCGTGGTTGTGGTGGTGCTTAACAACAACGGGGGTGGCATCTTTCATTTTCTACCCATTGCTGCCAAGGAACAGGTTTTTGAACCATTTTTTGGGACGCCGCACGGGATGACCTTTGAACACGCCGCCCACCAGTTTGGTGTGAGATATCAGAAGGTCGAGGATACCACGGCGTTTGTTGAAGCCTACCAACAGGCGTGCGCCCGTCAGCAATCGGTCATCCTCGAAGTGCAGACGGAACGGGAGGCCAACCATGCGATCCATGAGCAGATTTTGACACGCTGCCGAGAGGCGGTGGAGGCATGGCTGCGGGTATGACAGAGCGGCTGTACGTGCAAACCTGGGGAAAACCCACTCAACCGGCCGTGTTGTTCCTGCATGGGTTTATGGGAAAGGGACGCGATTGGACAACCCACTGTGAACGACTGGCGGACACCCATTTTTGCATAACTGTGGATCTACCGGGACATGGAAGGTCTGTTAAGTTCTCCCACAAGGCCTATTCAATGGCTGGGGCCACGGCGGCCGTATTGCATGTCCTTGACGACTTGACGGTGTCACCCAGTGCCTGGGTGGGATATTCCATGGGAGGACGGCTGGCCTTGTATATGGCGTTGCATTATCCGAGTCGCTGTCAGCAGCTTTTGTTAGAGTCGGCATCCGCTGGTCTTCCAATGGCTGCGGAGCGGTCGTTGCGCTGTCAGCATGATGAGGAACGGGCACGGGCCTTGGAGCAGGGTGACTTCAGCGTTTTTCTGGAGGCGTGGTATCAACAACCGCTTTTTACCTCGCTGGATAGGATTCCAGATCTACGCGGTCAGATGATCGCCGCGCGACTCCAGAATCGTCCGGCTGAACTGGCCCGGTCGCTGCGCGAGATGGGGACGGGGAAGCAGCCCTCGTTGTGGGAACGGCTTGGCGGGTTGCGGGTGTCTACGTGCGCTGTGGCAGGAGCGCTTGACCAGAAATATGTGGACCTGGCACAACGCATGGAAGCGGCAAGCCCACTCTTACACGCCGTGGTTGTGCCCGAGGCCGGACATAACGTTCACGCCGAGCGCCCCGATGCTTTTTTTTCGATTCTCACCAACTGGTTACATCCCTGATTTATGAGCACACGTAAACATCATTTCACCCATCGCCCCATCGTAGAAGGCCCGTTTGAGTGGGAGAGCGAAGGTGCGTTTGAGGATATATTGTATCATACCGGAAAGGCAGGTACCGCCACGGAAGGCATTGCCAAGGTGACCATCAACCGCCCCGAGGTGCGCAATGCGTTTCGGCCTAAGACGGTTCACGAAATGCAGCTTGCCTTCGCCCAGGCCCGCGATGACAAGTCGGTGGGGGTGATCATTCTAACCGGGGCGGGGCCGCATGCCTTTTGCTCCGGTGGAGATCAGCGCATTCGAGGAGACCACGGCTACAAGGAAGAAGGCAATGCCTCGATGCAGCGCCTGAACGTCCTGGACCTGCAACGCCAAATACGCACCTGCCCCAAGCCAGTGATTGCCATGGTGGCAGGGTGGGCTGTCGGCGGCGGTCACGTGTTGCATGTCATCTGCGATCTCACCATCGCTGCCGAGAATGCGAAGTTTATGCAAACAGGCCCCAAGGTGGGCTCATTTGATGGGGGCTATGGGGCGTCGTTTCTGGCGCGCATCGTGGGGCAGAAGAAGGCCCGCGAGATCTGGTTTTTATGCCGTCCCTACGATGCCCAACAGGCGAAGGAGATGGGGCTGGTCAATACGGTGGTTCCCTTGGAAGAACTCGAGCGCGAAACGGTGCAATGGTGCCGCGAAATCCTCGCCAACTCCAACATCGCCATCCGAATGCTGAAAGCCGGGCTCAACGCGGATTGTGATGGACAGGCCGGGTTGCAGGAATTGGCGGGCCATGCCACCATGCTTTTTTACATGACGCAAGAGGGTCAGGAAGGCAAAAACGCGTATCTCGACAAGCGTCCCCCGGAGTTCGACAAGGAAGGGTATCGGCCTTAGAACGAGCAGTTCTCCATGCCCGGCGGCACAACCATGTCCACGCAAAAACCATCAACGCTCAAGTTATGGGTGACAGCGGCCCGTCCCAAAACGTTAGGGGCGGCCATTGCGCCCGTGGTTGTAGGCACTGCGATGGCCCTTGAGGCAGGGGCATTGCATGTGCCCGCCGCGCTTTGTGCCTTGTTGGGAGCGGTCTTCATCCAGATCGGCACCAACTTCAGCAACGACTACGTCGATTATTTAAAAGGAGCAGACACGGAGGCGCGGAAAGGACCCTTGCGGGTGACTCAGGCAGGGTGGGTGACTCCCTCCACCATGAAGGGGGCAACCATCCTCACATTTGGCCTGGCCGTTGTTGCCGGGATTTACCTAATGTGGCGCGGAGGGTGGCCGGTTGTTTTGATCGGGGTCGTGTCTATTGCCTGCGGAGTGCTCTACACCGCCGGCCGGTATTCCCTCGCCTATCTGGGTTTGGCCGACCTTTTTGTATTAATCTTTTTTGGCCCCGTTGCGGTGGCGGGCACGTATTATGTGCAATCCCTCGACGTGACACCAGCCGTATTGCTGATGGGGCTTGGTCCCGGATTGCTGGCCACAGCCATTTTGCTGGTTAATAACATCCGGGACGTAGAGGAGGACCGGGCGGCAGGAAAAAAAACCTTGATTGTGCGAACGGGGCGTCGGGTTGGCGTCGGGTTATATACGGGGTGCGTGCTCGGAGCCGCTACAGTCGTAGCCGTGTTGGTATTGAAAGAAGGACACCTGCCTGCGTTACTCGCTTTGCTAATCCTCCCGCTCGCCGTTCCTGTCATTCGGCAACTGGCAACCGAACAAAACCCCCTTGCTTTAAATCCGCTGTTGGGGGCAACGGGGCGGCTGTTGCTGATCTATAGTGTCTTGTTTGCTGTGGGCTGGAATGTATAAACTACCTCCACCTGCTGGGGCTGAACAGCTTGCGGTGTATCAGTATCAGGTTCCGCTGGCTGATTCGTTGATGCTCAAGGGTATGCCAATCCATCATCGGAAAGGATGGCTCTTGCGTATGACTGGCTCTTCGGGTGCCGAAGGGTGGGGCGACATTGCACCCTTGCCAGGTTTTAGCCGAGAAGCGGCCACAGAGGTTGAAGAGGCGCTGACAACGCTTTGTGAGATACCGCTGGATGAAGTAAATCGTCTCCTCCCACACCTGCCTGCCTCCGTTGGATTTGGATGGACCACGGCCTGTTGGGCGTGCGCAGCCCACCATGTCAACAAACCCTTTCCAGAGGTACTGTCTGATTCCTTTCACCCCGTTGTTTCGATCAATGGATTACTAGCGGGGACCTCGGTTCATATCCTCACGCAAGCGACGGAATTGATTCGGGAAGGATATACCTGCCTGAAGCTGAAAGTCGGGCGGCATGCACTTGAGGAAGAGGTGGCGCTTGTTGAAGCGTTGCGCCGCTTGGGTCCCTCTGATATGCGAATCCGTCTGGATGCCAACCGCGCCTGGTCATTGGAGGAAGCCGTTTGTTTTGGAAGGACCATCGGCCCTAAGCAGATCGAATATATTGAGGAACCCGTGGCAGATCCTGAAGCATTTCCTCGTTTTGCGGAAGCCACTGGAATCCCGGTCGCGCTCGACGAGTCCTTGATGGAGGGTGCTGTACACTCATTTAAAGACAAGGCATGGGTACAGGCCGTCGTGCTAAAACCAACGTTGCTGGGCGTCATTCGGGTTCAAGGACTGCTTCAGGAAGCCAAAGAATCAGGCATTCGTGTGGTCTTTAGTTCGTCATTCGAAACCGGAGTAGGGCTGCGTGCGCTGATTGCCATGGCCTCCGCCTGGGGGGAGCCTAGTGCGGCTGTTGGGCTTGGCACCTACCGTTGGCTTGCCACGGATGTCCTGCAGCCCCGGCTCCCACTGGCAGGCTCCTCTGTGACAGTAGCAGATGTCTTTGCCCATACGTTTAGTCTCAACCATGCGGTGGTGAAGCCATGGAATCCCACATGATTCCTCCAACGGTCGTGCCATGGCCGGTGGCGCTCGGAGCGTTAGCCCACCCCGAACGGAGCGCGGTGGTGTCCCCTTCCCAAGCGTTGAGCTATGGCGAACTCCATGCACTTGTGGAAGGGACGGCACATCGCATCGAGACGCTTCTGCCTGACGCCAGCACTTTTGTGGGGCTTTGCCTGCCTCGCTCATGGGAACAGGTCGTGCTCATTCTTGCGCTTGTTCGGGCCAGGCGGGTAGCCTGTTTGATACATCGACGGATGCCGGACGAGCAAATCGAAGGCTTGCTCTCAACGCTTGGGACAGATGTTTTGATTGGTGATCGGGCATGGACGCCGAAAGATGCCCGTATTCGGGTGCTTCCTTCCGATGAACTGCTACGTGCTGAACCAGTGGTTGCGGGGTGGCAGACGTTTGAGGCAGATCAGCCTGCGACGGTGGTGTATACCTCGGGTAGTTCAGGCATGCCCAAGGCGGCCTTGCTCACCTTAGGCAATCATTATTTTAATGCCCTGGGATCGAATGAAAACATAGCCTTAGAACCGGGCGACCGGTGGCTGTTGTCCCTACCGCTGTATCATGTAGGCGGGTTAGGGATTTTGTTTCGTTGTCTGTTGGCAGGGGCCACCGTGGTAATTCCCGAACCGGGAGGCACCCTTGCCGAAGCCGTAGACCGGCATCACATCACCCACCTTTCGCTGGTCTCTACCCAACTTCAGCGACTTTTGGAGCATCCACCAACTCGGTTAGCGCAAATCAAGGCCGTTTTGCTGGGTGGAAGTATGGTAATCCCTGCGCTCGTAGATCAGGCCATGCGGAAAGGTATTCCTGTCCATACCACATACGGCCTGACCGAAATGGGATCGCAGGTAACCACGACCCCACCAGGAACCGCCTTCCATTCGCATTCTGATTCGGGGAAAGTGCTGCCATATCGGGAAGTGATGCTTGCGCCCGATCAAGAAATTTGGGTTCGTGGAGCCACCCTGTTTGCCGGGTATGTTCATGCCGGGAAGGTGGAGAAGGCAACCAATGAGGAGGGGTGGTTTCCGACCCGCGATCTCGGCCGCTGGGATGCAGACGGCAACCTGATCGTAACAGGCAGGAAAGACCGGATGTTTATCTCCGGAGGTGAAAACATTCATCCTGAAGAAATAGAACGGGCGTTGTCCGGTATGGCCGGTATTCAGGAGGTGGTGGTAGTACCCGTTCCCAGTGATGTTTTCGGCCACCGTCCCGTGGCCTTCATCCGCAGCACCACACCACGCGACGCCGAAGACTTAAAAGCGGCGCTAGCAATGACCCTTGCTCGGTTTAAGATACCAGATGCCTTTCTGCCCTGGCCGCAAGTAGCAGGCCGCACGGGAGTAAAAATACCCTACGCGGTCTTTGTAGATGCCGCCGAACGGTGGAGCCAGGAGAAAGGGTGCTAGGCGAGTCGTTCGAGCCAGAAGATGAGGATGTCATCTTCGAACTCAGTCGATTGGCTCAGGGCTAACGTATGGGTCAGCAGTGCATCGATGGGGTCATTTTGATGATGCGCCTGGTGTGCAACCTCAAGGATGCCACTTTCTCCTAACATCTTCCCATCCGGCATTAGTTGCTCCATCAACCCATCGGTATAGGCCATCAAGGCCATGTCCGGTTCGAGCGTGAGGGTTGTGTCGATGAACTCGGTACGGGCATCGAGCCCTAAGATCATGTCGCTATGGGCCACCAACTGAGCCCCACGGGTATGCACCAGGGCGGGGCGGCAGTGACCGGCATTAACGTAGGTGATCGAATGCGTCGCGGGTTCCCATCGTAGGATGAGCAAGGAGGCGAATGTATCCACCAAAACGTCGTCTCGCATTAACAACTCATTGATGCGATGCATAAGTTCGGCGGGTGACACTGATTCGCTGAGCAATCCGTGGAGCAGGCTCCGAACATAGGCGAGGAAGCTGAAGGCGTAAAATTTCGCCCGCACGCCTTTTCCCATGACATCTCCGATGGTGAAGAAAAAGATCCCCGGCTTCGCTTCGGTCCAGTCGAAAAGGTCGCCGCCGCCGTGTTCAAGCGGGCTGTTGTGAAAATGGATCCGGTACCCGTCCACCTCGGGCATGGTTTTGGGCATCAACTTTTGCGAAAAGTCTTGCCCAATCTTGGCATCGAGTTGGGTTTGGAAGAGCCGCGTTCGTTCCAGAAGACGAGCAATGCGGGTCAGCAATTGTTCGATGTCGAACGGCTTGGTGATATAATCATCCACACCTGTGCGCAACCCCTTGAGACGGCTCTGCTCGTCCGCTTTGGCCGTGAGAAAGATAAAAGGGATGATGCGGGTATCGAGTTCGTCTTGAAGGGCTTCTTGCAGGGCAAAGCCATCCATGCGCGGCATCATGATATCAGAAACAATGAGGTCAGGGACCTCTTCCTTGATGCGCACCAACGCTTCTTCTCCGTTTGCCGCCGTCCGCACATTATACAGCTTCCCAAGGCGGTACTCGAGCAGTCTTCGTAGCGTATGCTCGTCCTCAACAACTAAAATTGAATGCTCAGCCATGGGTCTTGATTCGCGGAGACGAGAAAGGAGAGACAAAACGTCCCGTCTTCCAGGGGTGTGTAGCTCAGGTTTTCGGTGCAAGAACGAAGGATCAAAAGGCCGGTCCCGCGTTCGGGGAACACCTTGAGCGAGGTGGGCAGTGAGTCGTAGTACGCAGCGAGGTCAAATCCGTTGGAGTTATCGCTTATCGAGCAAAACAGCCGATCTTCGTCCTTTCGGATCTTCAGGGTCACTTTGGGAGAGGGGGTGGAAAAAACGGCGTGCTGGACCATGTTGGCAATCCACTCATGCACGGCGAGTTTTAACATGTACAAGACACCTAGGTCGTAGTCAAACGGCAGTTTGTTTCCAGATTCCCACGTGTCGAACAAGTCATGGACCTCCTCGATGAGGGTATCAAAGGACTCGAAATGGTGGATGTAAGCCTCCATATGGAAAAGGGTCCTGGGGCTAGGGCGGGAGCACGCGCTACCAGTGGAACAGGCACTTAAGCGAGCGACTTATGGGCCGCATCGACGGAGGGGAATTGGCGGAATACCTTGTAGGTACGGGTCAATTGTACCACCACCTGGACGGGGCGCGAGACAGAAGCGAAGACTACTTGACCGTTTAAGGGAGACACCTGTCGGTACAACGAAAAGATGGAGCCCAGGCCGGTCGAATCCAGAATCCCAGTCTCTGAAAAATCGAGGATAAAGTTGCGTACTCCGTTCCGTACCTGATCCTGGCAAAGTTTCTTAAAATCCGCGGCGTTGCGGAAATCCAGGGCTTTGCCGATGTGGACAATGGTGGTGCCGTCAGCGTTTGATTCTAAAACGAAACTCATAATGGATGGCTGTATCTAGGGGGCATTCAGGCTGAAAATGACACCCGGGTCTGGTATTTTCCGATGGGGGAATCCACAGGGGGTATTAATATATCTGCGGAACCCTAAAATACAAAGAATAGGGTATCATGCCATGATCACGATTACGAATAACATAGAAACCAACCGGGTGGTGCTTGGGGCCGTATGGGCAAGTCCCCTTACGGTTTCGAACATCCCCGCCGGATTTGAAGCCGCCCTCTCTGATCTTATTAAAAAACGCACGAAGGAGTTGGAGGAACGCCGCTTGAAAGTACGTGATATGTTGCGGCAGGGGCGTTATAAGCCAACGGGACGGGGAAAGCCAGCCAGCGAATACCTATTGCGGTCGGCCCAAGCCCCTGACCGCACTTTTCCGCGCATCAACGCACCCGTCGACATATGTAATTTCATCAGCCTTCAAACCTTGTTGCCTGTCTCTTTGTGGGACCTACGGCGGGCTGGATCTGACCGGTATGAGTTTCGGTTAGGACGTCCCGAAGAACACTACGTTTTTAATACCGGTGGGCAACACATTGCCCTTCAGGATCTGGTGGTCGGTTGTATGGTGAACGAGACAGCGGGTTCGAGTCCAATCGTAAATCCGGTAAAAGACAGCCTCGCAACCAAAACGACGCCGGAGACAACCGCTGTGGGTGCGTGCCTGTATGCTCCCATAGATGTGGTGCCAGATGAGAAACTTCGCAACGTGACCCGTACGTTTGCCAACTGGCTTGCTGGGTGTGGCACTGGTGTTGAGACGGGACATGCCGTGATTCATCCGGGTGAAACCAAGACGCTGTAAGAAAATGAGTGGCGACATGAAGGTGGGGCTTTGGGGATTAGTGATAGGACTTCTTGCGTGGTCGATGGGATGTCAGCAGCAAGCGCGGCCCCCCGGGATGTCTGCCAATGCCCTCTCGCCGCCTGGTCCGGATCAGGAAAGCTGGGACGTTCGATATATGATTACGGAATTGGGAGTAGAAGCCGAGTCTAGCTTGCCACGCGCCACGCTGGTTGCTGCGTATATGGCGCGGTATGAGATTCCGGATAGCACCTACCTTCTGCTAAAACCAGACACCGCCTCATTGGAGAAACAAGTTCAGGCTTTTCTCTTCGACGAGATGGGTGATTCCTCCGCCGTGGTTTTGGCCGACGAGATTCGATATTTGGAAGATGCCCGTCGTTTTGAAGCACAGGGAGCCGTGGAGGTCACCACGGCAAAAGGGAGACGGTTGGAGGGTGAACAGCTGCACTGGCTAGAAGCCGAACGAATGTTGCGAACGGATGGGTTTGTGCGCATCACCACCGAAAAAGAAATCCTGCAGGGCTACGACTTGGTGGCCGATGAGGACTTGGAGTCCTATTCCCTGGCACGGGTAACCGGCCAACTAACCCTGGAGGACTCGTGAATCACGGACGGCAGTGTTTGCTGGGGGGGATTGTGATGATGCTGGCCATGCTGCACGTGGCCCAGGCCCAGGAAGCCCCATCACGTCCCGCCGTACGAGAGGTGCATATTCTCCATGCCGATTCGCTGGTGGGTGGCATGATGCAAGGGGAACGGGTACGGCGACTGGAGGGCAACGTGAGGCTCCGCCAAGACAGTACGTTTTTGCAAGCACACCGCGTGCTTCAGTATCTCGACCGCGATGATATTTCCTTTTTCGGAAATGTATCCATCATTGATCAAGGCGATACCCTACGGGCTGACACGGTGCACTACAACCGGGTGAGTAAAGTGGGCCGGGCCGGAGGGCGCGTGGAGCTTTTTGATGGCGAGGTGCTGGTGATGGCTCCGTCCGGTATCTATTACGTAGACGAAAAACGCAGCCAGTTTATGCAGGGCGTTACGCTGCTTGACAGCACCAGCACGCTGACAAGCGAAGTAGGCACCTACTGGACAGAAGAAGAACGGGCGTTGTTTGTGGGGGACGTGTCACTCTTTCAAGAGCGTACAGTTCTTGAGGCGGATACCGTTAATTATTACCGAGCGACCCGCATTTCGGAAGCATTCGGGCGGGTGTATATGGATCAGCAGAACCGGGACAATCTTGCTGATCCCCCGTCACGGACTTTGCTCTTTGGAGACTATGCCTACAATGAGGAGGAAACGAATCGGAGTCGGGTGGAAGGGCAGGCGTTGCTTCTTCAGGTGCAAGCAGACAGCACCGGGGCCTGGGCTGACACGCTTGTGGTACAGGCGCACCGGCTTTGGGCGTCGGATACCGACTCGTTGCAGCAGCTTCAGGCCGTGGGAGCGGTGCAGATCTGGAAAAGCGCGTATGCAGCCGTTGCTGATTCGGTGATCTATCATCATGTCCCTTCCACAGACAGCACCGACGCGCGGGACATTTTGTCTCTTTTTCAGGAGCCGGTTGCGTGGCTCGAAGAGGCGCAACTCTCTGGCGATTCGATTCGGGTATGGGCAAGAAATGAATCGTTAGACTCCGTTTTCGTCAAGGCCAGGGCTTTTGTGGTACAGCGTGATACATTAACCAGTCGCCTGCAACAACTCAAAGGCCAAACCTTGCATGGATTATTTGAGGGCGATTCCGTGCAGACATTTCGTGTGGGGCCAACTGCTGAAGCGATTTATTACCTCAAGGATGAGGCCGATCAGCCGGATGGTGGGGTTCGGCTTTCTGGCGATGCACTGTTGTTTGTGGTTAAAAACGATGCGCCCCAGCGTATGGAGGTAACAGGAGATCCACAAGGGACCTACTACGATGAAACACAACTACCAGCATCATTTCAGCTTGAAGGTATGCGGTGGAAGCCGGAGGAACGACCGGCGAAAGAAGACCTGTTGACACATCCAATCTTTCAACATCGAATGACGGAATACAAGGAAAATCAGCATACAAGCGCACAGGTACCCACCTCCCAAGAGTAAATCTCTCAAAAGTGAATGTCGAGATCGCGCAGGCGCAGGCGGTACTAGCAACAATTCGGGAACAGGGACGGGGATTTACTCAAACTGGAACATCGTGTACCTTGGAAGGGAGCGAGGGCAACGTTCGGCATACTCCAATCTTCAGATTCACGGCCATGTCCATTTCTTTAATGCTTGTGCTCCGCACCGTTCACATCGTTGCAGGTATCTTTTGGGCCGGGGCGGTCTTTATGATCGCCGGGTTCCTGGAACCCACTATGCGCGCCGTGGGAGCAAAGGGCGCTCCGTTTATGCAGCACCTGATGGGCCGCTCTCGACTCTCTCAATTTATCACGGTGGCAGCGATTCTTACTGTCGTCTCGGGCATCTGGATACTCTGGATCTTGTCCAACGGCTTTCAGGGGACATGGCTGTTGTCGGGGATGGGGCTTTCTCTATCGATTGGAGGGTTGCTGGCGCTGGTTGCTATGGTCATGGGAATCACGATCAACCGGCCTACCGCCATCGAAATGGACCAGTTGGGGCAGGCAATGCATGCCAGTGAGGGCCCACCCAGCGCGGAACAGGTAGACCGGATGCAGCACCTGCAAGCCCGCCTTCGCTTGGCCGGACGGGTAGCTGCTCTGCTTCTGTTTTTAGCCGTCGTGGGGATGGCCGTGGCTCGGTACCTGCCTGCCCTCGCGTAAGGGCCTTGCTAGCGGATGCGAACGACAGAGGATTGTAAGGCCGTCTCTTCGGTTTGCAACCGCACCAGATACAATCCGCTTGGAACCGGGCGTTGCTGCATGTTCAGTCCATCCCACCTGACCTGATGGATTCCTGCTGAGAGACGTTCCTGCTGTAAGCTGCGAACCCGACGCCCAGACACATCAAATATTTCCAACAGCACGTGACTGGCTTGGGGCAACGTAAACGTGAGGGTCGTGTGCTGATGGAAGGGGTTGGGGTACCCGGGCGAAAGGCTGAGCGAGGAAGGAAGGATAGCCTCTTCGGTATCCGTCGGCAGCATCACATCGATAGTCACCTCGGCGGTGTTGTTATTCGAAAAGGCTTCGGGTTCGGCGGCAGCTACCTGCGCTAGGTTCTGGATGGAGGAACCGGCGGCCTGTTCATCCACCTGCGTATCAAACGTAACCACCAAGGTGTCATCTACGGCCATCATCGGGGACAGCACGGTTACGGCCCCTGCTTGTGTCTCTCCAAAATCTGCCAGGTCGCCATCCCCAGCGTCGGTCATCGTGGTGCCATTTACGGTTAGCGACCCGGGTATAAACGCTAGTCCTGTTGGCAAGACGTCGGAGACCATGACCTGGGTCGCATCGGTGGGACCGGCGTTGGTGATCCGCAGGGTATAGGATACCACGTCACCTGCAGCCGGTGTCTCCGAAGAAACAGCTTTATCAATCAACCGCATGTCCACCGCATTGGCTGCCGGGCCTGCACTGACCGTCCCGATGACTTCTACGCCTGGTGTACCGTCGTTGATACTCTGGAGGAAAGCGGCAACGGCATCCGCATCACCACCCTCAAAGCCAACGAGCGATAGCCCAGACCTACCTGTTTGGCTAAGGAAGAACGCCGCCGTCGAGGCGGATACGGTATTGTCTGTCAACGTTGCCAGGGCGGTTCCTGTCCCTTCCGTAGCGATAGCGAATCCATACGGGGTGGTCGTGGAGACGGTGTTGTTGATGGCACTCAAGGCCAATGCTTCGCCTTCGCCCACACCAATGTCAACCGCGGTGCTACCTGTTCCAGTGATGGTACTTCCATCGAGCGAAAGGGTCTGGAGGGCTTGTGTTTTGGGAGCAGCCACGAGCCGGTTGGGGAGGCGGACAAAACCGCTCCCTCCGATGTTTTCCATCAGCAGTTCTCCCATGGTGACCACGCGTACGTTCTTCATGGTCACGCCATTGCCGCCAATGTTTTGCAGGAGGGTTGATATCAAACGGGCTTCCTCGATGTCCGTGACGACGATGGCATCCTCTTCGGTTTCTTCGAACGTACTCCCGGTTAAGGACAACACAACCCCATTGCCTTGGACCTGAATGGCATTCTTGCCCCCGAACACGTTGACATTATCCAATTCAACCTGTAATGGTGCTTCCGATTCGAGGTTGAGGAGCGTGATTTCGAGAGCGCGGGACCCAGGATCCGCGTGGATATCCGTATTGTTGATTCGGAAAACTGGTGTGTCGGTTGGCGGAAACCCCTCCTCCATATTTCCGGCTGTGACACCGAAGAAATCAGGCGGAATTGGGTTAGCAAGGGTTTGATGAAGCGAACTGTTCGAAACGTCGGAGATCCAGACGCCGACATTCGTCACACTGAGGGCCTGCGGGCTTTCAATTTCAACGGACTCCAGGGTGACGGATGCTTCCTCGGTGTCCGTAATGCTGATTCCTTGTGGTACATTTAGGATGGAAGAGCCTTTCATATCATGTGAAACATACGTCATCTGCTGATACTGAAACGCTGCCTCCGAGGTATTCTGAATCGTTGTGTTGTCCATCTGCATCTCCAGGCTGGAGCCCGTCGCATGCATCGCATGGTCCCCCCCGTCAAAAATGGCATTATCAAGGGTAAACGTCATTTCCGAGTTCTGCACATCAAATACCGAACGATCCGGTGGGGAAGAGATCTGTACGTTTTGAAATGTTGCCTCACCCACGGCGAACTCGAAAAATCCAAGGGATTCGTTCTCAATCGGTGGGCCGGAGTTAGTAGCGGAATAGGAGGAGACGAAGAATTTGAGCCTGTCTACGTCGCTGACATGAAAGTTTTGGTCTACGTCCGTGAGTTCTACATGACCCAGTGTGATATCCACGCTGTCGGCTTTTTCTACCCGAACGCCGGTTTTGCCTCCCCGCGCGAGTAGGGAGTCGATGTTGATTTTGGTGTTCTGTGCCTGGGTGAGTTCGATGGCGGTATCCGGGAGGTCATCGAGTTTTAGGTTTTTGATATCCAGAAAGGCGTTGGTCACCTCCTCGAAGCTCAACTCGGCCACGCTTTTTGCGCCGGTATTGGTGATACAAATCGACCCAAAGCGAATGGTGCCAGAACTCTTGCGAACCGCTATGCTGGGGAAGAGGCCATCATTGCCGGTGCCGCCTGAAAAGATGGGCATATCAAGGTCGAACGTACCTTCTGACTCGCTAATCTCGATCAGCGACCCTCCCGTGCTGTCAGTGAGTCCCCCCTTTGCTTTAACAGTAGCCTCTCTCAATCGGCGAAGGATGATGGCGGTGGAGTCGCTTTTAGGAAAAATGGTGCCGGTAAAGTCCACATCTGGACCGCCATCTTCGATCCGAATGGCGGGGCCTGTAGGTTCGGTAATGGTTGTATTGGAAAAAGTAAAGGTACCGTGCGAGTCGCCAATGATGTCAATCCCCCTTTCGCCCCCGTTTAGCGAGATTTCACCATCAAAGTTGTAAACCCCGTCGGCATTGTTGAATCCTAAGCCGGGACGACCATCGGCTTCCAGCGTGCCTTCGTACACAAACGTGCCCCCGCTATGGTCTTGGACCGCCAAGGCTGGGATGGGCGAATCACTGGAGATGACAGCACTACCATTAAACGTTACGTCTGCGCTGCCTCCTTCGATGTTAATGGCCGACCCCGTCGGGTTCGTGATGGTGGTGTTGGAGAAAGTAAAGGTACCCGAGGAGGACAGGATGTCGATGCCGCCACTTTCCAAATTGGTATTGCCAATGAACTCCACATTGCATAACGAAACATCGTCGAAGACCATCACGCGGGTTGAGATGGTGCTTCCTTCGACCACGCGGAAGTCGCAATCGGAGGGACTTTGAAGGTGTACAGCCGGAGGAGCATCATCTTCCAGCGGCATAGTGATGGTGCCGTTGAAGGAAACCGAAGGTGATCCACCTTGCATCATGATGCCCACGCCGCCTGTTCCGGAAAGGTCCGTAGTTGAGATGGTTAGGGTGCCCGTGGAGTTGTTCAGCCAGATCCCTTGGCCGTTGCTGTTGGAAACAGCGGTGTCATCGATGGTGGAGTTGCCCAAATTAATACCTTGGGCCTGTATACCTGGCCCGTCACTATCTATCGAATGAATGCCGATGACGTGGGTGTCGGTGCCAAGCATGATCCCGCGTACCTGGGGCGGATCATCGGGACCGCCCATGAGCGTTTGTCCGCGCTTCAGGGTGAATCCTTCCGCATACGGACCGGCTCCGTTTCGCACGATGATGGTTTCGTCTTCACCAGCAGCGGTTTCTGCTTGTAGCAGCGTAGGAAAAGGGTTAGCTTCAGAACCATCGCCTGGGCCTGCCACGGAATTATCAACATACCACAAGCCCGACGGTGGCGGGGGCGGCACCAGGGCCGTCAGGCGTAGGTACAGCTGGGCGTAAAAACCATCAATCACCTGGTTCGTCAGGGCTGGAAAGACACGATAGAAATCAGTCGTTCCTGTTCCTGCACTGACAGTGAGGGGGCCTGTGCGATCGTCTTTTACTTCATACGCATATCCAAAGGGGCCTGCGGGAAGGGTAAAGGGGGTCCCCGAAATGTCGACGGTATGGGTGACGATTTCAAAGTTGCCCGACCCCGAACCAGGGAGGCCCGTAAAGTCGTAGCGTGCGATCTCGGTGCCGTTGCCTCCATCAGAGGTGCTTGTGTAAAATATGACACACAGGTCAACCGTCGTTAGGTCAGTGGCATAGCCAAGGGTAAAGCTGACGATTTCGCCGCCATCCGAGGTGGCCCAGTCCAACAAAGTCCCGGGAGGCCCTCCTGCCGTCGTCTGGTTGAGGGGGAGGAAGCCGTTGGTGATCGTGGTGAGATCGGTCAGTACAAACGTCTGCGCGTTCGAAAGACGGGCAGCGAAAAGCAGAGTGGTACTAAAGAGCACAGCACTAAGGAACAGCGACCGTAGCAAGAATAGGGCTGTGCGGAAGGAAGAAGAGGACGGCATATGGAATGGCCTGGACAGAGGGAATTCAGGAACATGGATACCATATGGACAAACGGAAGGGAATTACCACGCCGAGAGAAATAAACGGGCTATCGGCTGTCGCCCATCAGATAGAAACCCGCCCAGTAGTAAGGATGGTGCCGTTGGGCTTCTGGTGCCGCGAGGGCGTCACGTTGGGCGTGGGCCAGGGACTCAGCGACACCACATAAAGCGCTGGAAGGACACGGTGTCGCCAAACGATGGTAGAAGGACTGCATCAATGTGGCCGCTGCCTGATCTTCGACGAGCCAGTGGGAAGCTAGAACGGATCTGGCGCCAGCCTCAAGAAAAGCACGCGGAAAGCTTACGAGACTTTCGCTCGTTATTTCGTCATCGAATGCACCTTGTGTATAGCCCCCATCACACGCGCTGAGGACAACGAGGCGGGCCGAAACGGTGGCATGCATGACTTCATGCAACGCAAGCGGACGATGCGCAAACTCGATGGTTGAATGGAGGGGAAAGGCGGGGCGGGTCCGCGCGTGGGCCGCAATATGCAGGGCGGTGAAGCGAGACAAAGCCCCGAAAAACGAATCAACAGTTGCATCCCCTCCAAGCAAAAGGGTTCGGTCGGGGAAAAGGGTGCCTGGAATCGACTCTACCTCTTCCTTAGAATAAGGGAGCGTCGCTTGGTCGGGTGCAAAACCACCAACCGAGTGGAACGGCGCCGGCGGTTGTTGCCGAGCACTGACGAGGGCGGTGGCTGCGGGTAGGTAGGAAACGGTATGGTCTTGGATAACAAAGCGTGGGGGACCATCGAGCGTAGTAGGCAGGGCATGAAAAGGCACCTGATGCAAAAACCGATGGGGTAGAAATATTAAACGAGTCTGGGGCTCTAAAAGGCCCTGCTCCATCAGCGGAAGGAGCAGGGTGGCGTACAAGGTGGCCGCCGGGCTACGCCACCGCTGATCCATGGGGTCGTCGCGACCGCGAGCCAGGGTTTGTTGAAAAATGGAAACAACAGATTCAACATCAGTGGCAGTCTGCGGAAGTGTTTGGAATACCACCGTGTCAGGTCGCACGACCAGAACCTGCAGCGTTTCTTCGTTGTGATGTGGGAAGACGACGTCTGACGAACGCCCTACCACGTATGCAATCAGGGCTTCATCGGTGGCAAGGGCCGCTTGAAGGGTGGGAAGGTTTGAAATAGAACGGCGTTCGAAAGAAAGGGCCGGAGCCAGGAGTGCCTGGGGTGAAGGGACCAGGGCTCTGTGCATCTGTCCCATTGCGTTGAGGAGCCCGTCCAGGTCTTTTTCAGCAGGGGGCGAAGCCTCATAAGATTGTAAACGCTCGGCAAAAGTACGTACGGCCTTGTGGGCTTCGTCGGACTCAGCCGCCTCGGGGTTTCCCCAAAACGGCAAGTCGCGCTCCTGTTCAATAAACCGAAACACCGCTTCTAGGTCGTTTTGCAGCGCTGCAGCACGAATTAATGGGTGGTATAGGTCGCTGCGCAGCAAATGAACGGCCCCCGCCGCCCGTTCAAAGGAAAAGGAAGTGGAGGGACGATGTAGATGATGCAGGTAAACGGAGTCTTGGGTGGCCACAAGGGGTTCAAGCAAGGCGCGGGCAGAATCAGGGTGACCCTGATCGAGGTGCCACTCCGCCAAGGCCCCCATCAAGCGCAGGTCCGTTGGATTAAGTTCTCTCGCTTTGTGCAATACTCGCCTTGCGTGTACGTCCTGTCCCAACTTGCGGAGAGGGACTATTTGCCAGGCAAGCGTCTGGTATTTCATCGAAGGAATGTGCAGCGAGTCGATCCAAACCTCGGCTTCTTGAAGCAGGGACAGCGCATCTTGCCAGCGGTGCTCAAAGACGGCACGGGTGGCTGCCTGGAGGCGTAGGTGGGCGTATCCTTCTCCCGAGAGGGTGTGGACAGAATCAGCCCAGGAGGCCCACGTGCTCAGCGAGGCATAGTCGGTTTGGTGGGCCATGAGGCCGCCCAATGCCCGTGCCGCCACCTCTCGTCCCCATGCATACCCGATCTGGGTACTTAGGGTAAGGCTTTTTTGGATAAAGCTGAACGAGTGCTGGGCAAACCGGGCAGCGGGGTGACGCACAAAGGGGTCGCTTCCAAGGAACAGGTAGCTGTCGCTAAGACCGATCTGGTCGCCCATTTGGACGCGTAGGTCGAAGGCTTCGAGTTGATAGCGCAGGTTGATCTCGGGCGCACCTTGGGCGGCATGGAGCAACCCGATATTGCTTAAGGTGGTGGCTTCGCCAATGGGGTGATGCGCCGCGCGATACCGTTCTAGGGCGGGCAGGTACCCTTCGGTGAGGGCTTCGTCCAACTGACCCCGGTACCAGTGCAAGACCCCGATTTGTCGCAGGGCGTCGGCTTCGGCCAGCGGATCGTTGGCGACCCGCGCCCATGTTAAACTTTGCTGTTGGTGGGTCTGGGCATCGTCGTACGCGGCTTGAAAAAAAGCCACCAGCCCCAGCAGGTGATGGGCCTGAGAAAGCCGCAAGGTGTCGTGGCGTTGCTGGGCCCGAATAAACAGTTCATTCGCGTAGGCCGTGGCCGAGTCCGGGTTGCCCAAAAAGTAATGCGTATGGGCCAAAAGCCGAAGGGCACGAAGCGTGTTGGCGGTGTCGGCAGTAGCCAGCCGCCGAAGAAGGGGCGCGGCCCGTTTTACCTCGCCATGGGCGAACCAGACGTCGGCCAGCAACCACGCCGTGCTGTCTGGCAGGTGCGCCAGGTTGGAAGAAAGGGGGCGTAAGACAGTAGCTGCTTCCCGATACCTTCCTTCCGCGTAAAGGCGTTGGGCTTGGATGTGGTGCCGTTGAACAGAAGGGCCGCACCCAAAAAGGAAAGAAGCCAAAACGACTTTCAGAACCAGTGTGAACAAGCTTGTGAGGGACGACAAGAAGTTCACCGATTGCCGGGCGTTTGGGCTAGGGAGAAGGCGCGTACGTAAAAGCGTAAAGCGCAGAGGTCTGAACGCTTCCTGAAGCGGAAAGGGCTTCGACCTGCCAAAGATATTCCTGTCCCGGCTCAAGGGCAATGTCGGGAGAAAGGGGAATCGTGTTGGATTCCGAGGCGGCTTCCCAAATGGGCAGCCCCGCCGCCGTCGTAAGACGAAGCCGATAGCTCTGTGCAGACGAGAGGGTGTTCCAAGAGAATGTTGGATATGCCAGCAGTACGGCATCGTCTGCTGGAGAAAGCAGAGCGGGCACTGTCGCTGAACCCGTTGATCGAAATCGTTCTGGTGTGGGAGACGAACCAGATTGCCAGAACCAAATGCCCACACTAAACAGGAGGAGGGTACCCAGTGTCGCTGCCAGTGTCCGAAACCTTCGGGAGACGCCAGCACTTGGAGGACGGTCGGGTTTCCGAAACGGGAGTTGCTCCGTCCGTTGCCGAATCGTAGGGGGGAGCGCAGGCGGAAGGTCCATGCCGTCCAACGCTTGGAGCAGTTGAGCGGTACTTGCAACCTCTTTGGTACAACGGGCGCAGTCTGCCAGGTGGGCTTCAATGCGTAGCCGCTCCTCGGTGCTGACGGCTTGGTCGAGATACCGAGCGAGAAGAAGCTCATCAAGATGCATGGTCTGCTCCATTCATCGGGTGGGGAATTCTGTACTGATATCCTATGGACAGGGGCCTCATATTTACCATTCGCGCTCTTTTTGTGCCTGGGCCCGAATTTTTTTGAGCGCCCGGTGCATCACCGTATACACTTTGCGGGGGGACGGCAACTGGAGCAATTGAGCAATTGCCGGAGCGCTCAAGTCTTCCCAATAGCGCAGGCGTACCACCAGCCGTTCTTGAGGCTCCAAGCTGCCCAAGAGTTTTTCCTGCATCGCGATGTTGGCTGGCTCAACGCGCTGGTGGGCGTGTTGTTGGTCGTCAAATGGCACAAACTGGGGCTTTTGTGGAGGCTGTCTGGCAGGCATCGCCGACGCGAAGAGGTCTTCAACCTCGCGCAAGGTCTCTGCAATGGAGGAGCCGTTTAAGCGAGCAGGGTGATTGGCAAGGGCTTGCTCGATCTCGTCAAGGGTAAATCCCTTCCAGTAGTATAGTTCAAAAACAGCCCGCTGCAACGGACTGGCCTGCTTCAGGGCGCGTGGGTGCCTTCGCCTCCCATGCTGGACCCGGTGATGCTCCCGGCATAGATTTTTGACCACCACCGTCAGCCAGGTCGATAGTTTAACGGGGCGCTGTTGTTCATCTGGAAGAAATTTTCGAAGCCGGGAAAAATTGTTCTCGGCCAATTTAGCACAGACATACACATACTTCTCCATCACCGCATCGATGTCACCCTCGAAGTGCCAGATTATTTTGAGAAACAGGTTCGAGAATTGGTGTAGAAACGCCTTCCACCCTTGTTCTTGAGCCTCGGAATTTTCCGAACGCAACATCTCCAGCAGCGCCGCATCGCTCAACGGGTCGAGAGGAAGTCGGGTAGGGGGCACGGACGTGGGGGAAAAAAGAGAAGGCACTGAGTGCCCAACGCCAAATAAAGGCGGAAGATAAGCAAGGGATCAAGGAATTAAACCCTTTCGTTTGACCGGGACCGTTGCGCCCTTGGTTGTGTTCCGGCCTCCTTCCTCCTCCGCCATCCCTGTTTTTGCGATGTCCGATCCTCCATCCGAAGCTCTTGGAACTGTGGAGGCCAACGAGGTCCTCACCTTACAGGCCAAGGATCTGAGCAAGCGATACAAAAAACGAGAAGTGGTGCGGGGGGTGAACCTGGAAGTGCGACAGGGAGAAATAGTAGGGTTGCTGGGCCCCAACGGAGCGGGTAAAACCACGACGTTTTATATGATTGTGGGCATGGTGCGGCCCAACACCGGCCGCATTTACATGGGAGCGGAAGACATCACCAACCTGCCGATGTTTCGCCGTGCCCGACGCGGGATTGGATACCTGGCGCAGGAAGCATCGGTTTTCCGGCACCTGACGGTGGAGAACAACCTGCACGCAGTGCTCGAATTTCAACCCCTCCGCAAAGCGGAACGCCAGAGAAAAGTGGACGCCTTGATAGAAGAGTTTGGTCTGGAAAAAGTGCGTCGCTCGAAAGGGTACATGTTGTCGGGAGGGGAACGGCGGCGGACGGAGATTGCCCGGGCGCTCGCCTCCGATCCCAAATTTTTCCTTCTCGATGAGCCTTTTGCTGGCGTTGATCCTATCGCCGTCGAAGACATCCAGGCCATCGTGGCAGATTTGCAAGACCGTGGCCTGGGGGTGCTCATTACCGATCATAATGTGCATGAGACCCTCGCCATCACAGACCGGGCCTATCTGCTCATCGATGGCGAAATCTATCGGCATGGCACTGCCGAAGAACTGGCCGCCGATCCTTTTGTGCGCAAACGCTACCTCGGCGAAAAGTTCACGCTGGAACGGTATCGATAGGGCCAAATGCTTTTGAACATCGCTTGCCGTCCGCCGTATCTTGCGGCCTTCTCTTGTACCATCCATTTGAGGATACCATGGTCGTTGTGATGGAGCCGGGGGCACCCGAATCCCGAATTGAAGCCGTTATCCAACGTTTGAACGACGAAGGATTTGGCGTACATCGCACCACCGGCGTGGGGCAAAGTGTCCTTTGTGCCGTTGGCGTCAAACGGGAGTTCGACATCCGCCTGATCAAGGTGCTGGACAGCGTGGCCGATGTCTACCGCGTCACCGAGCCGTATAAGTTCGCCAGCCGATCCTGGAAGCACGAAAACACCACGTTTGATATTGACGGCGTGACGGTTGGGGGGAGTGAGGTCTTGGTGATGGCAGGGCCGTGCTCGGTGGAAAGTGAGGAGCAAATGGAAGCGACGGCGGCTTTTGTGGCGACACAGGGGGCGACGTTCTTGCGCGGGGGCGCTTTTAAGCCCCGCTCGTCGCCTTACTCGTTCCAGGGGCTGGGCGAAGAAGGGTTGCGCTACATGCGGGCGGCGGCTGACCGACACGGCTTACGCGTGATCACGGAGGTGATGGAAATTGGACAGATCGACCTGATTGATTCCTACACCCATGTGTTCCAGGTGGGGGCCCGCAACATGCAGAACTTTAACCTGCTCAAAGAACTAGGGCGCGGCGACAAACCCGTGTTCCTCAAGCGGGGACCGTCGGCCACAATCGAAGAATGGCTCATGGCCGCTGAATATGTGATGAGCCAAGGCAATCCACATGTTATCCTATGCGAACGGGGAATCCGCACGTTTGAAACCTATACCCGCAATACCCTCGATCTTTCGGCGGTGCCCGTGGTGAAGAAAAAAAGCCACCTGCCCATCTTCGTCGACCCGAGTCATGGCACAGGTATTCGCGGCAAGGTGATTCCCATGGCGCGTGCCGCCGTCGCAGCCGGGGCCGACGGGCTGATGATCGAGGTACACCCTGACCCGCCGAACGCCGCCAGCGATGGCCCGCAGTCGCTGTTTCTGGAGCAATTCGCGGAACTCATGCATCAGGTTCGGCTGATCGCCCATGCGTTAGACCGGACCATCCGTGAGCCTGCCGCCGCGTCCTGAGGCCGTCGTCTAAAAAAAGCTGACGATGCCTTGCATATTGGCTCAGCTTTTGTTGTACCAGCCCTAACCTCCCCCTTCTTTTTTCATACGCCAATCGCTTATGTGTGGCATTGTTGGGTATATCGGAGAAAAGCCCGTCCGAAACCTTCTTATTACCGGGTTACAACGTCTTGAATATCGCGGGTACGACTCCGCCGGTCTAGCCATCGTTGATGATGAGGTGTTGCGGGTACGTAAGCAGAAAGGAAAAGTCAGCGAGTTGGCTTCTACTTTTCAGGAGGCCAGCCTCCCGGGGACCCTGGGGATTGGACACACCCGTTGGGCAACACACGGCTTCCCGAACGACACCAACGCCCATCCCCACACCAACGCGACCGAGGATTTTGCCCTGGTGCACAATGGGATCATCGAAAACTACGGGGCGATTCGGAAGCGGCTACAGGAAAAAGGCTACTATTTCCGCACCGAAACCGACACCGAAGCGTTGGTGCATCTTATCGACAGCGTGCGCAAGGAGACAGCCCTGCCGCTGCCCGAGGCTGTCCGGCAGTCGCTGACCCAGGTGGTCGGGACCTACGGGATTGCCGTGGTTTCGTCCCGCGACCCCGATTTACTGATCGCCGCCCGCATGGGAAGCCCATTGATTCTGGGCGTAGGCGAGGGGGAATATTTTATCGCCTCCGATGCCGCCCCGCTGGTAGAACATACCCGCCAGGTGGTGTACCTGAACGATGGCGAACTGGTCGTGATTCGTCGTAATGGATACGAGGTCCGAACCATCGACAACGAGCGGCTGGAGAAAACCGTACATGAGTTGGAATGGGACCTCGGGCAGATTGAAAAGGGGGGCTTCGAGCACTTTATGCTCAAAGAGATTATGGAGCAGGCCGAGGCGCTTGAAAATTGTATGCGTGGACGTGTCCGCTCCGAGGAGAACCAGATTGTGTTGGGTGGCCTGATTGATGTGATGGACCGGCTGCAAGCTGCCCGCCGCATCATCCTTGCGGCTTGCGGCACTTCCTGGCATTCGGCGCTCGTTGGGGAATATCTCATCGAGCAGTATGCGCGTATTCCCGTAGAGGTAGAGTATGCCAGCGAGTTCCGGTACCGCAACCCCATCATCGACGATAATGACGTGGTGATCGTGATATCGCAGAGCGGGGAGACGGCGGATACGCTCGCCGCCGTTCGAGAAGCGAAGCGCAAGGGAGCGTTGGTGTTGGGAATCTGCAATGTGGTCGGCTCTACCATTGCACGCGAGACCGACGCCGGGGTGTACCTGCACGCTGGGCCTGAAATCGGTGTGGCCTCTACCAAGGCGTTTACATGTCAGGTAGCGGTCCTTACCATGATTGCGCTCAAGCTGGCGCAAGGACGTACCCTCAGCGATGCGGAGATGACCCAGGCACTCCACGCGCTCAGCATGATCCCCGACAAGGTGCGCCAGGTGCTGGCCTTGGATCGTGAATTCGAGCAAATGGCAAGTGTGTATCGCTATGCGAGCAACTTCCTGTACCTGGGGCGTGGCTACAACTTCCCGGTTGCCCTCGAAGGTGCGTTGAAGCTCAAAGAGATCAGCTATATCCACGCAGAGGGCTATCCCGCGGCGGAGATGAAGCATGGCCCCATCGCGCTTATCGACCGCTTTATGCCGGTGGTATTTATTGCTACCAAAGACCGCACCTACGACAAGGTAGTCTCAAATATCGAAGAGGTCGTGGCCCGCAAAGGCTCCGTCATCGCCATCACCGACGAAGGCAATGGCGAACTGGACCGGCTGTGTGAATATGTCATTCGTGTCCCGGCGACCGAAGAATTCCTCTCGCCGCTCCTGACGGCCATTCCGCTACAACTGCTGAGCTATCACATTGCCGTGATGCGGGGGTGCGATGTGGATCAGCCGCGTAACCTGGCGAAAAGCGTGACGGTAGAATAGGGCCTCAATTCGCAGCACATTCTTGAAGGAGCCGGGCGAGACCGGTCTTGGGAATCCAGGCCCAATCGGGACGGTGTCCCAACTCATAGCGCACTTCATACAGCGTCTTGTCCAGTAAGTACGCCCACAACAGTGCCTCACGGGTATCCGGTGAAGGCAAGAAAGCGGCTTCTTGTGCGGCATCGAAGTAGCCCTGCACAAAGGCTAGGGTGAACGGCATGGCCTGCTGATACCAAGTAGACTGATCAGACCCGGTGGTGTGTGCCACGGCATATTCTATCGAACGCACCATCCCGGCCACGTCGCGCAGTGCCAAGTCGTGCTGCCACCGCTCAGCCAGGGGGCGGTCTGGCTCACCTTCGAAATCAAGAATAAACCATGTTCCGCCTGATTGGAGCACCTGCCCAAGGTGATAGTCTCCGTGCACGTGAAAACGCAAGCCCGACGGGGGCAATTGACGGAGTTCTTTCAATCGATGCAGACCCGCTTGCCACTCGGCATCAGTAATGGACGTGTCTGTCTCCTGTGCCAGTAAGCTCCGCGTAGCGTTTAATTGAGTCGTGATGCGTTGGCTCAGCCCATGCAGGTCTTGGGAAGTGCAGGGTTGGGGTTGAAGGTCGTCAGCGTGGGCCTGGGAGAGGGTTTTGTGCAAGCGGGCAGTGGTTTCGCCAAGTACCTGCATCGTATTTAACAAGCCCTCATGTGTCGCTGAGGGTGTTTGAAGCAACTGTGTGGTGAACGCCCAGCCATTGACCCCATCAACCAATGCCTCTTGGAGCAGCCCCACCGCTACCGATTGATCTCCACGTTGCAAAAAGATGGTGCCACGGAGAGCAGGCGCAAAAGGAAACGATGCTGCCGTGAGATGCCGGAACACCTCAATCTCCGGATGGCGCCCTGCCTCCAGGCGGCGATACAGTTTGGCAAAAAAACGCCCACGCAAGATGGCCGAGGAATTACTTTGCTCGCCGGAAAGCAACGCTGGCGTGACCGAAGACGACTCTTGTGTTACAGGGGCCGCTTCAAATACCAGATGGGCTGTGGACGAGGAAAGCGTTGTTCCGGCTTTCCAAACCTGATCCAATGCCTCCCAAAACGACGGCAACCGCGTGGCATCATGAAGCAGGTACGTTCTTTCTGACGTGACTACGTGCGCCATGCCACCAGCGGCATGGTGAGCCGTGGCCAAGAGGGAAAACGCAAGAAGAAGGAGATAATGATCTTGGTCTACCGCCACCAGCCCTAAAAAAAAGGGCTGGGTACCCGGAATGCGAACGGCATCTACCAGACGCAGCGAAGAAATGGGCCGCGTCTTGTTTCCAAACCAGCGCTGCCGCTGCAGGTAGCCTGGCAGGAGGGCGTGTAGCTCTGGTGAAAAGAGCACCGAGTGAAGCCCCGCGGGAGCGTCCAGGGTCGGAAGCGGCGAATGCGACATGCCCAAGATTGGTGCTAGGAGGCCATACGTTCGATCCGGAAGACATGTGCCGGAAGTACGTGTGGGTTGAGGGCAACGAAGTTGCGCGATCCGTGCCACGAATACCGCTCGCCGCCCAGCATATCGTAGACCTCATAGCCCCGATCCCCCGGCAAGCCGAGCTCAGCAAGGGGAAGATCTACCCACCCGAACTGATGCGTGTAGGGGTCCAGGTTGACCACACATAGGATGACATGGTCTTCCGCCGTCTTCGAGTAGGCGATCAGTTGCGGATTGTCGATGGTGTGAAACCGCAGGTTGTGCATAAACTGAAGCGCGCGATTGCCTTTGCGGATTTGATTCAAACGCTTCATCAGGGGTTGCAGCGAATGGTCGTCGTACCAGTTCCAGGCCCGTATTTCGTATTTCTCGTTGTCCGCATATTCTTCGCGTTTCGGGTGCTGGTGGTTGTATACATGTTCATACGGGGGGCCATAGATGCCATACACCGAAGACAGGGTGGTAGCCAGCACCAACCGGATGACATGCGCAGGGCGTCCGCCATGCGTCAGGTAGTCGGTGAGGATGTCGGGCGTATTGGGCCAGAAATTGGGGCGGTAAAAATCGACGGCACCGGTTTGGAAAAGCTCCGTGGCGTATTCCGTGAGTTCCTGTTTGCTGTTGCGCCAGGCAAAGTAGGTGTACGAGTTGTTGAAGCCAATTTTTGCCAGCTGGTACATCGTTTTCGGCTTGGTAAAGGCCTCGGCGAGGAAGATAAGCTCGGGATGGTCTTGGCGCAGTGTTCCGATGCACCACTCCCAGAACGCGAGTGGTTTGGTATGCGGGTTGTCCACCCGAAAGACCGTGATGCCTTTATCCATCCAGAACTGAAATACGCTCCTCAGTTCTTCCCACAAGCTTTGCCATTCCTCTCCTTCGAAATCGAACGGATACACGTCCTGGTATTTCTTGGGCGGATTCTCTGCGTACCGAATGGTCCCATCCGAGCGGTGCTTAAACCATTCGGGGTGGTCTTTTACGTACGGGTGGTCGGGCGATGTTTGGAAGGCTATGTCGAGGGCTACCTTGAGTCCATAGGTGGTGGCTTTGGCAACGAAGCGCTCGAAGGCATCCATTCCGCCCAGTTCCTGATGGACGGCCTTATGGCCTCCGTCGGTGTTACCGATGGCCCAGGGACTGCCTGGCTCACCGGGCTGGGCAGTGGGGCTGTTGTCTTTCCCTTTTCGGAAGGCGGTACCAATCGGATGAATCGGGGGAAGATAAACGATGTCAAAGCCAAGTTCTTTGATACGAGGAAGCAGCGACGCCGCGTCATCGAGGGTGGCATGGCGTTGGGATGAGGGGGCCGAGCGGGGAAAGAACTCATACCATGCGCCAAAGCGCGCAAGCTCGGGGTCTACATATACCGGATACGGTTTGCTTTCCACGGCTCCTTGTCGCGGATCGTACTGTTGGGCGAGCGCCAGCAACGACTCATCCAATGCCCGCTTAACGGTGCCTTTTTCAAACGCTGTGGCTGCCTGCTCCAAACGCTTACGGTCGCGCCCGCTAGCCTGGGCGGCGGCATCACGCAGGAGCGATGCGCCGTCTTGTAGTTCTGTGTGAAGCTCGGCCTTGTCAGACCCACCGTCTACGCGCCGCTTAAACATATCCTGCCAGGTAGTATAGCGGTCAATCCAGGCCCGCACGCGATACTGATAGGGCTCGAGGGTAGAGGGCGTAAAGGCACCCAAATACTCGTCGTTGTACCGCAGCTTCAGAGGCGTGACGTGTTCTTCACCGCCCACAGGTCCCCAGACCAATTCCACACCCAGGTGTTCATGCCCGTCGCAGATAACCCCCGCCAGTACGTCGACGGGTTCATGCACCGACCGCTTGATGGGGTAGGCACCGTTGTCTACGCTTGGGGTGACCCGGACAATGTCAATGCGAGAAAAGGAAGACGGAATGTCGGAAACAGGAGCGCCCGCAACGTCTTTTTTTCTCGTTGATTTGGATGTCGATTGTGTGCGTGGTTTCTTATTCTTCGTCGCCGTCAGTGCTGGTTTTTTCACGAGGATGGGCGTGGTTGGGTGAACAAAGGGTCGTATCGAGACGACGGGATTCCTAAACCGCATCTTCGGATGGAAGGTTCATGAACCTCGTGTGACAAATAGTACTTTTGGACCGATGGCCTGTTAAGTAATGATTTCCCGAGGCATCCCCCGAGAGGAGCCTGAAACCAAGCGCATGGTGAAAATCCTGACCGAAAAAAGTAGTTCGCGCCCCGCTCCGAAGACTCACCACAAAATATGGCCCGGAAAGCCCTACCCATTGGGAGCCACATGGGATGGCGGGGGCGTAAACTATGCCCTCTACAGTGAACATGCAGAAGCGGTAGAACTGCTTCTTTTTGATGATTCCTCGCCTCAACATGCAGCGGCGGTCATTCGCTTGCCAGAACGCACGGGACCGATCTGGCACGGGTATCTCTCTCAGGTGCGGCCCGGACAGCTTTACGGCTATCGGGTGTATGGACCCTATGAGCCGGAACAGGGCCACCGGTTTAATCCAAACAAGGTACTGCTCGACCCCTACGCCAAAGCCATTGGGCGTCCCTTGCGCTGGGATGAAAGCCTGTTTGGGTACAAAAGCAAGGTGGGCTATGATGGAAGCCGCTCAGAGGAAGATCTTGCGTTTAGCACCCGGGATAGTGCGCCGTACGCCCCATTGGGAGCCGTCGTGGACAATGCCTTTGATTGGGGCGCGGATCATCCGCCAAATATCCCATGGGAAGACACCATTATCTACGAAACCCACGTCAAAGGCATCACCCAGCGACACCCCAAGGTTCCTCGGAAGCTGCGAGGAATGTATCTCGGCCTTGCGACTCATCCGATTCTGGAGCATCTGCACGACCTGGGGGTGACAACGGTTCAGTTGTTGCCGGTGCATGCCAAGGTGCACGACCTGCGGTTGGTGCAACAGGGGCTACGCAACTATTGGGGGTACAACACCCTGTCTTTCTTCGCACCGGAGCCAGAGTATGCGACCAACGGGGCCACATCGGCAGTGAAAGAATTCAAGCAGATGGTGAAGACACTCCATGGAGCCGGGCTCGAAGTCATTATTGATGTGGTCTACAACCACACGGCGGAAAGCAATCGGCTGGGCCCAACGCTTTCATTTCGAGGAATCGATAACAGGGCCTATTACAAAGAAAACCCCAGTAATCACCGCTTTCTTATCGACTACACGGGTACGGGCAATACACTAGATGCGGGCAACCCGTATGTGCTTCAACTCATCATGGACAGCCTCCGTTATTGGGTCACGGAAATGCATGTGGATGGCTTTCGCTTTGATTTGGCGTCGGCACTTGCCCGGGATTTGTACGACGTAAACATGTTAGCTGCCTTCTTCCAAGTCATACAGCAAGATCCCGTGTTGAGTCAGGTGAAGCTTATTGCCGAACCGTGGGATGTCGGTCCGGGAGGGTACCATGTGGGCAACTTTCCCTGGCAATGGACCGAGTGGAATGGCCGGTATCGCGACGCCGTACGGCGGTTCTGGCGGGGCGATGAGGGGACGATGGGGGAGTTTGCGACGCGGGTTGCAGGTTCCAGCGACTTATACGAACTGTCGGGCCGCCGCCCCTTTGCATCAATCAATTTTGTGACGGCCCATGACGGGTTCACCATGGAGGATCTGGTCTCCTATGAACAAAAGCACAACCATGCCAATGGGGAGTTTAACCGGGATGGAAACAATGCGAATAACAGCATCAATGGAGGAGTAGAAGGGCCTACAAACGATCCTCGGGTGCTCGCGAAACGGGATGCCCTGAAGCGTAGCCTGGTTGCGACGCTGATGCTATCGCAAGGGGTTCCTATGCTCTTGGGGGGAGACGAATTGTCTCGGACTCAATGCGGAAACAACAACGCCTATTGCCAGGACAACACCATTAGCTGGTATGATTGGGACCTGGATGAACGTGCCGAGGAGTTCCTCGCATTCGTCAAGCATGTTATTGCGTTTCGGAAAGCGCACCGTAGCTTCCGGCGACACCACTTCCTAACGGGGCGTGCAGACAGCGCTGGCATTCGGGATGCGTTATGGTGGCATCCCGAAGGTCGGGAGATGGACTCGGAAGATTGGCGCGCGCCATCCTTACACGCGTTTGGGTTGTTACTTCGCGGCGATCGGATCGAAGGGATGGATGCCCATGGCCAGCCTCTTCACGATGATACCTTGCTGCTGCTGGTAAATGCCGGCGATCTGCCGGTTACTGTCCGTTTGCCAATCAAGGAAGCGGGAGACCCGCAGCATTGGAAGGTCGATTTCGAGAGCGTGACGACGCGGGATGCGTATGGTGCCGCCGAGGAAGTGGTGGTCGATCCCCACGAACTAATGGTCCTGCGGGCCGTGTCCTGAACCGTTTAGGTAGGCAGGCTTTTGTCCGCTGCCCGTCCGTAAATACGGGTCAGGGCGCCGAGCCGTTCTGCGAGGTCAGAGGACAGGGCCTGCGCCGTGACACGCCACCGCCAGTTTTCACTGCCCTTGCCGGGAATGTTCATGCGGGCACGACTCCCAAGGCCCAAAAGGTCTTGCACGGGAAACACTACCAGTCCCGCCGCAGAGCCCATTAACGCCCGAATACACGTCCAGTGAATACGTTCATGCCCATTCAGGTTTAGGTACATTCGGGCGTAGGCTTTCATCCGGTTCATGGCCTCGGAAGCAAAGGTGCTGTTGTTTTGCTCCCACCAACCCACAACGGTGTCGTTGTCATGCGTGCCGGTGTACGCCACCAGTTGTTGTTCGTAGTTGTGGGGTAAAAAGTAGGAGTCGGTGCTGCTTTCGAACGCAAACTGGAGCACTGCCATACCCGGAAAACGAAAGTTATTCATCAAGGCAGTGACTTCGTCTGTGATCAGGCCAAGGTTTTCGGCAACAATGGGCAGGCGGCCCAGTTTTGCTTCCACGGCATGAAACAGGGAGGCACCGGGGCCTTGCACCCAGCGTCCATTAATGGCTGTTGGCTCGTCTGCGGGGATTTCCCAGTAAGCTTCAAACCCTCGAAAGTGATCAAGGCGGATGATGTCGACGCGTTGGAAAATCTTTTCAAAACGCCGGGTCCACCAGGCGAAGCCTTGTGCCGCCATCACCTCCCAACGGTAGATGGGATTGCCCCAACGTTGCCCCGTTTCGCTGAAATAGTCAGGCGGGACTCCTGCCACCACAATGGAAGTCCCATCATCGTTCAGGAAAAAGAGGTCAGGATGGCTCCAAACGTCGGCGCTATCATGGGCGACGTAAATCGGGAGGTCGCCGAAGATTTGGATATGTTTGCTTCGGGCATAGCGGTGTAGGTAGCGCCACTGCCGATCAAACAGGTACTGCCAAAACGTATGCATGCGCACGCTCCGGGCATAGTCCACGCGCGCCTGCGCCAACGCCTCGGGGTCTCGTTGGGCCAGCGGTGTCGGCCAGTCGGTCCAGATGGCAAAATCGTGGGCCTCACGAATGGCCTGGAAAAGGGCATAGTCTTCCAGCCAATCGGCATTTTGACCAATAAAGGCGTCCAACTCGGTCTGCACCTCGTGGAAAACGCCTGCTTCAAATTGGTCGAATGCTTTTTCGAGGAGGGTGCGCTTATACGCTGTTACCGCTTCGAAATGGACTTCTTCTTCGGGAAAGTCCGGGGGCTGGGCCACGTCTTCAGGAAGAAGTAGGCCCATCTGAACCAATTCATCTGGACTGATTAGTATCGTATTCCCTGCAAAGGTCGAAGGGCTGGCGTAGGGAGAATCGCCATAGCCGACCGGAACGAGGGGAAGCACCTGCCAGATGCGCTGATGGGAAGCCGCCAGGAAGTCGACAAATTGATATGCTGACGGTCCTAAGTCGCCGATTCCGTAGGGGCTGGGCAGCGAAGTGAGATGCAGCAGCAGACCGCTGGAACGAGTGAGGTCCATAAGATGGAAAAGGGCGGGAAAAGATGATCATGTCCTGACCACACAATGTAACCTATGGAGGTGATTTCTTTTTCCAAGTCTCTGTGCATTGCAAATGCGATTCGAACCAGCTTCCCTGTGTTCCTTTTTTCCAGCCTGTCTCCTTCCCCTGTTGAAGCCAGCAAAGGGAGGGCCGACAAGCGTAACCTTTAATCGGGTCGCTCGTCAAGTTTGCCAACGTCCATGCAACGTCTCTTGAAAGCTATGTCTGATGTATATACGCCGCTCACCCTTGCCGACTACACCTTTTTGGTAGGGATCATAGAGAGCGACATTAACTTCACCGATAACCGGAAACTCCACACGTTGCTCGAAGCCGTGGAGGATGATGACACCCCGGAAAATCGGCGGGCGCTGGATGTGCATCTCGACCGCGAGATCAGGTATTTGGGGAGCGCGGAGTTGGCCTATTTTGTGCGCTGGCTTTCGGGCGATCATCCTGGCGTTGCGTTTCGGGAAGTGCTTCGTGATGTGGCGAAAACCTTAAAAGTAGACCTGAAACCGCTGGGCTCCGACCGCGAAGTGCTCGAAGACCTGGTGGAGCAATATGCCACCAAGCAATTCGCTTCTTTCTCGCCCGAAAAACAACAGGAATTGCTTGAAAGCCTTGGCGTTGAGCAAGACCGGGCGGCGTCGTTCATCAAAAAGTCAGCCGGGATATTTGCCGTTCCTGCCCTTTTGCAGGCGTTTGGCATCATCGTCGTTGATGGGCTCATCAAAACAGTCATCTTTGGCACCATCGCCAAAATCGTCGGTAAGCAGCTTTCAGCCAAGCTGTTCCAAATGCTTGTGGCGCGTTTCCCCTGGTGGGTGCGCTGGGTGGGTCCGATCACGTGGGGGGCGTCGGTGAGTTGGGCCGTCATCGATTTGCAGGGACCCGCTTACCGGAAAACGGTGCCGGCTGTGCTGTATCTCGGGCTGTGTGGGCTCCGGGATCGCTATGGTGCCTCGGGAGAAACCTCCGATGAAACTGTTTGAGCGGGCAAAAAGGTAGCTTGGAACGCGTTGTAGAGATGTTCAAGGAACGCCATCCCGTCGGGGTGTGGGACGTCGTGGATGACCGGTGACGAAAACGGTCCCGCTCCGGCGGTGTCGACGATGAGGGAGGCCAGTTCCAAGCGACGCTGAAACAAGGAGCGGGTGGCATAGAGCACCTGAAACTTATCAAGCGGCACCATCCACAGGTATTGCGTCAAGACGCCGCGTTTGATATACAGCATGTTGTCGACTAGGGCATAGCCATGGTGTCGCCATTGCAGATACGCAAACACCAGCAGCAAAGGAAGGGCCGCAAAACCCCATAATGCCAGTGGCCACCAATAGGCGATGGGAGCCAGGGATATGCTCAGCATCAGCGCGTAACGGATGAAGGTGCGCCGGATGTGCAGCTTGGAGACGGGCGAAAAAGCATCAGGAAAGACAAGCGGGCGAATATGGGAGGCCACCTGCAGGAGGACTTCCTCTTGCGCAAACGGAACCGCCACTTGGTGTCCACGCTCCCGCACGTCGGTACCCATCGTCTGTAACTCCAGCCGATACCATCCAAATTTGCGCATAAGCGGATTCGAGCGAAGAATCAGCGCTTGAATCTTGGCAAGGGGAATGGTTCCTTCGGCAACGGTGAACAACCCACTCCGTTTGTGTAGCTTATCTCCTTCAAGCGACAGGCGGAAGCCGTAGTACCGCGCGATGGTTATGGCAATGCCGGTAAGCCAACCCAGTGCTGCAGTGAGGATTACGGCCACGGTTGCAGTGAGAAAGGGAGACGCCATTGCCTGATCCAGGTAAGGCTCGAACCGACCCCGAGAAACCCAGTCGAGCGCAGATTCTACCACCTGACTCAGGTCGAACTGCTGAAGGAGCGAAAAGATAACCGCCAGGTAGAGCAAGGAAAAGCGAAAGGTCCCGCTGAGCAACAACCGCCGAAAGGGTATTTCGAAGAGGAGCGTCTCGGAGGATTGCTCATCAGACAGCGGCACAACGGGGTGGTCAGGTACCGGTGACGCGGTCCCTGGATTTTTTTGGTAGGCCCGTACCGTGGCTCGAATACGCTGGGCCTCGTCCAACCCCACATACTCAAGCATACCTTCTGCGGCCTGACTGCCAGCCGTTTCAATCTTTACCTTCGCAATCCCAAGAAACCGAGGCAATAAACTCTGCTCAATCTCGATGTTTTGTACTTTTTCCAGTGGAATATTCCGTTTGCGACGGGTCAGAATGCCGCTGTGGATAACAATTTCTGTCGGCGAGATCAGATAACTGAATCGGAGATAATGCAGAATGATGAGGGGTAACGTAAGCGCGCCAACGATGATGACAAGGACTAGGGTGAACCAGTCACTGCGGCCCGTGGTGCGAAACATCATCGGGAGTAGCAGAACCAAAAACCCCGGAAGGCTCCGCACAAAGCGCTGAATGAGCGAGAGCGGGTGGAGCCGCTGCGGCGTGGCAGTATGAAGCGGTGGGGGTTGCAAGCGATTGGTTAAAGGGCGTCTTCAGTAATGTATGCTTTTACGGCGTCGCGGAGTTGTTCGGCGTGCTGGAGTTGAAGCCCCGGCAGAATCACATCGCTGCTGCGTGTCCCGGCGGTATGCACAATGAGTTTTCCCAACTCAAAATTGCGCTCAATCACATCTTGTGAGACATCGAGGTGCTGAATACGACGCAGGGGGACGATGGTGCGCACCCGGTTTAAGATGCCCCGCTCCAGATACAATTCTTCATGGGTCAACTCAAACTTCCAAAATCGATACCTCAGGCGGGGAAGATAAAAGGTGCTCAGGAGACCAAGGACAAGACAAAGGCCTGGCAATAGGCCGAAGGGCAGCATCCGGGAGCGGTCGAAGAGGTTTAGCACGTCATAGGCCAGGACGCCGAATACCAGAACAGAAGTGACCAGGCCCATCTTGATGCGCCATACAGTTTGGATGGCGGGATGCAGCGGTTGCATAACTGATTGGGGAAGGTGAAGGCCCCAATGAAAACGGGGGCGCACGTTATGTTTCGATGCATCGCCAATCTGAACCAGATCTTTAGGCGGTGGTACCAGCGACACCTTCGTCGAACAAACGCAATATTCTGTGCAAACCATTAGTATTCTTGGGTGTGGCTGGCTGGGACTTCCGTTGGGCGAACAACTTGTACAGCAAGGATGGCAGGTAAAAGGGGCAACGACCACTCTCGAAAAAATGCCCCAGCTGAAGGCCAAAGGAATCGATCCCTACGTAGTGATTCTCGATGGGGAGAATAGCCAGACCCCCCCCGCGTTTTTTGAGTCCGACGTATTGTTTTACAACGTTCCTCCTCAACGGCGATTACCCAACGTACAGGCTCGGGTTCAGGACCAGATGCGCCGGATGTTGGCAAAGGCGACGAGCGCCGGGGTTCAGTGGATCATCTTTGCCAGTTCCACCTCGGTGTATGCCAACTTAAACCGGGTGGTCACAGAGGCGGATGCGCGGACCGGAATCCCGGCTCGGGAAAGTGGGCAAGCCCTCCGTCTTGCAGAAGAGATGCTCCGCCAAGCGTCTGTCGATGCCACCATTCTTCGGTATGCTGGCCTCTATGGCCCCAACCGATTTCCGGGGCGATTTATGGCAGGAAAAAAGGGAGTCGCTGGGGCTACGTCGCCTGTTAATCTGGTGCATCAAGCCGATGCCGTGCGGGTGGTGGTGAGGTTGCTTGCCCAAAACAAACGGGGAGGGGCGTATAATATCTGCGCGGATGAACATCCTACCCGAGCGCATCTATATGTTGCTGCTGCCCGGACCCTCGGGCTTGAGCCGCCTTCTTTCTCCGCAGAGCCCCAAGCCTACAAGGTCATTAGCAACCAACGCTTAAAAAAACACCTCGGCTATTCGTTTTTGCACCCAGATCCGCTGCGCGACGTGCAGATTTTGTAACATCTCGATAGGAGCAGTTTCGTGTAACGCATTTTGCCGAGTTGAAACGTAGCATCAAGCAGCCCACGTGGCTTGCCTTGCCTCGCATTCCTCGATCTTGTTCGATTGTTTATATGTTGCTCTCCCCACCTGTGCGTTCGGAAGTGCGCCCTGACACCTTGGCCGAACGGTATCAAACGGTGCGCCGCTTCACCGAGTATTTGGCGGAGCCCCTGGTGCCCGAAGATTACGTCGTTCAGTCGATGCCGGATGTCAGCCCCACGAAGTGGCACCTTGCCCATGTGAGTTGGTTTTTTGAGACGTTTGTCTTGCAGACGCACTTTCCAAATTATCGCCCCCTGCATCCAGCCTACGCCTACCTGTTTAACTCCTACTATGTGCAGGCAGGCGAGCGCCATTGCCGGGCACAACGGGGATACCTTTCTCGCCCTACCGTGGAGGAGGTGTATGCCTACCGGGCCTATGTCGATGAACACATGCTGCGGTTACTTGAGCGGGCCGATGAGGCGCAGCATCAAACGCTACGGCCATTGGTGGAATTGGGTTTGCATCATGAGCAACAGCATCAAGAATTACTCCTGACCGACATCAAGCATGTCTTTTCCGTAAATCCATTGCGACCAGTCTATCGGAAGCGAAAGGAGTCAGGCGCAACAACAGCGCCGTCGCTTCGCTGGGTATCCATCGACGAAGGGCTCTATGAGATAGGGCACGTTGGTCCCGATTTCTGTTATGACAACGAGACACGCCGTCACCGTTCGTTTCTGGAGCCGTTTCAACTCGCGAGCCGCCTCGTGACCAACGGGGAGTACCTCGAATTTATGAATGACGGGGGGTACGAACGGCCCGAATTATGGCTGTCTGTCGGATGGGCCACTGCCCAAGCCGAAGGGTGGAACGCGCCCTTCTACTGGGAAAAGCAAGAAGGCAGGTGGTGTCTTTATTCCCTAGGGGGGAGCCAGCCCGTCGATCCCGAGGAGCCGGTGTGCCATGTCAGCTACTTCGAGGCCGATGCCTTTGCCCGATGGGCGGGGGCCCGTTTGCCTACTGAGCAGGAATGGGAAATCGCCGCCCAGCAGGTGCCTGTTTCTGGACGCTTGGTAGAGGACGGTCATTTTCATCCCACCGTGGCTGAAGAAACGGGCGACGACCTATTGCAAATGTACGGCGATGTGTGGGAATGGACGCGCAGTCCCTACAGCCCGTATCCCGGTTATGAACCCTTGCCGGGCGCTTTGGGCGAATACAACGGCAAGTTTATGTGCAACCAGTTTGTGCTCCGAGGCGGCAGTTGTGCAACCTCAGAGACCCATATTCGGGCCACGTACCGCAATTTCTTTCCGCCCGATGCCACGTGGCAATTTATGGGGATTCGACTTGCAAAGGATGGGGACTCCGATTAAAACCGTCACTCGTTATGCTAATAAAAAACAATTACGTATAGATATATGATTTGTGAGCTTCGTGAAACGATAGCCGACCCAACTGCCCATCCGGTACTCGATTTGGTGCCCCCGGAGGATTCATTCCGTGAGGAAGTCGTGCGTGGATTACAAGCCGTTCCCAAGCAGATCCCGAGTAAGTTTTTTTATGATGAGCGCGGCTCGCAGTTGTTCGACGAAATCACCCAACTGGAAGAATACTACCTCACACGTACGGAGATCGGGATTCTGCATCAGCATATTGGTGCGATGGTGGCCCGGATTGGTTCGCATGTCCTGTTGGTGGAATATGGGAGCGGCAGTAGCCTCAAGACCCGCATCATGCTCGATCATCTGATGGAGCCCGCAGGGTATGTGCCCATCGATATTTCGAAAGAACACCTGATGCAATCGGTAGCGGCACTCGCAAAGGCGTATCCCGAGCTAGCGATTCAACCCATTGCTGCGGATTATTCCTCGCCGCTGACCTTGCCTGCGTGGGGAGCCGACAACGTAGTGGTTTTTTTCCCTGGCTCTACGTTGGGGAATTTTACGGCGGGAGAAGCCGAGGCTTTTTTAAACCAGGTGGCCCACGTGGTTGGACCCGGCGGTGGGTTGCTCTTAGGGGTCGATTTAAAAAAAGACCGTGCCGTTTTGGAAGCCGCTTACAACGATCGCAAAGGCATCACGGCAGCGTTTAACAAAAACCTGCTGGTACGGATCAACAAAGAACTTGGGGGCACCTTCGATCTTGATCAGTTTACGCACGAAGCGTTCTACAACGAGACCGAAGGCCGTATTGAAATGCACCTCCGCAGCAGCCACAATCAGGTCGTTCAGGTAGGATCCGATACCGTTTCATTTTTGGAAGGGGAGACGATCTGTACCGAATACTCTCATAAGTACAGCCTCGACGATATCGAACGTTTGACGGCCAAGGCGGGTTTTTCGGTGGAAGAGGTTTGGATGGATGAGCATCAGTGGTTTGCGGTGTTGTATCTGGTTGCACACTAAGAGCGTCTTGGGCTGATGGTTGGCAAATAGCTGTTCGTGAAGAGCCCTGAAAAGTTGATGCTCCAGGCAGGGGCGTTTTGTCAATGGCACGCATAGAAAAGAGGCATCGCTAAGGGTGTATATTGTTCGCCCAGATGCTCTTCCTTTTCAGACAATCGTATCGGCACCATGCGATCCATGCGTCAACCCTTTCTGTCGTTTCCTGTATGGCTCGGCGGCCTCATCCTTTTGTGTTTCCTGGGGGGATGTGAACCAGAAGGGCACGATGCTCGCCCGGTACCTGCTTCCATGCATGCACTCATTCCCATCCCCGCCGAAGTCACGCTTTCACTATCAGAACGGTTTATGGTGACGGCCGAGACTCCCATTCTGGTTGATCCCGGAAATACCGAAGCCCATCGCATCGGAAACATGTTGGCGGCATTGATCGGAAACACGGAGGAAACCACGCCCGAGGTGCGGTACCATTCAGGAGAGCCAACCGGAGATCATATTCTGCTCACGACCGCCGATGCCGACTCAGCCTGGGGCGAAGAAGGGTATGCCTTGACAATCGCTTCCGATCAGATAACGATCCGGGCTGTCACCGCCGCAGGCTTGTTTTATGGCGTCCAGACCCTCCGGCAGTTGCTTCCGCCTGCCGTCGAGTATGAGGCTGCTTTCGAACAACCGTTGCCAGTACCAGTGGGTGAAATTATCGATTCACCCCGGTATGCGTGGCGTGGCGCCATGCTGGACGTGTCCCGGCATT
>JAUIDY010000005.1 GCA_030428385.1 Rhodothermia bacterium | reverse complement strand
CAGCGGCGGCGTGCGTTCCGACAGCGGCGGCGTGCGTTCCGACAGCGGCGGCGTGCGTTCCGACAGCGGCGGCGTGCGTTCCGACAGCGGCGGCGTGCGTTCCGACAGCGGCGGCGTGCGTTCCGACAGCGGCGGCGTGCGTTCCGACGTAGGGGCAACCCCCCGTGGTTGCCCTTGCCCCTGGGATTGCCCATCCCGATGTCCCCCCCCGCCCCCGTGGTTGCCCATCCCGAGGTTGCGCTCCACCCCCAATCACCACCACCCCATGCACATGATTCGGCATCACCACAAACGCATCGATCCCAACACCAGGATACTGATCAGGTAATGCCTTCCACACGGCCTGCACCATCCGCCCCGCCTCATTCACCTGCATGACCCCACCCTCAATGTGTCCCAACAGGCAGCGATGTCCCTTCACACAAACCGTCATGAAATACGCACCCGGCTGGGCGTAATCGTAGTCCGGCACCCGTATCGAGCGGCGATGGTGTTTCTTTGGATCAAACCCGTCCACCGTTACCCCGTGTGCGTCGGCCCCAGATGTAATGCCAGCGCCGTGCCACACACCACCGCAATCGGGATACACAGGAAGTTGAGCAGCGGAATCCACAACAATAAACTGGAACCGAGGCCCACCCCCAGTGACAGCGTAAAATTCGCCCGGAGCACGCGGATCTTCTGCCCCAGTACCAACCCGTGCCGCTCAAAGGTATTGTCGGCATATTCCAGCGATAGGAAAAACGCGCCCAGACACACCCCACCGACGGTTGCCAGGATGCTGCCAGCGATGGGAATGATGTTGAGCAGCAGAATGCCAATGAGCAGCACCAGATACATCACCGTAATGATGGTGGTGGAGCCGATGGACTTGAGGATGCCACCCAGCCACGTATCGCCGGTTTCGGGAACAGGCTGCCCCGTCAGCAACCGCTCGGTGCGTTGGGAGAGCACGTCGTTAAATGGGCTCGCCACGATGCCACCGACGAGTACCACCAGCAGATACGACGCCAGCAGCCCGATTATGCCAAAAATCAGACTCGCCCCATACCACAACACCAGCACGAGGCCGTCCATCAGTCCGTCCATTTCGGGTTTGGGCCACAGCCAGTTGACGAAGTCCCCCGCGTGGGAAATCACCAAACCTGCGGCCATCACAAACAGCACCATGTTGATCAGGGCAGGCATGACCACAAACGGCCACAGGCGAGGGTGCCGCATCAGAAATGAGGCGGCCCGCAACGGCAATACTAGCCCACGCACAAAACGGCTGGGCATGTAAGCCGTATGGGCATTTTGCAGATGCGCGAGCAGCGGATGCACAGTGGTTATGGGTTGTTGGAGGGGTTCCACATATCGCCCCTACGCCATCCGATCCGCAAGGTTACTTCGTTCCGTCGGGCGGGGCGATGTATTCATCGTGCAGCGCGTGCAACCCTTCGGGTTCTCCGATGATGGTGAGGCGGTCGTAGAGTTGCAACACGGTGCTGCCTTGCGGAATAACGACACTGTGCCCCCGGCGGATGAGTGCAATGAGGCTTCCGGCAGGCATCCGCAGTTCTTTCAGCGCCTTGCCTTCGAGGACAATGGCGGGCGTTTGCGGGAGGATTTCTATGGTGAGGAAGCGTTCGTCGCGCAGCAGCGCCTCGCGGAGTTCCTGCTCGTCCTGCGCCGCGTTCCAGTCTTCGGCAAAATCAGCTTCGTCCACCCGCCCCGCGATCTGCGCCAGGATACGCAGGTGCTGCCCTGGATTGCTTTCAGAGCTAACAAGGAAAAAGACCGCGTGCACGTCTTTTTCGGGCTCGATTTCCGTTGTCAGCGGATCATCGGCAGGAAAGGCGACGGGGTGTCGCGTGCGCACCAGCACCATCTCGGCTTGCTCGGTGAGGTCGGTGCGGAAGTGCGGCAATGCCACGCCCCGTGTCACGGGCGTCGAGCCCGTCAGCGTGCCCTGCATGAAGCGGTCGGTGATTTCTTCTGCGGTCTTGGGAAGCCGCTGCGCCAGTTGCTCCGACGCCAGCGCGATCACGTCTTCGAAGGACACTTCGCCTTCCAGGTCCAGCACAAAGCTCCGCGCCACAATTTCGTCGAATGGGTCTTCGTCGCGCAGCCCTTTCTCCTTCATGATGCTCCGAAACTCGCGGTCGAGCCCCTGATACTGCCGCCGCCCGAGGCGGTGGAACCAGTGGTAGATGGCCCCGTCGCGCTTCACGTTCGGACGGGCATACTGGTAGTACCAGATCAGGCAAATCACGATGATGCCGATGGTAAACAGGATCGCCAGCCAGCCCATATAGATGATGAGCAGCAAGCAGACGATGATGCCAAACACTTGCATCCACGGGTACAACGGCGAGCGGTAGCCGGGGTCGTACGACGGAATGCGGCTCTCGCGCATGACGACCACGGCGAGGTTGACCAGCATAAAGATGAACAGTTGGAATGCACTGGCCAGTTTGGCGATGCCCTCGGCGTCGAGCACGAGGATAAAGAAAATCATCAGCCCGCCCGTGGCGAGGATGGCGGGAACGGGCGTCTTGAACTTCCCCAGTTTGGCGAAGACATCGGGCAGCAGCCGGTCACGCGCCATCGCCAGCGGATAGCGTGAGGCCGAGAGCAACCCCGCGTTGCCGGTAGAGGCGAAGGCCGCCAGCGCCGCCGCCACAATCAGCACCAGCCCCAGCGGTGCCGGGAGCCAGCCGAAAAACGCGTCGGCTGCCGTCGCCACGGGTGTCAGATCCGAGCGTAGTTCCACCGGATCAAGGACGGCAACCATAATAAACACGCCTGCCACATACACAAGTGACGTCACGCCCAGCGACAGCATCATGCCGAGCGGGATGTTGCGGTCCGGGTTCTTGACCTCCTCGGCCACGCTCGCCACCTTCGTCAGCCCGGCGTACGACACAAACACAAAGCCGATGGTGGAGAACAGCCCTTCCAACCCAAACGGCAGAAACGGCTCGAACTGAGCGACTGTCTCAGAGGCGGGCTGGCTCGTGAGCAGATAGAGAACGCCCTGCACCGTAAAAAACGCCAGCACCGAAAGCAGAATGATCACCAACCACCGCTGCAGCACCGTCGTCTCCTTTGCCCCCACCATATTGAACAGCATAAACACGACCGTCAGGACGATGGCGACGGTTTTGATGGGCAGTTCGATAAAAAACGCCGCATACGCCCCAATGCCAATCAGCGCAAACGCCGTCTTGAGCGAGAGCGCGAGGTAGGTGCCCAGCCCGCCAATCGTGCCCACCATCGGGCCAAGGCTGCGGTCGAGGAAGAAATACGTGCCGCCTGCGCGAGGCAGCGCCGTGCTCAGTTCCGCTTTGCTGAACATGGCCGGAAGGATTAGCACGCCTGCGAAGAGATACGCCAGCACCACCGCCGGCCCTGCTTTGGCCGCTGCCAGCCCCGGCAAGAGGAAAAACCCCGAGCTAAACATCGCCCCGGTACTGACGGCGAAGACATCGAACAGGCCCAGTTCTTTTTTAAGGCGTTGCGAGGCGTCAAGGACAGCCATAAGGTTGATCTTTTGCGGTCGGGTGGTGTGTGGCAAGCCCCCGAACGCTGCGCGGCAGGGCCCTCTTTGTGTGCCGCCAAGCTACGATGCACCGGGCGAGAGGGCAACTATTTACCTTTAGAGGGTGGTCAGGTTTTTGATCTTGGGCTGCGCCGGTCGCTTTTCCGCCCATCGCCGCCCGATGCCCTGCGGCTCCGCCTTCGGTTTCTCGGCCCGTAGCGTTGCTACGAGCCTCGAAATCGGACGACGCTGGTCTCGATAATCGCCTCGGCTCGCCTGCCAACCCCCGTACCACACAGTTTCTTAGTCTTTCTTTTTCCGCCGTCCTTTGGCCTTCACGTTCTTGATGAGTTTGGTTTTGGCGTTCTCCGATACTGCCTCCTCCTCAACCTCGCCTTGGGCCGTAAACCAGCCATCCATCTTCGCCGCGAACAGGCCGTCGGGATCAGGCAGACAACGCGCCGCTCCATCCCACACGGTCACCGCATCCTCATTGACAAAAAGGGTGAAGTCCGTAAACGCCCCTTCGTCGCCCACATCCAGGCGGTAGCATAGGGTACCGTCAGCAAAGCCAGGCTCCCATTGGCCTCCTACTTCTTCGCTCCATTCCTCGATCAAGGAGACGAAGTCTGTTTCTTCCAACGTGGCGGTCACACGGTTTGCCAAGCCATAGCTGTCTGTCCGTGTCACCACGGCTCCTTGATGGCGGCGTCCTGTCCCTGAGGTGTCGTGCATCGCTATTTGAACCTTGTCGGGGCATACACAGAGGTATCCGCAGAATTCATACCCCGCCCCCACGTTGTCCTTGGCTGGATCGGTGATGGCAGGTCCGGAGAAATCTTTTTTCTTGGGATTATACTGCTTGCGCGTCACGTCGGCAGCACCGGGCTTGTGCGACCATTTCCCATCGGCGTCCTGGCGCACAAAATGATAGTCTGCCGACTCCCAGAACAAGCCACTTTTCCCTCTTTTTTTCGCAGGCTTGCGGTAATAGGCCACCACCCAGCAGTCAGCCCCATCACACTTCGGTCCGTCCTTGGCCGCGACCATGCCATCGGCCACACAGGCATTTTTAAGCCCCTTACAGGTGATTTCCACAGCCGGGCCGAACAGGACCCGCCCTGGGCCGAGGTCTGTTCGGTCTAGCACGTTAAAACCGATATTCACACCCACCGTCAACCCTGACGCCCGCCCGGGCTCCGCAGCCCCCGGATACTTGCGTTTCCCGCCGGGCTTGAAGGGTTTGTTCGTTGCGTAGTTGTAGCAGTTGTTGGCGGCCTTAACACCTGCTTTGTTCCAGGCATCAGGCTTGTATTTGGGCTTCGGCATTTACTTGGTATGATTGCTTGAAGGAGGGAATTCAAGAGACAACAGGATAGGAAAACGCCTCGACTTCCGGCATCCCGATATTTCGGTATTCAAATGGCTTATCTACGTCCTTTCCTGAATCAACCGTCTAATCATTTCTAGCGGAAGGCGGTGTTTGAGAGAAGCTTAAAAAACCATGCCGGGCTGCACCACGACGTGCTCATCCACCGTCAGGCGAAACAGATAACTCCCTGCCTCCACGCCTGCTGTCTCCCACGGAATAACCTGCGGTCCGGGCGACAAGGAGGCATCCACCAGCACTGCCCGCTGACGCCCCAGCATATCGAACACCTCCAAACGTACCGGCGCGCTGCGCGGGACATCAAAACGAAGAAACACCGTACCGTGCGCGGGATTGGGGCCAACGGTTAAGGCAAGCGCAGGCGCAGGGGCATTGGCTTCACGGGCGGTGCCGGTTTCAAGCCGCCGGAAGCCCATCGACAGGCCACGCTCTAAAGACTCTACCTCGGCAAACACAAACCAACTGCCGTCCGGTGCCACAATGCCGTGTGTTTCGGCGGCCCCGGTAATGGTAAAGGTGCCGTCATCATCGACCGCATAGCTAAATGACCCGCCCACTCCGGTGCCCTCCGATGTTTGCAGCGGCTCGCGGTCTCCTGCGCCTGCTCCGTCGAACGTAAAAGCGGCATGGGTCGCAACCGCCGCACCATTACGTTGGTATTGGCCCACCTCATACACCCCGTCGAGCGACATCGCGGTGTGGCCCGCCGAGGTGCGCATCCCCACGTACAACCCGTATACCTCCGGGTCAAGCTCCACCAGCGTCAGCGCACCGGCGACCGGATTAAAAACGCCCCGCAGCGTCGATCCATCCGCCGTGATGGTCAAGGTGCCCTCTGCTTCCAGCGCATACGTAAACGGCCCCATTCCGATCTCGCCCTGCGAATGAACCTGAATGTCGAAGAGGCCACCGCCGTTTCCGTCGAAGGTCACTGACGAAAACGCCGTGCTTACGCCGTCCACCGCATCGTTGAGGTACTGCACGAGGATGTACGTGCCGCTCAAATCGGCGTTGGTCAGCCCGGACGACATCCGCATGGCCGCATAGAAGCCAAAGTCATCCGGGTCCAGTTCCACCGCTGTCAGAATTTCACCGTCGGGGGCGATGATGCCCCGAAGCAGTTCGCCCTCCACGCTGGTCATGAAGGACCCATCGGGGTTCACCGTGTACGTAAGACTACCCGACCCAATATCGTCTTGCGAGTTGGCGAGGACATCCCACACGCCAGCGCCCACCCCATCGAAGGTCACCCTGGAAAGCGACGTGCTGCTTTCATCCACGGAATCGTTGAAGTACGACGTGACGATGTAAGTGCCCGCGAGCGTTTGGTTGGTGGGCTGCGCCTGGGCCACTCCTGTCAGAAGGAGTGCCACAGCAGCAAAGGAAAAAACAATAGCGAATCGATAAGACAGGCACTTCATAGGGAAAGCCTCGTGGTTGGGAGCAAGGAGAACGAGGTCATCTTGGCACGCCACTTACCTAGTGACGGGCAATTTTAATTTCGAAATGAAATGATTTCATGCGCCAGCTTGCAGCCAGTTCTCATCTAAACCGAAGATGCTGCGAGGGAGCATTCCATCAACTTTTTTCATCCCACCCTCGGACGGTACAAATTGCTTTAAGGAAGAAAGAAGACCTATATATTCGCGTTTTGCCCAAGGATTGTGATAAAGCACAACCGATGTATCCGCGACATTGTTTGGAAATACGCTTTGCCCAATTAGGACTCCGCTAATGCGTGTGTTGCGCTCTCCCTGCTCGCTTGTCCAAGCCCCATCTGGCCTGCGAGCCATGCGGGACTTAACCTCAGGTTCAGCACCGAATATCATAACCTCTGTTCCAAAAAGAGCCTCAAAAATAGCTATTTCATCTACAAAGTGGCCCATTGCATTAACAGCTACTAGATACGGACGTTGAATGTCTCCATATTTTGATGCTTTCCGTCTTATGGCATCTCGAATTGGAGTCCGTGAATCAATCCAATGGACTTCAGGCATATGTAGATGAATAAGACGCTCATTTGGTTTACCAAGCTGGTTCTTCGGCTTTGGAAACGCTTGAAACTCAAGTATCCAACCATTTTCATTAAAAGCCTGAGTCGGAAGATCAGTAAATCGGTTACTCTCTAGTAGTGTATGGCAGGTGTTATAATCAAGACTATCTAACCAACGTTTTAGACTTGCTCGAATCTTTCGACCAGAAGGTGAGGCAGTGGGACTTCCTTTTTCATTCAGCAACACATAAAAATAAGGGTGGTCTAGACGGTCAATGGTGTCAAGTACTGTCTCCCTTCGATTTGTTGTAGCAGGATCTTCTCCCGATTGCTCTGAAACAGCGACTGCTTCAATAATCACTTCCTCTCCAGTCGGCGATGTTGCAAGAAAATCGGGTTGTGTAGTCTCAATTGTGGGCAACGTAGGATGAACCTGTATCGAATACCCTAGCCGCCTCAACAACTCATAGAGATACAATTCCCAAAAGGCTGAGTAGTAGTTAATCTTGTCAGATGCAAGTCGAGCTTTTAGCTCCTTTTTCTCACTGTCTGGGTAATGCCTGAACCAATTCTCCCAAAGGTTGCGAATGGATTCACATTCCGGACGATAGCAACGTGTTAGAAATTCAAAATGCGACATCGCCCGATTTGCAACTCGAACATCTCGCTCAACTTCTGGAAACAACATGACAAGTTCTTATTGAATCATTGATAAGCAGATATACGTCAATGAAAAGCGTTCGTTCTTTGAATTGTAACGATTAACCAGATGGTTGACACTTTCTTGGTTCTCTTTGTACCATGACACCAACCAAACGGTTAACTCATTCGGTTAGTCGCACCTGTTTTCATTCGAATACTCCCGTTTATGACGGACACGACCACGTACACCGAAGCGGAAGAGCGCATCTTCGAGGCCGCGTTGCAGGCGTTTGCACGTAAAGGCAAAGACGGCGCCCGCATGCAGGAAATCGCCGATGCGGCGCAGATCAACAAGGCGATGCTGCACTACTACTTCCGCAGCAAGGACAAGCTCTACGCCGCCGTCTTCGCCTACGTCTTCCAGCGCTTCTTTGCAGGCATCGGCGCGGCGGTGGAAGAGGCTGAATCGTTTGAGGCCGTCCTGCGCACCTTTATCACGGGCTACATCGATTTCCTCAAAGACCACCAAGACGTGGTGCGGCTGATGGTGAACGAAAACCTGTCGGGCGGCGAGGCGGTGGTGCAGCAGGTGAGCACGCTCAAATCCGCCGACGGAAATCCCGTGCGCGCGCTCATCACCCGCATCGCACAGGCGACCAAAACCGGAGAAATACGCCCCGTGGACCCGTTTCAGACGGCGCTGACGGTGCTTTCGTCGTGCATCTTCTTCTTCATCGTCTACCCCACCATGCGCGAGATGAACCCCGGCGTAGCCCGCGACCGCGACGGCTTCCTCGAAGAACGCAAGGCCCACCTGATCGACTTGCTCGTCCACGGCCTGCACCCCCGTTCCTAGCGATAACCCCGAAAGCGATGTTTTTACTCGTCGCCCTTTTGCTTTTCCAGCCAGCCCCGGACTCGCTGACGCTCGACGCCGCGTACCGGGCCGCCGAGACAAACCATCCGTTGCAACCCCAAATCGAACTGCGGGAAGCAATGGCGGAGCGGCGGCTGCAAAACCTGCACGCCCAGCGCCTCCCGTCGCTCTCGCTCGGCGGACAGGCCACCTATTTCTCCGACGTACCGGAGATCCCGATTTCCGCGCCCGGCTTCGCCTTCCCCGAACTCGACAAAGATCAGTACAAAGTGGCGCTGACAATCAATCAGATCGTGTACGATGGCGGCCTCATTACTGCGCAGCAAACCCTCGAAACCGCGCGGCGCGATCTCGACCAGCAGCAGGTGGAGGTGCAACGCTACAGCGTCCGCGAGCAGGTCAGCCAAGTGTTTTTGCAGGTGCTGCTGCTGGAGGCCCAACTCGAATCGCTCGCCACGCTCCACACCGACATCGAGGCCAAGCGGATGCAGGCCCAGGCGCTTGTTGATCAGGGCGTGGCGCTTTCGGGTAATGTGGATGTGCTCACCGCCGAGCGCATCAAGGTGGAACAGCACATCGGCGAGGCCGAGGTCCGCCGCCGCGCTGCCCGCACCGTGCTGGGCGAACTCATGGGGCGACCGCTTGCCGAGGACGAAACCCTCGCCCTCCCCAACGTTGTGCTGCCCGCTGCCCTTTCTGACCGGGAGCAGCGCCCCGAATACCGCGCCTTTGCGTTGCAGCGCACGCTGCTGGACGCCCAGCAAACCCTCATCGCCCGGAAAAACCGCCCCACCGTCGCGGCCTTTGCCGAGACCGCGTATGGCCGCCCCGCCGCGCTGAATGTCTTCGAGACCGACTTCAAGCCGTTTTACACCGTGGGCGTACGCGTAAACTGGAAGGCATGGGACTGGCACATGAGCCGCCGCGATGGAGAAGTGCTCGCCTTGCAGGAAGACATGCTGGGCACGCAGGAAGCCGCGTTCGCCCGCAGCCTCCGCATCGCTACCGCACAGCACCGCGCCGACATCGAGCGGTTGCAGGCGCTGCTAGAGAGCGACGCCGAAATCATCGCCCTGCGGCAGCGGGTGGAGGCGCAGGCCGCAAGTCGCTTCGCCAACGGCGTGATCACCGCCACCGACTACCTCGCCGAGCGCAACGCGGTACATCAGGCCGAACTCACCCGTCACCTGCACCGCCTCCAACTTGCCCAGGCGCAGGTGCAGTACCTGAATACCCTTGGAGAAAACGAAGGCACCCTCCGATGAAATATGTAAAGCAATCACACGCCCTTTCTTTTGCTGATGTGCTTCGAAAAAAAGGGTTGCAAAATAATCAGCATTTCACCCTCACCCTGTCCCTCTCCCATCAAGGGAGAGGGAACGGCAACCAGAGCGTAGGGCGCATAAAAATGACCAAGCTTGCCAGTGTAATCTTGCTTGCTCTGTGGGCCGGACTCTGGCTGAGCGGTTGCGCCAACAACGGCGACCTCGCCGACGCCTACGGCACCTTCGAGGCCCCGGAAACGCTCATCTCCGCCGAGGCGAGCGGTCGCCTGCTGCACTTTGATGTCAACGAAGGCAACATGCTGACAGCCGGGCAGGTCGTCGGCGTAGTGGACACGACCCAGCTCGTCCTGCAACGCGCCGGACTCGAAGCCAAGCGGCAGGCCATCCGTGCCCGCACGCCCGGCATCGTCGCCCAAATCGATGTGCTGCAAGAGCAAAAACGCGTCGCCGAGGTGGAGCACCAGCGGCTGCAAAACCTGTTTGCCGACCAAGCCGCCACGCAACAGCAACTCGACGACTTCGCGGGCCGCCTCTCGGTCCTCGACCGGCAGATTGAGCAGATCCGCACACAGCATGCGCCCCTCGTCGCCGAGATCGAAGCTACCGATGCGCAGATTGCGCAGGTCAACGACCTCATCGCCCGCAGCACCCTTACCAACCCGATTGACGGCACGGTGCTGGTCACCTTCGCCCAGCCCCATGAGGTCGTCGCCCCCGGCAAGCCGCTGTACAAAATCGCCGACCTCAGTTCGCTCGACCTCCGCGCTTATGTGAGCGGCGCGCAACTGCCGCACCTGCGCCTCGGGCAAACCGTAGAAGTACAAATCGACGAAAGCGCCACCGAAAACCGCACCCTCTCCGGTGAAATCACCTGGATCGCCGCCGACGCCGAGTTCACGCCCAAAATTATCCAGACCAAAGAAGAACGCGTCAACCTCGTCTACGCCCTCAAAGTCCGTGTCCCCAACCCCGATGGGGTGCTGAAAATCGGGATGCCGGGCGAAGTATGGGTGAGGGAAGAGTGATGGCGTATGGGTGTTTGGGAGTGTGGGAGGTTAGGGGAAATCGAAGAACCGAGGAAACGAAGACCAAATGACTATTAATGACACGGGCGGAGCCCGTAAATGACGCGAGCATAGCGAGCACTTGACACGAAGCCCATGATCACCGTCACCAACCTCAGCAAGCATTTTGGCACCGTGCAGGCGCTGGAAGCCGTGCAGTTCCGCCTGGACGAAGGCGAGTTGTTCGGGTTTGTGGGACCGGACGGAGCGGGCAAAACGACGCTGTTTCGCATCCTCGTCACGCTGCTGGTGCCCGATACGGGCAACGCCACCGTGGACGGGCTAGACGTGGTGAAAGACTACCGGGCTTTGCGGGCACGGCTGGGCTATATGCCGGGGCGCTTTTCGCTATACCCCGACCTCAGCGTCGAGGAAAACCTGACGTTTTTCGCCTCCGTGTTTGGCACGACGGTGCAGGCCAACTACGACCTCATCAAGGACATCTACCAGCAGATCGAGCCGTTTAAGGACCGCCGTGCCGGGGCGCTGTCTGGAGGGATGAAGCAAAAGCTGGCGCTTTCGTGCGCGCTGATCCACCGTCCCCGCGTGTTATTCCTCGACGAGCCAACGACAGGCGTGGATGCCGTCTCGCGCCGCGAGTTCTGGGAGATGCTGCAACGACTCAAAAAGGGCGGCCTCACCATCGTCGTCTCCACGCCTTACATGGATGAGGCGGGGCAGTGCGACCGCGTGGCGCTGATTCAAGAGGGGCGTTTGCTGCAAATAGAAACACCCTCCGCCATTGAGGCACAGTACAACCGCCCGCTTCTTGCCGTCAAGGCTGCCCAGCGGTATCCGCTTATTCAGGCGCTGCGGCAGTATCCCCATGCGCACGCCGTGTATGCCTTCGGCGAGTACGTGCATTACACCGACGCCCGCCCCACCGCCGATGTGCAGGCCCTCCGCGCCTATCTCGATACACAAAGCCTCACCCACATCGAAATCAAACCGATCCCGGCCAGCATCGAAGACGCCTTCATGGAACTGATGCATGAGCCAACCACCTGACGAACTTGGAAGCCATGATATACATGTTCACGTGCCTGGCTATGTCCCCGCACAATATAAGCTCCCATACCCGCTCACTGTCATCCCAAACGCAGGTGAGGGATCTCCCACGCCTCGGAATAGCACCGCGATCCTCCCAAGCAAAAAGGCAATCTGTAACGTGGGAGATCTCTCCTCGCGTTGCTCGTCGAGATGACAAGAAATAACTCCCCCTCTCCCCCCTTCTCCCTCTCCCCCCTTCCCTCTTCCCGCTCCCAACCATGTCCATCATCGAAGTAAACGACCTGACCCGGATGTTCGGCAGCTTCACGGCGGTCGACCACATCAGCTTCAGCGTGGAAGCGGGCGAGATCCTGGGGTTTCTGGGGGCGAACGGCGCAGGAAAAACCACGGCCATGCGGATGTTGACGGGGCTGCTCGAACCGACCTCGGGCGAGGCGACGGTGAGCGGCTTTGACGTGTACACCCAGCCGGAAAAGATCAAGCAGACCATCGGCTACATGAGCCAGCGGTTTTCGCTGTACGAAGACCTGACGGTGGCGGAAAACATCCGTTTTTACGGCGGCATCTACGGGCTTTCGCGTCGGGCGATCAAGGAAAAAACGACGGCGCTGCTGGCGCGGCTGGACCTGAGCCATGCCCGCGACCTGCGCATCGCGGCCCTGCCGCTGGGGTGGCGGCAGAAGCTGGCGTTTTCAGTGGCACTCCTGCACGATCCCCGTGTGCTGTTCCTTGACGAACCCACGGGCGGCGTTGACCCGATCACACGGCGGCAGTTCTGGGACTTGATCTACGAAACCGCTGGGCGCGGCATCACGGTGTTTGTCACCACCCACTACATGGACGAGGCCGAATACTGCGACCGCGTCTCGATTATGGTAGACGGGAAAATCGAAGCGCTAGGAACGCCAGCAGCGCTGAAAACGCAGTTCGCGGCGGCCTCGATGGATGAGGTGTTTGTCCGGCTGGCGAGGGCGTGAGGAATGAAACGTGAAACGTGAGGGTGCTGCCTCTATTGTGATCCTTCAAATCGATGCTGTGCTTATGGACATGTTGACTGCTCCGATTCACGCCTATTGTGTGTCCTCATCTGGTCATCGCGAGGAGCCGCAGGCGACGTGGCGATCTCACCTCATCTGCAGTGCTCTTTCCTGTCGGGGTGAGATCACCACAGGATCTCCGATCCTTCGTGACGACAAGAATAAGGAGCACGCCTTTGTGGATTCAGCTTCCATCGCTCTGAAAAAAGTTCACGTTTCACGCATCACGTTTCACAACTCGGCGATGTCGTTCCTGCAACTTGCCAGCGACTGGACACACCCATGAAAACCTTCCAGGGCTTCGTCACCAAAGAGTTTCTGCACATCTTCCGGGATCGGCGGACGCTGCTGATCCTGTTCGGGATGCCCATTATTCAGCTCATCCTGTTCGGCTTCGCCATCCGCAACGAGTTGAACGACGTGCAGGTGGCGGTGCTGGATCTGTCGCACGACCATGTCACCCAGGCCCTCACGGGCGAACTGCTGCATTCGCCGTATTTCGAAGGGGCCGCTGTGCTCCACTCCGAACAAGACATCGAAGCGGCTTTTCAACGCGGAGCCATCAAGGAAGCGATTCTGTTTGAACCCCGGTTTGCGCAACGCCTGCACCGCGACGGCACCGCGCAGGTCATGCTTATCACCGACGCCACTGACCCCAACAGCGCCCAGACGATGGTGGCGTATACGTCATCGATCCTCCGCGATTACCAGACCCGCACGTTTGGCACTGGCAGCGGCGTGCGGATCGTGCCGGAGGTGCAGATGCGCTTTAACCCCGAACTCAAAAGCGTGGTGCTGTTTGTGCCCGGCCTCATCGCGCTGATCCTGATGCTCGTCTGCGCCCTGATGACCTCCATCACCATCACCCGCGAGAAAGAGCGCGGTACGATGGAGATCCTACTCGTCTCGCCGCTGCGTCCGCTGCAAATCATCATCGGCAAGGTGCTGCCGTACGTGCTGCTTTCGTTCATCAACGTGGTGACAATCCTCGTGCTGGCGCGGTTTGTTTTTGGCGTGCCCGTGCGGGGCAACCTCGTGCTGCTCCTCGCCGAGTGCCTGCTGTTTATCGTGTGTGCCCTCGCCTTCGGCATCTTCATCTCCACCCGCGCCGAGACCCAGCAGACCGCCACCATGATCTCCCTCGCCGGACTGCTGTTGCCCACTGTTATCCTCTCCGGCTTCATCTTCCCGATTGCCAGCATGCCGCTGCCGCTGCAATACCTCAGCCACATCGTCCCGGCGAAGTGGTTCCTCATCGTCGTGCGCGGCATCATGCTGAAGGGCGTCGGGCTGGAATACCTGTGGCAGGAAACCCTGATCCTCGTCGGCATCACCCTGCTGCTCCTTGTCGCGAGCCTGCGGAATTTTAACGAACGACTGGAATGATTGAGGGACGCGGGTTGAGGGAAGAGGGTCTCGACGCCCAAAACACAACCAACGACAAACACCAAAAGCCGATAGCCAACAGCCGATAGCTGACAGCCAATCCCCATGCGCACCATTCTTTTCCTGTTGCAGAAAGAATTCCTCCAGGTGGCCCGCAACCGGGCGATGCTGGCGATTATTTTTGTGATGCCTATCGTGCAGCTTTTGGTGCTGGCGAACGCCGCCACGTTTGAGGTGCGCAGCACGCCGGTGAGCCTGGTGGACCTGGACCAGAGCACCACCTCGCGGCAGTTGGTGGAAAAATTGCAAGCATCGGGGTATTTCGAAGTGGTCACCTCGGCCTTTTCCGTGGCTGAAGCCGAAGACGCCCTGCTGCGCAGCGATGCCACGTTGGTGCTGCACATTCCGCCCGCCTTCGAGCAGGACCTGCGGCGCACGGGCACGGGCCGCCTCCAGCTTATCTTCGACGCGCAGGACGGCGCCACGGCGGGCGTCACGCAGGGCTACTTCACCAGCATCCTCGCCCAGTTCAACCGCGACATCCAGGCTGACTTCCTCACCACCGACCGGCTCCAGCAAGCTGCTGCCACCACCCCGCCCAGCCGCATCGACGTCATTCCCGCGTACTGGTACAACCCGGACCTCAACTACCAGACTTTTATGGTCCCTGGCATCCTCGTGCTGCTGGTAACGATGATCGGAACGTTTCTGTCGGCGATGAATGTGGTGCGTGAGAAAGAAATTGGCACCATCGAGCAACTCAACGTCACGCCGATCCGCAAGTACCAGTTTGTGATCGGCAAGCTGCTCCCGTTCCTGCTCATCGCGCTGTTCGAGTTGGCGTTTGGGCTTGTCATCGCCCGCATCGTCTTCCACGTACCGCTGCTGGGCAACCTCGCACTCGTCTTCGGGCTGGCGTTTGTGTATTTGCTGGCCATGCTCGGCTTCGGGCTATGGATTTCGACGGTCACCGAGACGCAGCAGCAGGCCATGTTCATCGCGTGGTTTGTGATGGTCGTTTTTATCCTGATGAGCGGCCTGTTCACCCCCATCGAAAGTATGCCGGGCTGGGCGCAGAAGCTGACACTGGTGAACCCGGTCGCCTATTTCATCACCATCATGCGGCGCGTGCTACTCAAAGGGGCCGACTTCTGGGCCGTACAGTTCGAGTTCTGGGCGCTCACTGCCTACGCCGTGGTGATGCTCACGCTGGCGGTAGGACGATACCGGAAGGTAAGTACGTGAGGGAAGCGGGATGAGGGTTGGGGGAAGGGGAAATCGTCTTCTCGAAGTATGTGTAAAAGTCCGTCGCCCCCCTTCCTTCTGGGCGTTTGCGTGGGTATGTTGCCTTGAATATCGCGTCTCTTTGCGCCTCATGGTTTCTCGACCCCACATCTCGTTTGTACGCCTTCTCACGACAGTACTGCTCTTGAGCACCGTCGTGCCCTGTGGCCTTTTTGAGTTGGGCGACGAGACCGTCTGTGTTGCCGATGTTCCTGGCACCGACGATGCACCGACCACCGAGCTTTCGCTCGACTGTTGTGCCGCGTGCCTGCTGTGCTGTGCAAACTATACCGCACCGCCGCCCCCGTACGTGCTTGCGCCTGCGGCTGCTGTCGTAGCACCGCCCGCCTTGGTAGCACAAGCCCCACCCGGCGCGCCCCTCTCTGTCTGGCATCCGCCCCGGGCCTAGCTGCCTGCGCATTTCTCTCTTTTCCGCCAAGCTTTTCCTGAATAAGCAGGAATCGCTACGCCCAACAGGTACGTCTGGTCGGTGCTTCTATGCGCCCGTGCCTCTCTTCTTTCTGTGGTTCTGTTTCTCTGTTTTCCCTGACCCCGCCATGCCCTTTTTAAGATATATCCAGCTTGCCGTGCTAGCGGTGTGCTTTTTCTGGACCTCGCCGCTGTATGCCCAACATGTCTACCACGCGCTCGTGTATGATGCCCACGACGACCAGCCGCTGGTCGGTGCAAATGTGGTATTTCAAGGCACCACCCTCGGAGCCACCACCGACGCCGAAGGCCGCGTGACGCTCACCGGCATTCCCTCCGGCGAGCACACCATTGTCTTCTCTTACATCGGCTTCGAGCCCACCGAACGCACCCTCACCTTTCCCCTGCCCGACCCCGACCAAGTGGATATGGTGAGGCTGGAAGAAGGGCACCATGAGATGGAGGCGTTTGCCGTCACCGCCACGCGGACAAGCCGCACCATCGCCGACCTGCCGACACGGGTGGAAACCATCGCCGGAGAGGAGATCGATGAGAAGATTTCGATGGAGCCGTCGAACATCTCGATGCTGCTTAATGAGTCGCCCGGCATCACGGTGCAACAGACCTCGGCGGTGTCGGGCGGTGCGGCCATCCGCATCCAGGGCCTCGACGGGCGCTACACGCAGATGCTGAAGGACGGTTTTCCCCTCTACGGCGGCTTCGCCGGCGGCCTCTCGCTCTTGCAAGTGCCGCCGCTGGATTTACATCAGGTGGAAGTCATCAAAGGCCCCGCCTCCACGCTCTACGGCGGCGACGCCATCGCCGGGCTCGTCAACCTCGCCTCCAAAACCCCCACTGAAGAGCCGGTGCTGTCGCTGCTGCTCAATGGCACCTCGGCGGGCGGCCTCGATCTGGGCGGCTTCTACACGGGCCGCACGGAGCGCTTCGGTCTCACGTTGCTGGCCTCCGGCAACCTCCAGCAAGCCTACGACCCCGACGACGACGCCTTTTCCAACCTACCCGACACCCGCCGCCTGACGCTGAACCCCAAGCTGTTTTATTATCCAAACGGAGAAACCACCGTCTCCTTCGGCCTTGCGGGCACCTTCGAAGAACGCGAAGGCGGCGACCTCGACGTGCTGGCCGACGGCCCCACCGCCGACCGCGTTTTCTTCGAGCGCCACACCTCCACGCGCCTCACCTCGCAGGCGCGGCTGGATCACGAACTGGATCATGGGAAACGCCTTACACTCAAAAACAGCGTCAGCCTGTTCGACCGCGCCATCGACGTGCCCGACTACCGCTTCGAGGGCCAGCAGCTTGCCACGTATTCCGAAGCCTCGCTGCTCCTCACCGGCGACACGCATGACCTGGTGCTGGGCCTCGACCTGCGGACGGATGCGTTTACCGAAGGCAACGGAAGCAGCATCCAGACCCGCGACTATGCCTATACCAGCATTGGTGCCTTCGCCCAACATACATGGGACGTGACAGACCGCGTTGTTCTGGAAACAGGTGGGCGGGCAGATTACCACGATCCGTTCGGTTTCTTTTTGCTGCCCAAAGCATCGCTGTTGTATCGTGTCGCGGAAAACCTGAGCGCCCGAATCGGAGGTGGACTCGGCTACAAAGCGCCCACCGTGTTTCTAGAGCCTTCCGAGGAACGCGTCTTTCGCGATGTGCTGCCGCTCGATGATGATGTGCAGGCCGAGACCTCACGCGGTGGCAGCATCGATGTGAACTACGAGACGTTGCTTTTCGACAAGGTGGCCCTCTCGTTCAACCAGGCGTTTTATTTCACCCACCTCTCCGACCCGCTCTTGCCTGCAACAGGCATCGAGGACGGCCTGCTCCGCTACCGCAACGCCGACGGCATGATCCGTACCCGGGCGCTGGAGACCAACGCCAAGTTCTCGCTGCATGACATTAAGCTATTCCTCGGCTACGTGCACCTGCATGCAGAAACCGACTACGACGGAACCCGCGAGTCGCTGGCGCTGACGCCCATCCACAAAACCTACATGGTCCTCGTCTACGAAAAACACGGACGCGGACGCATCGGTCTGGAAGGCTACTACACGGGTCCACAGACGCTTTCCGATGGCACCACCTCCGACGGCTACTGGATCACAGGCGTGATGGTGGAACGGCGCTTCGGCCCGGCGCGGCTCTTTCTCAACTTCGAGAATTTCCTCGACACCAAGCAGAGCAACTTCGCCCCCGTCGTACTTGGACCACGCAGCAACCCCCGCTTCGCCGAAATCTGGGCCCCAATGGACGGGTTTATTGTCAACGGCGGGGTGAAGTATACGCTGTAGCGAGGGAAGGGGGAAGAGGGGTTTATGGGGTATGGGGAATAGCCAGTAGGGAAAGGTTGAATGACGCGCAACAAATGACACGGGTGCAGCCCGTTAATGACCATCCATGACGCACAGCGAACGACCTCATTCTACACCCCATTTCCCGCCAACCGATCCGGCATCACGAACACCGCTTTTGCGCGCGGCGAGGCCAGTGTGGCGGGGTGGTAATAGCGGTTGAGGATAAACGGCGTTCGGGAAAACAGGTCCGCGTTGGCGGCGGCGAAGGCGGGCCAGGTGGCGGGTACGTCGGGGTGCGTCATGCGCTCGTGGATGAGGAAGAGAAACGCCCAGGTGATGGTTTCATGGTAGAGGTCGGGCTTGCCGTGGCGCGTGGCGAAACGACGCAGGCCATCGCCGTAGCGCTGCAGCACGCTGGGGAGCGGATCCTCGCGCAGGTACAGCCAGGCCAGCCGCACATGGGCTTCATGGTCGAACGCCCCCGCAGGCAACGCGCCCGTCTCGAAAGCGCGCACGAAGGCCGCGTCGCTGAGCGCAGGGGCAGGTTCAGGCGGCATCGTTTTCCTCCAGTTGGTGGCTGTCCCCGGCGTCGAGGTCGAGGTGGTAGATCGTTTTGAGCGTGGCGATGCGCTCCAGCGAGGCATCACTGAACGGGCTTTTCCCCTCGAAGGCGTGCAGGATGATGCCCTCCAACAAGTCGCCCATCGAAAGTTCGTGGTACTCGGCGAGGGCTTTCAACACCTTCACGATGCGTTTTTCCAAGCGCACACCCGTCTGGATTCGTTCGACTTTTTTCGCCATGTCCATGTATTCGTTTTGTTATCATGGTACATTGGTACATGAGTACATCGTTAATTGTTTCAGCGGCTGACACAAAAAAGGGGCACAAAATAACCGCCCCCTTGAGGGGGCTGTCGCGCAGCGACTGGGGGTGTATTCCGCCGCATGGAATTACACCCTCCGGCCCTACCGGCCACCTCCCTCAAGGGAGGAGTTGGGCGTGCCGTTTCTCATCGGGGAAGATCAACCCGTCGTTTCATTCGCCAGCGCTTTGCGAGGAGTTGTTACCGCACCACCAATCGCCGACTTGCCACGTACGGACCCGCCTCCAGCCGAACGACATACACGCCCGCTGCCCAGCTTTTTATATCGAGCGGCATCGCGATGATTTGCGCTGTCATCGTTTGACCAGCCATCAGCGTCTGGATTTCTCGGCCCAGCACGTCATACACCCGCAGCGTCACGCGCTCGGAAATGGGCAGGTGCACCCGCAGGGTCGCGGCGTCGGTGGCGGGGTTGGGGTAGACGGTGAAAGCATACCCATCGGGCACCTCAACGACGGGGGTGGTAGTTTCGGTGGAGCAGGTGGCGAGGTCGTAGCGAGCGAGGCTGTCGTAGTAGCCACGCAGCACAGCGGCATGCTGCTTGAGCCTGCGGACGGAGCCGAGGCGATCGTTGGTCTGCGCCCACGCGATGGCGAGGACGATTTCCTGCTTCTCGCCCGGCTGCCACGTGATGGGGCCGCTGCTCATGAGAAAGCGGCGGTCACCAGGTTCACTGCGGCTTCCATGACCGTCGATGTTTTCTTCGCTCCAGAAGGCCGGGGGATGCCCCGAGAACATATGCTTGGTCGGGCCAAGCCCCAAATCATCACCTGCTCCGTTTCCACCATAAGTAAGCGGATAAAAACCTAACCATAAACCTTGCATCAAGTTGTAAACTGTTCGCGCTGAATGGACAACATCAACAGCACCTAACTCAGCAGGGCGACCTGGGGAAATGAAATACTGCATACCTAGATCACTTCCTGTATGGTTGTTCAGCCCCTGCAATATAATTGCCCCCAGCGCAGGCGGCTTGTCGTTATAGCCATATTGCGCCTGTAGCGTATTCGACTCATCGAACACATCAGCGTTGTAGACAAACCCGAGGCTCAGGCTGGAATCGGACCCGATATAATCATCGTTGCGGTAGCCCAAATCGGGGTCCATCCACAAGCCCACGTAGGCATCGTCCAGCGGTGCATCGCCGTAATACGTGAGTTGGTAGCGGTAGAACGTGGCGTTCTGCACCGCTTCCTGCACCTGCGCATCTAACCCTGACGTTCCAAGCTCCGGCACACACGCCGCTGCAAACGCCTGCACCCGCACTTCGAGTTGAATCGGGGGCGTCAGCGTATACCAATGCGGCCCGGCGGTATCGTTCATGATCCACCAGGCGGTCTGGTCGCCCCACACTTCGGGGCGATCGCCGCCTGCGAGGTTGTAGTTGCCTGCCACGCCATCGCCATCCACCACCGGGGCACCGAGATCCACGGGCCAGTCGCGCAAGTCGGCAGTTAGTGCTCCTGTTTGTTCATAGCGGAGGATATCGTCATCGCTGACGTGCCAGATGCGGTCGTGGGGCGCACAGTCCGTCGAGGCCGCGCCCGTTGGTGGAACCGGGCCGGGAAAGAACTCGAAGTCGGCGCCGCCCTGCGCATAGGTACCCGCAACCATGCGCAGTTCGCCATCAACCAGCCCACCCACCCAGAAGTTGGCGGCATAAATGGAGGTCACGCCACTGCCACGCGGGATTTCGTACCCGCTGTTTCCCTGTGCGCCATAAAACAAGCTGCCGGTGTTGTAGACAGTTGCCTGCACATTGTTGGCATCCAGCACCGCCGCCGCCACGCCCGGTGTGCAGGTGCCGCCCGACTGCGCGGTGGCAACGTGCGTCAGGCTCAGCACGACGAGCATACAGGCAAGATGGAGCCACTGTTGTTTCATTTGACCTTCAGGAAACGTCCCTCGTCCTGCCACTGCTGCCCGGCGGCCTGTGCCGACAAGCGGTAGAAATACACGCCCGACGCCAGCGCCGTGCCATCTACCGCCAGTGTGCGTGCAAAGCCTGCGGACACGCCCTCCTGGTGCATCCACACCCGGCGGCCCAGCACATCGAACACGTCAAGCCGCATGGTGGCATCTTCCGGCACGTCAAAATGCACCGTGGTTTCCCTATCAAACGGGTTGGGGAAGTTGCCGTGCAGCCCAAAGGACAGCGGGAGCAGGGCGATTTCTTCCAGCTCGTACGCGCTGCGGGCGAGGGCAAGCGGCGCTACCCCACCGTTGGTAAAACTCGCACCGTCGGTACTGACGATGCGGTGGTACAGGATCACACGTTCGTCGCGGGCGACGCCACGGGCTTCCAGGAAATCATCGAATGCGAGGGCGGAGATAGCAAAATGGGTGTCCGTACCGAGCGGGCTGGTCATCAGCAAGTCGGTGAAGGTGACATCCGACGCGAGTTGCCAGGTGTAATACACGGGGTTGCCGTTGGGATCGGCGGAAGGCTGCCAGCGGATGATGACGGCGGCGGTCACGTCGCTGTCCGAAAGCCGCGTGAGTTCCCCCTCGGCGGGCGTCTGAATGACCGCAGGCACCGGCGCGATGTTGGGAGACGACGCGAAGTAGCCTCGGAGTTCGCCCTGCGGAAAAGCCTCGGTGTGCACCTGAACGAAGGAGACATCTTCCACACCCGTCTCGATGGCAAACGTGCCACTGGTACCGTTCGCGCTCAACGAAACCTCTTCGAGGGAAATCAGCGTGCCCACGTCGCCGCTGAGCGGATCGGTGTAGCCGAACGAAAGCCGGGTGAACGGGCGTGTCAGCCCGGAGAAACTACCCTCGATGCGCATGGTGCCCTCGCCCCACGCAGGCATTTCAAGGGTGGCATTGCCTCTGGCTTGGAAGCTAGAGGTTGGCGCGAAAAAAAAGGTAGACAGTATTGTTTCCCGGTACAGCGTGTCGGGCTTGGTGGTGTGCATACGAATGACTGTGCCCGTGGACGGCGGCAGACCCGTGCCATTGGCGGCGACTAGGGCAAACCGCCCGATGGGATAGACAAAACCATAGGACCCTCCTGGACGCGTGAACCAGGTATGATACCCTTCGGTGGACATGTCATTGTAGTCATACGTCGCTCCGGCACCGCCTGCGGCCTCAGCAGCAGCATGGAAGGCCGCATAGCCGCCATCGTCCGGGTGCGGATCCATCCAGTAGATCCAGTCGCTCATGGGAAGCCCTTGAAACGGATCGATGCCGCTGCCCCAATTGTCTGACCAGTTGCTGGCGGGCATCACATTCGAAAGGCAAAACGGAATCATCCGCTCGTCATCACTCGGATCATCCGGCGTGCCAATTCCGATGTCCCACAACTCAAACGGCACCCGGGCGATGGTGTCATCTTCGAAGGCATAGACGCAGTAGCCCCCATCTTCCGTGAAGCGCATTTCGAAGTCGCGCGGCGCGGCGAATTCAATGTACCGCATGAGCCGTTGTAGGTCGCCTGCCCCACCGCCTGCCGTTACGTAATATTGCCGGGCTGAAGTCGGGGCATTGGTGCTGTGCCAGACGGTGTTGCCCTGATAGGGCGCTCCCGTGGCATCCCACGCGTCGGGCGGCAGTGGGCCGTTTTCGTTGGCGACTTCCACAACGCCAGCGCCGTCGCCCGCAAAACCGGGTCCGTTGGGCGTGGCAAGGCCCGTCGCCAGCATGCGCACCTCCGAGGCTGTGGTGCCAGCGGGGTTGTCGGCCACGACGCGCCAGTAGTAGGTGGCGTTGTTCTGCTCGGGCCTGAGCGTGTGCGCGGTGACGGATGGCCCCAGCGTCGAAAACACCTGCTCGATGTCCTCAAACAACGGGTCACGGGCGAGAAGTAGGCGGTAATACACTGTTCCGTCCACCTGCGAGGCGGGCGGTTGCCACCGGAAAAGCGCCTCGCCATTCACCACCGCTGCCGTCGTCGGCGAGACGAGTGTGGGCGGCGCAGGGGCGGCAGGCGTCGGTGGGGGGGTGTAGGTGGTACCCTCAAAAAACGCCTGCACGGCATCCACGTCTTCCTTCAACTGATCCACCGACAGCAACCGGTTCTGCGCCTGCGACCACACGATAGCGAGCGTCACGTCCTGTTCGTCGCCGGGCTGCATGGTGAACGGCCCCGACGCCATCACAAAACGGCGGTCGGCGGGGGTGTTTCGCGTGCCTTCTTGGTCGATATCCTCTTCGCTCCAGAACGCGGGCGGATGTCCCGAATAGTGGTATGTCGTTGGTCCAAGGCCAAGATCATCACCGAGACCATCGCCGCCATAGTAAAGTGGTGACCTGTCTGCCCAAAAAGCTTGCATCAAGTCATAGTCGTCGCTAGCATCGGGAATGTTATCACTGATTGGATCACGATATCCGTGAATCATAAACGATGACATCCCAATTTTCTCCCCGTTGTCATTCTCCACCCCATCGAGAAACACAAACCCCAGCGCAGGCGGCTGGGTACCATACCCATCCTCGTCTACATCGTCGCCGTTGTAGGTAAAGGCGAGGTTGCGCGTCGAGTCCGAGCCGACGAAGTCATCTCTGAAATGGCCCAGGTCGGTGTCCGCCCACAGACCCAGGTAGGTGTCTTCCAGCGGTTTCCCGTCGGCGGGCTGGTAGGTCAGTTGGTAGCGGTAGAACGTGGTGTTGGCAAGGGGACCGTCGGTGTTGTAGGCATAGGCCGTCACACGCACCTCCATGCCCATGGGCGGCGTCAGCGTGGTTAAATGGGTCCCGGCGACATCGTTCATGATCCACCACGCCATCTGGTCGCCCCGCAGTTCCGGGCGGTCGCCGCCCGCGAGGTTGTAGTTGCCTGCTCTGCCGTCGCCATCCACCACCGGCGCGCCGAGGTGGAACGGCCAGTTGCGCAAATCAACAGTCGTCGTGCCCGTCTGCTCGTAGGCGTCAAGGTCGGCGCGGGAAATCTGCCAGATGCGGTCGTCATTGAGGCATTCCTCCACGCTGGGCGGGTCACCTTTAGGCGACAAAGGACCGGGGAAATACTCGAAGTTGCTGCCACCTTGCGCGTAGGTGGCCGCCGCCATGCGCAGTTCGCCGTCTGCCAGACCGCCCAGCCAGAAGTTGGCTGCAAAGATCGCTGCCACGCCACTGCCACGGGGCACCTCATAGTTGCTCGTCGCATTAAAGCCGGTCCGCCGATAGAACAAACTGCCGTTGTTGTAGACGGTGGCCCCCACATTGTTGACATCCAGCACGGCGCTGGCCTCGCCTGGTGTGCAGAAACCTGTCGCCTGTGCTGCTGCCCGGAGAGGCAGGCACAGCACGGTGCACCAAAGCAGTAGGCAAAGAACGTGGGGTTTCATTTGATCAGGAGGAAGCGCCCGGCGGCGGTCCAGGTGGTTTCGGGGCCGGAGGCGGTGAGGCGGTACAGATACACGCCTGATGCCAGCGCCGACGCATCGACGCGGCGGGTGCGGTGGGCCCCGGCAGCTATGGTTTCGCCCGGCAGCACCAACACACGGCGTCCGAGCACATCGAAAACTTCCACGGCAACCTCGGCGGTGAAGGGCAGGTCGAAGGAAAGTGTCGTGGTGGGATTAAACGGGTTGGGATAGTTGCCATGCAGCGCAAACCGGGTGGGCACCTCGGCATCGTCGGCGCTGGTGGGCACCACGCCCCGGTGCACCTCCAGCACCGAGGCCGCGCCCGTCGTGGCGAGGCTGCCATCGGTGGAGACCACGCGGTGGTACAAGGTGACATCGTTGCCCACAGCCACGCCTGCGGCCTGCAGCCATTGGTCGAGGGTGCCAAAGGTGGTGGTTAAGGCGGCATCAGGCGCGGGCACCTGCGCGATGAGGCTGGAAAACGCCGCGTCGGTGGCGAGTTGCCACACGTAGCCGACGCGGTTGCCGTTGGGGTCGCCAGCCGGCTGCCAGCGCACAGAAAATGGCGTCGCCCGGTCGCCCATCAAATCGAGCATGGCCCCGCTGACCGGAACGGTGATCGCAGCGGTAGTAGGCGCGCCATTCGGGCTCGGCATCAGGGATCCCCGCACTTCGCCGTTAGGAAACGCAGTAGTGTTGACCTGCACAAACAGTTCGCCCTGGATGAGCGCCTGCGTGGGCACAAACTGATTGGTGAAAAAGCTGCCGCCGCGTCCATCTGCTGCCAACTCTGTATCGAGTATCGCCAGCACGGTGCCAGCCTCCGTCACGGCTCCTTGCCCCACCACCACGTCGGTGATCTCGCCGACCAGCCCATCTACGCTTCCCTCAATAGCCAACTGCCCAGCCTGAAGCGAGGCCGTCAGTGAGCCTGTTGCCAACGTCACAGCTGGTACCGCGACGTGTTCGCCAAGAAGCCCCGCCTCGTAAGCGTAGGTGTCGCTCTCCGGTTTGTTGGTGTGAATACGGATGATAGTGCCGCTCGGTGGCGGTTCTCCCGAGCCATCAAAGTCAGCCAACAGAAAACGCCCGATCGGATAACGCATAGCACCGTACAAGTTGGCGAAATAGCCATCGATAGAGCCGTCATCTTCGGGATAGATTGCGCCTATGCCGCCTGCGCTTTCCGCTGCCGCCGCAAAAGCCGCATAGCCACCCTCGTTCGGGTGTGGATCAAACCAGTACACTTCGTCGGAGGCGGGATAGTCTAAAAAAAAGGGTTCTTCTGTCCCCGAGTCCATCCGCCATGCATCGGGCGTCGTCCCATCCCGCGACTGACAGAACGGGATCATGCGCTGGTCGTCGCTGGCGTCGTCAAACGTGCCGATGCCCACATCCCACAGTTCAAATGGCACACGGGCGATGGCGTTGTTTTCGAAACCGTAGACACAGTACCCGCCCGCATCGGTGAAACGCATCTCGAAGTCGCGCGTCGCCGCATACTGGATATGCGTCTCCAGACCCTCCAGCAACCCCGTGCCTGAGCTTACATAATACCGTTTGGTATAACCGGCCGCATTCAAGCTATGCCACACCGTGTTCCCCCGATAGCCAAACCCACCTGCATCCCAGATGGGTTCGGGCAATGGGCCGTCTTCATTGGCCACTTCTACGATACCCAACCCCCCTCCGGAAAGGCCAATGATGTCACCATCCAGGACTTCACCCACCGTGAACGTGCGGATTTCCGATACGGCTTCGCCACCAAGATTAGCCACGAGCACGCGCCAGTAATAGGTGGTGTGACTTTCCAGGCCCGACACCGTGGCCGTACCCTCTAACACCAGTTCCTCCATGAGTTGGTCGGAAAACAGGGGGTCCTGGGCAACCTGGAGGTAATAAAACGTGGGGTTTGCCGGATCGACAGGCGCCGCTTCCCACACAAAAAAGGGTGTTCCCTGCACCGGGTCCGCGCCATCGGTCGGCGACACAAGCAACGGCACATCAGGCGACGGAGGGCGTTCGCCCGGGTCGAGGCCCCGGATTTCGGCAACGTCGCGCTTGAGTTGCAACACGGAGCTTAACCGGTCGAAGCTCTGGCTCCACACGATGGCGAGGGTGACTTCTTCTGTCTCGCCCGGCTGCATCGAAAAAGGCCCGCTGCTGAGCATAAAACGCCGATCGGCGGGGACGTTGCGCCCGCCACGGGTGCGCTCGTCTATCCCGGTGTTTTCCTCACTCCAGAAAAACGGTGGCTGTCCGGAAAAGACATAATTCGTCGGCCCCAGCCCCAGGTCATCCTCAAAACCGTCGCCGCCAAGCGTGAGGGGCGACCCGTCGTTCCATTTGCCCTGCAGGCGCATATACACATCGCTGCTGGTGCGGATGCCCTGAAACCCCGTTTTCAGCACCTGCATCGCATAGCTCATGCCTAAATGTTCGCCCTCCTCATCGACCATGCCATCGTAGTCGTCGTCCCGTCCGTTGGGGTCGGCCACGGGGCCTTGCAGCAGCGTGTAGCCGAGCGCCGGGGGACGAGGGCCATAGCCCCCGCCGCCTTCGTCGTCGTTGTCGCCGTTGTAGACGTAGGCGAGGTGCAAAGTCGAGTCGCTGCCAATAAAATCATCCGTAAACTGACCGAGGTCGGCGTCTACCCAAAAGCCGAGGTAGGCATCCTCCAACGGCGCGGTGCCTTTGTAGGTGATTTGGTAGCGGTAGAAGGTGGTGTGGGCAAGCGGCCCTTCATTTTCCGCATAGGCATAGGCTGAAACGCGCACTTCCAGCCCCAGCGGATCCGTCATAAACGTGAGGTGTGGCCCGGCGGCGTCGTTCATGATCCACCACGCCATCTGGTCGCCTTCCAACTCGGGGCGATCTCCGGCAGACAGGTTGTAGTTGTCGGGATCCCCGTCGCCGTCGATGACGGGTGCGCCCAGCAGGAACGGCCACCTCCGCAAGTCATCGGTCAGCGTACCGTTTTGCTCATAGTCGTCAATGTCGGCGCGGCTGACGACCCACACGTCATCGTAGGCGGCACAGCCGCCGGGCTGCGGCGGAGTGCCGTCGTCGTTTAGCGGGCCGGGGAAAAACTCAAAGTCGGAGCTGCCCTGCGCATACGTACCTGCGGCAACCCGCAGTTCGTCGTTGACGAGACCGCCGATCCAAAACTCCGAAGCGAAGACCGCAAACTTGCCACTGCCTTTCGGGACTTCGTAGAACGACGACGGATAAAACTGCGCGCCGTTGTTGTGCAGCCGCGCCCGCACGTTGTTGATGTCGAGGTCGCCGGTAGCCGTGCCGGGCACGCAGTCCTGCCCCATAACAACAAGCGGCAAACCCAAATAAAACAAACATGTAGCGACACAAAATACGTAACGAACGGTCATAACAAGCACCAGTAGCGGGTGAAGGTGTTGCTCGAAACAAGGGTACAAAAACCGGGTGCCCTTTCCTGTTTTGATTGGGTCAACGGTTGTATCGCATCGCTGAACGGTTGGTAGGCCAGCGGGCTTTTATTATTTCACCAGCACCATACGTCCGGTCTCCTGCCATCGTCCCACCAACGACCGCGCTTCTACCCGGTACAGGTACACTCCCGACGCCAACCCCGAACCATCCACTTCCACCACCCGACCGTAGCCCGCCCCGTATTCGCCCCCTTGCACCAACACCCGCCGACCCAGGATATCATATACTTCCACCCGCACCTGAGACGCCTCTGGCAAATCAAAACGCACCGTTGTCACCGGATTAAACGGGTTCGGGTAGTTGCCGTGTAACACAAACCGCTCCGGTAGGCCGCTGTGCTCCGTATCCGTGATGATCAGGTCGCCCCGCGTGAGCGTAAGCGTCTGCGCGGGACTTGTCGCGTGCAGGCTGCCGTCGGTGCTGATAACGCGGTGGTAGAGCGTGGCGCTTTCGCCCATCGGGATGCCGAGGGTAGCGAGGTGTTCGTCGAGCGTCTGGTATGCGACTTCATAGCGCGGCTCGATGACGAAGGAGCTGCTGAAGACGATGTCGTTGAAGGCGGGGTCAGCGGCGAGTTGCCAGGTGTAGAAGAGGGGGTTGGCGTTGGGATCGGCGGCGGGTTGCCACCGAATATCGAGTGAAGTGTTACCGTCGCCGGAGAGGGTGATGTATTCAGCGTTGGCGGGTGCTTCGAGGGTAGCAGTGGTGGGTGCGGTGTTGGGCGAAGGGACGAAGTAGCCCTGGATTTCGCCATCGGGAAACGCTTGGCTGTGAATGCGGAGGAAGGCGGGGAGCCGATCAAGGGAGGCACGAAACTGCCCTGCGGTTGCGCTTTCCTCAAATGTTACGCCCGCTGGATTGATACGGGAGATCCCTTCAGGAAAGCGATCTCCTATGGGATCAAACCCCACGGAAAGCCCTGAAAAGCGTCCTTCAAGGCCGGTGAATGTACCGTTTATGCGCACGTGGGCGTTGACACTTCCAGATCCGGTCACCTCTGTTATCTGTACGTTCGCAGAGGCTCCGGAGCGGGCCGCTTCAGGCAAGAAAATGTTGGAAAGGGCAACGTCGTAGTACAGCGTATCAGGTTTGGTGGTGTGCAGGCGGATCATGGTACCCGCAGGCGGCGGCACGCCTGTTCCATCAAAATCGGCCAGCACAAACCGCCCGATGGGGTAGACGAAACCAAACCCGGTACCTGGACGGGTGAACCAGGCATGATACCCTTCGCTAGAGCCATCCGCTTCGGGATACAATGCCCCTGGCCCTCCGGCGTCTTCGGCAACAGCGGCAAATGCATCATAGCCCCCATCGTCCGGGTGTGGCTCCATCCAGTAAAGCCAATCGGAAATCGGAAAGCCCAAAAAAGGATCAGTGCCGCTGGCAAAGGTATCTGACCAATCAGGCCCCGGCGCGACGTTGGACAAGCAGAACGGAATCATGCGCTTGTCATCGCTCTCCTCGCTGGGCGTGTTCACGCCGATGTTCCACAACTCAAAGGGCACACGGGCGATGGTGTTGTCCTCAAAGGCATAGACGCAGTAGCCGCCGTCCCCCGTGAAGCGCATCTCGTAGTCGTGCGGCGCGGCGTAGCTGATGTAGCGTTCGAGCCGGTCAAGGCCACCGTCTCCCCCACCGCCGGAAACGTAATACCGCTTGGTAGAACCGGCCGCATTCAGGCTATGCCACACCGTGTTTCCTGCATAAGGTGCCCCGCCTGCATCCCAGGCGTCGGGCGCGAGGGGACCGTTTTCATTGGCGACCTCTACAATACCAGCACCACCCGCTGCAATAGCGGCAGCCGTTCGCGTTTGAACCTCCGGCACCACCCGACGTGCCTCAGAAGCCGCGCTGCCACCCAAGGTCTGCGCCCACACCCGCCAATAGTGCGGCTTCCCGTTTTCTCCAGACAACCCACCTCGCAACGACGTTTGTTCTTCACCGAGGACACTGCTTACGGAAACCACCTCTTCAAACTCCGCATCGGTGGCAATTTCCAGTTGGTAAAAAACCCGCCCCTCCACCTGATTCGCCGGAGGTCGCCAACCGAACGTATTGCTGTTGATTACTGCATCCGGTGTGGGCGACACCACCGTGGGAGCGAGCGGGGTTTCGTAGACAGGCGGCGTGTAGTTCGTGCCCTCAAAAAAGGCCTGCACGGCATCCACGTCCTGTTTGAGTTGATCCACCGATAGCAGCCGGTTCTGGCTCCGCGACCACACGATGGCCAGCGTCAGTTCCTGTTCGTCGCCGGGCTGCATGGTAAACGGCCCCGAACCCATGACAAACCATCGGTCTGCTGGCACATTGCGTCCGGGGTCTTCAGCATGGCCATCTGTATTTTCCTCACTCCAGAATGCAGGGGGATGTCCTGAATACATATAGTTCGTTGGCCCCAAAGCCAGGTCATCCCCAAATCCATCGCCCCCATAGGTTAGCGGCCACCCATCCCTCCATTTTCCCCGAATATAGTCATAATAATCACGAGCACTCCGTGGACTTCCTTGGACAGTGGAACTACTGATAAAGGAAATAAATGAGGACATTCCTCGCCTATGTCCTGTTGCATCTTTTGCCCCATCCAAAAACGCTGCACCTACAGCAGGGGGACGTGGACCATAACCTGATTCACCCTCATCCTGATCATCACCGTTGTAAACAAAAGCAAGGCTGCGCGTAGAATCTGATCCAATAAAATCATCGGAACGGTTACCTAAATCCGTGTCGAACCACAATCCGAAATACGTTTCTTGTAGTGATTTTGCATCGAGCGAAGAAACACCATTCTCAGAACTTTCAGAAGGGGTTACCTGAATAGGTTTGTAGGTGAGATGAAAGCGATAAAATGTGGTGTTGAAAAGCGGTCCGTCGGCATCATAGGCATAGGCCGTGACCCGCAGTTCCATGCCCATCGGATCCACCTGCGTTGTGTTGTGTGGTCCGGCGGCATCGTTCATGATCCACCATGCCATCTGGTCACCGATAAGCTCGGGCCGGTCGCCACCAGCGAGGTTGTAATTACCTGCTACGCCGTCGCCATCTACCACCGGAGCGCCGAGATCTATTGGCCACGAAACGAGGTCATCGGTGGCGGTGCCGGTTTGGTTATACGTGTCGATGTCAGCACGGGTGATGGTCCAGATTCGATCATACAGGGAACACTCATTCGGGTCAGGGGGCGTACCATCATAGTTGAGCGGACCCGGAAACCATTCATAGTCGGATCTACCTTGCGCATAGGTCTGCGCAGCCATCCGCAGTTCCCCATCCACCATGCCTCCAAACCAGAGCCCCCCGTTAAATATGGCATGCACGCCGCTGCCTTTCGGGACTTCATAGCCGTCAGTTCCTTGGGAGCCGTAGAAGAGGCTGCCCGTGTTATAAACCGTTGCTTCTACATTGTTGACATCAAGCACAGCAAATGCCTCACCGGGCGCGCAGTCCTGCGCGAAACCGTCGGTGGTCGTGTTTGCCAACAGCACAAGGAGCAAAAAAAATCGGGCGTATCGGCTACCGTGCATCGTGGGGGTGGGTCGGGTGGCTGAAGCGGGTGCAGGCACACACCCGATGGGCGGTGCGCCTGTATTTAGCATACAGCCACTGCTTTTTTTGCACGACGGGGACATTGTTGAACCGTTCCTTTTTTAGGCTGAACCGTCGAAATCGCAGCCATGAGAGAAAGTCTCCGTGGCTATCGCGTCTTGTTTAGTACCCCTTCCGTATCTTAGAAACGGTCTGGCACGATGCTTTGGGGCTGCGCCCGGTCCTTTTTACCCCTGACATCGCCCGCTTTCTCGGCCCATAGCGCTGCTATGACCCTCCAAAGTCGTTCGTTGCAGGTTCAAAAATTCCTCGGGCTCGCTCCTCAACCCACATACCAGACCGTTTCTTAGCGCCCAACATTCCCACTCCTTGCTCTTAACCTCCATGCGACGCCTTCCCACCCTGCTTGCTGCCTTTGTGCTGCTCACCACCCTCACCGGCTGCAAAAGCACCCAGAAACGCTACGAAAAAGCCACCCAACTCGAAGCCCAGGAACGCTGGGCCGAGGCCGCCCGGTACTACATCGACGTGCTGGAACGGGAGCCGGAGTTTGCCGAGGCGCGGGACCGGCTGGAAGTGGTGGGCGCAAACGCCATCGACGACTACCTCGCCGCCGCCGATGCTGCGCTGGCCGAGGGGCTGCCAGATGACGCCATCCTCGAACTGGACAACCTGGACGCGCTGCGCGCCGACGCCGACGACGTAGGCGTGACACTTGCCGTGCCAGCCGACTATGCCGACTACCGGGGGCGCGTCCAACGGCAGGCGCTGGTGGTGCTCTTGCAAGAAGGCGACCGCGCCGAGCAAGCCGCCGACTGGAGCGAGGCGCTGGCGGCCTACGACCGCGCCCTGGAATATGCCGAAAGCGCCGACACCGAAGACGAAATCCGCGAGGCACAGGGCCGCGTCCACCTGAAATGGGCCCAGCAGGAAGTGGAGCGAGAGCACTACCGGGGCGGCTTTGACCGCGCCACCCACGTCGCCGAGTACGTCGGCCCCGACCACCCGCTGGCCCGCGAAGCGCTGGCGCTGCAAGAAGACGCACTGGCGGCAGGCACGCACTACGTCGCCTTCCTCCCACTCGCCCAGACCGACGCCGCCCGCCGCGCCACGCCACGTGACCTCGTGCGCGACCTCAACGACGTGCTCACGTACGACCACTGGGCCGCGCCTGTCCCCTTCATCGCCGCGGCCGATCCTGTGCAACTGCGTCGCGAACTGCGCCGCCTGCGCTACGAAGACGTGATCCTGTCCCGCCGCGACGCCGCTGACATCGGACGGGTGGTGGATGCCGACCTTGTGGTGGCCGGCGAGATGACCAAGTTTGAATCCGAAGAACGCAACATCCGCAACCGCGAGCGCAACGTGAAGCTACGCGCCCGTGGCAGCAGCCGCTCCGGGCGGGGCAGCGTCGACACCGTCTTCGTCGAACAAACCTATACACTCGACTTCGACGCGACGGTGGAGTACCGCATCATTGATACTCGCACACAGCGCGTGTTAGACCAGGGCAGCGTCCGCGCCAGCGCCTCCGAACGACTCAAACGCGGCGTGTTTGACGGCAACTGGGAAGACCTGGACCTCTCCGGCTCCCAGCGTGAACTCTTCGAAGACACCGACCGCCTCGGACGCGAAGAACTCACCAACGAGTTGGTGGACGAGTTGGCGCTCGACGTGGCAGAGCGGGTCTACGAGCGGCTGCTCCGGGAGATACCGTAGGGAGTTTGGGTGTTTGGGAGAATGGGGCCCTGTTTGCAGCAGAGGTGGGACGACCACTATTGCTCAACGGCATCGCTTTTTTATGTCATCGCGCTCCGTACACGACAAAACCTTGAACGGTGTCATCTCGACCGCATGTGAAAGATCTCCCACGTTGGAAATGGCACAACGCCTCGTTCCAGCGTCATGCTAACCTGCAGGGTGGCAGATCTCTCCTTCCGCTGGTCGCCGAGATGACAAGAATGAACGTATTGTCGTGTACCCAGGTCAACGCGAGGAACCACAGGCGACAGGCGATCTCACTCCGTTGGGAAAAGCACCGGGGGCAAACGGCAAACGCGGAGATTCGCTATTCCTTTTCGAACAGCTTCGCGGCGTCTTGTAGCGCTTTTTTCTGCTCCGGCGTGAGGTGCTCCGGCAGCGTGACGGCGATTTCGACGTAGAGGTCGCCGGTCCCTTTGTCGGTGCGCACGCCCTGGCCTTTGAGGCGCAGTTTGGAGCCCGGCTGTGTTCCAGCAGCAATGGGCACCTTCACGCGGCTGCCGTAGGCGTTCGTCACACTGCGGCTAGTGCCGAGCAGGGCCTCGAAAACAGGAATTGTGACCGTGGTATACAGGTCATCACTTTCGCGGCGGAAGTCGGGATGCGGCGTTACGTCGAACGTCACGTAGGCATGGCCGGGCCGCCCTCCGGGTTGTGGATACCCGCGCCCTTTGAGCCGCACCTTAAACCCATTGGGCACGCCTTTCGGAAAAGGCACCCGGACGCGCTCGCCCGTAGGCAAGGTCACCTCGGCCTTCCCGCCCTGCAAGGCTTCTTCCAGGGAAAGCGTCACCTGCACCTCGGCGTGGTGTCCCTGCGCGGCCCTGCGCGGACCACCTGCCCGTGGCGGAGCTTCGGGCTCTCCTCCAAAAAGGCGGCTGAAGATATCGCCCAGCCCCCCAAAACCGCCATCGCCAAAGCCGCCCGGTGCCCCGCCGGTATCAAACCGCACATACGTGCCATCGGGGCGCTGGTAATACTGCCCGCCGCCCGTTGTCTGGAATCCGCCAAAGGCGCCAAACGGGTTCTTGCGCATCATGTCGTACTCTTTCCGCTTTTTCGGGTCGCCGAGGATGTCGTGCGCCTCCTGAATCTCCTTAAACCGATCTTCCGCCGCCGCATCGTCGGGGTTGCGGTCGGGATGATAGGTACGCGCCAGCTTGCGGTAGGCCTTTTTGATGGCCTCCGCATCGGCATTTTCGGCAACGCCCAGAATCTTGTAATAATCTTTGAGGGTCGGCATCGCGATCTATCGTACAAAAAGGTTCGGTCCTGGTTGGGTGCGCCCGCATCCGACATCCTAGCAGGTTTTAACCGGTGCAGCAGCAACAGGCACGACGTTTTTGCAGGTTTTATGCGCCAAAAATGTCCATACTGGTCGGTGCGAGCGCTTGTTTCTTTAGAACATAGACCATGCCAGTTGTGACCCTTTCGACGCCTGCAAAGTACGGGTGTACGTTCCTGCCCCCTTTCTTTTATCGCCAATTCCCTACAACTCCCTGGCAGTGCATGTAAAATATTGCGCCCAATAGGGAGAAAAAGTGTTATCCTTCCTTTCCGCACCTGTTCTTGTGCCCACGTCTGATCCTCATGCCAAAAATCACCAAAGTACTAGTTGCCAACCGGGGCGAAATCGCCATTCGTGTCATGCGGACCTGCCGCGAGTTGGGTATTCCCACCGTCGCTGTCTATTCCACCGCAGACCGCACCGCACCGCATGTGCAAATGGCCGACGAAGCCTATGAAATCGGGCCACCGCCCTCGGGGCAATCATACCTGGTCCAGGAAAACATCCTCGCGGTGGCGCGGCAAACCGGAGCCAACGCCGTGCATCCCGGCTACGGTTTTTTGTCCGAGAACGCCACGTTTGCACAGGCGTGTGCCGATGCGGGCATCATGTTTATCGGCCCACCGCCCGATGCCATCCGGTCGATGGGTGACAAAACCGAGGCGCGGGCGATGATGGCTGCTGCCGGCGTCCCGATGGCCCCTGGCACCGAAGACGCCGTGGCCAACTTCGACGAAGCCGCCCGCATCGCCGAGGACATCGGCTACCCGGTGCTCATCAAGGCAGCGGCAGGCGGCGGCGGGAAAGGGATGCGCATTGTGGAGCATCCGTCCGACTTTAAACGCGCGATGCAGACCGCCCAGAGCGAAGCCCAGAGCGCGTTTGGCGACGGGCGTGTGTTTGTGGAAAAATACATCGTGGAGCCCCGCCATATCGAGTTCCAGATCCTTGCCGACCAGCATGGCCACATCGTGCACCTGTTCGAGCGCGAATGCTCCATCCAGCGGCGGCACCAGAAAGTGATCGAAGAAGCGCCGTCGTCCGTCCTCACCCCGGAGGTACGAGACAAGATGGGCCAGGCAGCCGTGGAAGCCGCCCGCGCCTGTGGCTATGTCAACGCGGGCACCGTGGAGTTTCTGGTGGACAAAGACCTGAACTTCTACTTCATGGAGATGAACACCCGCCTCCAGGTGGAGCATCCCGTGACGGAGTGGATTACCGGCCTCGACCTCGTCGCCGAGCAGATCCGCATCGCCGAAGGTGAGGAACTGGGCTATGGGCAAGACGCCCTGTCGATTCATGGACATGCCATCGAGTGCCGTGTCTACGCCGAAGACCCCGTCAACAACTTCCTGCCCGACCCTGGCCCGTTGCTCCGCCATGCCGCCCCGTCGGGCTTTGGCGTGCGCGTCGATGCAGGCGTCGCCGAAGGCGGCGAGGTGTCGATTCACTATGACCCGATGATCTCGAAGCTCACCGCGTGGGGCCGGACCCGTGCCGAAGCGATCCGCCGCATGGACCGGGCCTTGCAGGAATACACCATCGCCGGAATGGAAACGACGATTCCGTTCTGCCGGTTTGTGATGCAGCACGAGGCGTTTTGTAGTGGCAACTTCTCCACACATTTTGTGAGTCAGTATTTTTCACCCGAGGCGCTCACCCCGGACGACCCGGTGGGAGATGAGGCGGCGGCGCTGGCCGCCGTGCTGTATCATGCCCAGCACGCGCGCGCGGTTTCTTCCCCCAACCACAGCCCCTCGCCCGTCACCGCCACTAACGCCTGGCAGCAGCGACGCCGGGCCTGAGGGGGCTGATCCCCGGTCCGGCCTGGAAACCTTTTCAAAAACCTGACAAAAAAACGGACACCGACGCTCTTTTTGTTGTGTGCGGTGTGCATGTGGCCGATTGTTTCGTATATTTTGGCTCCCTCGATTGTGAGCGTGCCTGTACACGCTCGCCCCTCTACTCGGCCCTCCTCCCCCCCGCTTTTCTCCCGAGTCCCGCTGGTATGGCGCTGGTATCATGCTAGGCCAGCCTATGTACCTATTGTTTTCCCTACCATGTTACGTGACGTCATTCCATTATGGTAACGCCCACGCAGGACGAACTGCATCACATCACCCGCATTGATATTGAGCCCGACGACGAACACCCCGACCGCTCTTCTACGCATGGTTGGCTCGTACGCGCCCGTCGGCAAGGGACACGGATCAGCAAGTTTTTCTCAGATAAAAAGCACGGCGGACGCGATTCGGCATTGTATGACCATGCCATGAAATACCGCGACGAGTTGTTGGAGGACCTGCCCGAACCCGACGACGCCGCCAAAAAATCGGCGGAAGCCCGCAGTCGCAGCGGCGTGGTGGGGCTCAACCTGACGTTTAAAGACATCGGCAACGGCACCAAAAAACCCTACGTGCAGGTGAGTTGGATGGACGAACTGGGGAAGCGCCGCGCCGCATCGTATTCGGCCGAAAAATGGGGACTGCGACGCTCGGTGTGGAACGCCTGCGCCCGCCTCTACAAGGAACTGGAAAAGAAAGGCGAAGCCGAGCAAGAGCCCTTTGAGATGTTTCGCATCGCCTACCCGAACCTCAGCAAGCAGTTTGTCGAAAAGCTGGGCGAAGTGGAAGGCGCGTCGTAAGCGGGGCGGATCTTCGCCCTGCTCTATCCAACCGTGAGACGCGCCTCGACGCGTCTTTACGGGTGCCACACCGATCCCTATCGCTACCTCTCCCACTCTCACTCTCCCCTCAAACCCCTTTCCTCACCGCTTCAGTGCCAGTGTTACGCCGTCGGCGATGGGTAACAGGCTGAGATGGATACGGTCGTCGGCTTGTAGTTTCTGGTTCAGCGCATGGAGGGCCCGTGCCTGTGGGGCCTCTTCCTTGGGATCAGCGACACGCCCACCCCACAGCATATTGTCGAACACCACAAGGCCACCGGGACGTAGGAGGTGCAGGGTCCGCTCGTAATAGGCGTCATAGCTGGGCTTGTCCGCGTCGATGAAGGCGAAGTCGAACGTCCCCGCCTGTGCATCCGCCAGCAGCGCATCAAGCGTGTCGAGCGCAGGAGCGATGCGTAGGTCAATTTTGTGCGCCACGCCCGCTTCCTGCCAGTAGCGCCGCGCCACCGTTGTGTATTCCTCACTCACGTCACACGCCACGAGGCGCCCGTCGTCCGGCAGCGCCAACGCCACCACCAGCGAGCTATAGCCCGTAAAAACGCCTATTTCGAGCACGTTTTTTGCCCCGACAAGCCGCGCCAGCAGCGCCATAAACTGCCCCTGTTCCGGCGCAATCTGCATGTTGGCCAATGCGTGTGTGGCTGTTTCTTCGCGAAGACGCCGCAACACTTCCGGCTCCCGCAAGGAGACGGCGCTCAGGTAGTCGTTAAGGGCGGGCGAAAGGCTGAGGTGTTTACGAGACATCGGTTGGGGGTTTGAAGCGTTGGAAACAGAACGAGCAAAAGGCGCAGCGGTCACCGTTGTTTTCCACGATGAAGACACCGCTATCCTTTCTCCCCCTCTTTTCGTAGTAAGGAGGGAGTTGGGGGGAGGATCAACCAACCACGACGCGTCAGGATTCGACCTTCCCTCGGTCCGACCGACACCCATGCACTTCCTAATAATACCGCTCAACCTCTGTCAGTCCCCGCTCCGTGAGCCACTGGGCTACAGCGCCGACGGCCTCGCGGGTGCCGCGTGTTGCCAGCGGCTGGCCCCACGCCTTGATGCCTGCGCGGTACGCCTCGCCATGCGAAAAGACTTCCACAAGCACTTCCTGCGTCAATTCGGCCTCCTCGATGCGAACGACGAACAACAGCCCATCGCCCGAGACGGGCCGAAAGGCTTCCAGCACAATGACGTGCCCGCCGGCGAACGGCTGGACGTGTTTTTTGAAGGTGTCGATGGCAGGCAGCGTGCCCTGCAAGATGGCGTGGTGCATGGTGGATAACGTCTCAACAACGGGCAGAATCGGCGCAGCGGGGGCGGCAAGGCGGGTAAAAATGGCGTGCTGGATGTGCTTCGCCTGCGCCTGCCACTTCCGGGCATATTTGGTGGTCAGCGACGCAGGCGTGGGTGGATGCAAGGTGGTGTGAAACAGGCCCGTCGTGGCAGCTTCCTCAAGCGCAAAGGCGAAATATTCGGCGTGGTCGCTGGTAAAATGGATGGTCCCGCCGTCTTCCAGCCGCGCCGCGGCCAGCTGGAAAAAGGGGGCCTGCAACAGCCGCTTGTCGCGGTGCCGCTTTTTGGGCCACGGGTCGGGGAAGTTGACATAGATGCGGTGCAGGCTTTCAGCAGGCACGATGTCGCGCAGCAAAAACGCCGCGTCCCCGCGATACAGCCGCGCCGTGTGATGCCCTTCTCGGCGCAGCCGTCGAAACGCCCGTCCCACCGATGCCAACGACACCTCCGCGCCTAGCACATTCCAATCGGGATGGGCCTCGGCGAGATGCGCCAGAAACGTCCCGTCGCCAAACCCAATTTCCAGCACCAGCGGCTCCGACCGCCCAAACAGGCGCGGCGGTGTCTTCGCGGCGGCCAAATCAGCCGGATGCAGCACGAGGGTCGACAAGGGCATAGGGTTTTCAGATGTGTTAAGCGGGCCGCTAATATCGCCCGTTCTGGGAGATCTATCAAGTTGAGAAAGGGGGAACGTGGGAAAGGGGGAACGTGGGGGAGAGTGAGCAGGTGAGAGCGGAATACCATTTTTAAACGACTGCCGCAAATTGCGCTTCATGATGTATGATACCAACTCCGAAAAAACAGGGGGCATAGTTTTGTAGCACGTCATCCCGAGCCTCGGCGAGGGATCGCGTCGCTTGGTGGCGTTTCTACACGTCGAGATCCCTCACCTTCGTTCGGGATGACATGGTTAATGCACTTTTCTTTCTCGGAAATAGTATGAGCGGGTTCAAAAACCGCCCCCTTGAGGGGGCTGTCGCGCAGCGACTGGGAGTGTAATCCGCCGCCGTTTTACACCCTCCGACCCCGATTTCATCGGGGCCCTCTCCCTCAAAGGAGGGGTTTGACATAAGTCCTTTCTTTTCTCGTCATCACGAAGCTCCGAAGGAGTTGTGGTGATCTCACCCCGATGAAATACGGCATCCCGGACGGGGTGAGATTGCCACCTCGCCCTTGTCTCCTCGCGATGACAGGTTAGAGACGTGGGTATGTCCAAAAAAAATTTCCGCCCGAATGGAATGAGGTATTGCAATGCCTGGTCAAACCGGCACAACACCGAAACACACCTCCTTTTTTATAACCAGCAACCGACCAAAACCATGCAACGCTTCCTCACGCTCTCGATTTTTGCCTTCCTGTTCCTCGCCCTCGTGGGCTGCGACACCACCGACGCCAACCTTGATTCCGCCGACGCGGACGCCACCGAAGACGCCGCCGAGTCCGTTGTCATCGCCCTCAGCGAAGAGACGGGCGGCATGGCCGACCAATTAAACGACGCCATCGCCGTGGCGAACGGGGCCAGCAAAACCACCGAAGGCCCGGTGGAGTGGACGTACGACGAAACGCGGCAGTTGTGGGTGGGCACGCTCGACATGAGCCGCACGGGTGAAGGCGGACGCACCGGCGAAATCCACCGCGTCTACGAGCGCCAGTTCCTCGATGATGGCACGCCGCAGCAGGACCGCGACGGGGCCGACACCATTATTTTCCGCATCATTGAAGGCTCGGGCGGCTTTACCGGTCCCAACGTTACCCACACGCTCGAAAGCCTGACGGGCGAATGGACCATCACCGACATCGACACCGACGTCCTGAGCATCGTAGGCAGCTACGCCCGCGAAGGCCTCGATGAAGTGAACCGCAACAACGTGAGCCGCACGCTCGACCACGAAATGACCGCCAACGTGGACGTGACCGTGCCGAAAGACCAGACGGCCCGCGCCGCCACGGGTACCGCCACGGGCACCTACCACGCCCTGCGCACCGCGATCCGCAACGGCCAGGAGCGCACCACGGAAATCGACATCACCTTCACCGCCACGTTCGACAACGGCGAGGTCACCATCGAAACCAGCGGCGAGCGGTTCTTCGGCAACCTGCGCCTCGGCGTCCTCGTCCGCTAACCGAACGCTCTTGCTTCCGCCACCGGCTGTCGTCCGGTCCCAACGCCCCGTGCTTCTGCAAGCCGGGGCGTTTTTGCATTAATGAGAACTTTCGCCAGGTCATTCACGCTAGCGACAAGCCAGCCAGCTAATACCAATTCCGAAAAATCAGGGTGCAAAGTTAAAGTTGATGTCATCCCGAACTTGTTTCGGGATCTCAACGCAGGAAGCAGAGATGCTGAAACGAGTTCAGCATGACACTTTCCCTAATGCACTCCCTATTCTCGGAGATGGTATAACATTACACTTTCAGGAAAGAGGGAGCATTGACCTGTGTCGCTAGAATGATAGGCTTGGAACCAAAAAGGCATGACACAGAGCGCCAATGTTGAAGTGCTCGTGAGACCTGCGCAGGCTTCTCGATTGTTGCATCAGTGCGTGTAACGTAGCAAAGCAGATCGGTACTTGCCCAACTAGGCGTGTATTTCGGATCAGAGGCAAATTTTTCGATTATTGGAAGTACATCCACATATCTGTTGTCACGAGTTTCAACCTTTCCATAGAGATCGTGAAGCTTTTTCGCTGTTTCGGCTCGTCTCAAATCCTCTTTGAGTTCCGCATAGCGGCGCTCACGAGGATCGTATATTTCCTTTACTTGAAAGCGCGCATCACGGAAAGCAACATCCACTTCATCAGCTTGTGGTGGCGAGATTAACTCGTCATAGCTAAAGGTGATACCAAGCTTTGACAGAAACTCTCCGACAACCCAACGTTCGCGTTCAGCCTGCGCTTCTACGTCATTCGAGAAAAATCGTAAAGTCTGTTCTAGCACGCGTCTTTCAGCTTCAATAATTTTCTTCTCCTCTTCCATATTACATTGATGTACGAAGCCGAGAGCTTGATTCCAGAAACAACCTATGTGCTATAACACGAATTTTTCTGCATTGTATGCTCACCAAAATACCCGTACATACTTGCCAAAACAAGTTCTTGTTCGCTAGCCATTCTTGCCCAAAAACGTCGGAGAACAAGCAACGCAGCAACCGTCCCTAACATCCCGGTAACCCCTTGTTGACGCTGGCGTAATGGACGCCATCAAACCTTCTGCTACCTTCCTCCGTTAACCCTCGTGCGCACGGCCTTTCTCCCTCTTTCGTCCCGCTGCCATGCTGCTCCACGCTCCGCCTCCCTCCGAACGTGCCGCCACCCGGCTGCCCGCCCTCACGCTGGAAGCCGGGCGCTACCGGATGCGGTTTGCCACCACCCTCACCGAACGGGAGACGCTGCTGCGGCTGCGCTATGAGGTCTTTAACCTGGAGCTAGGCGAGGGACTGGACCATGCCTACCTGACCGGCAAAGACGAGGACGCCTTCGACCGAATGTGCCACCATCTGCTTGTCGAAGAAACCGAAACGGGGACGGTGGTGGGCACCTACCGGCTCCAAACGCAGGAAATGGCCCAGCGCGGCGCGGGGTTTTACTCGGCGACGGAGTTTGACTTTGCGGACATGCCTGCCGCCGTCTTGCGCGACGGCGTGGAACTCGGGCGGGCGTGTATTGCCCAGCACCATCGGTGCCTGCCGGTGCTGCATCTGCTGTGGCGCGGCATCGGGGCGTACCTCGTGGCGAACGAAAAACGGTACCTCTTTGGCTGCTGTTCGCTGACGAGTCAGGATCCCGCCGAAGGAGATCGCGTTTTTCGCTATCTTGCGGATCGGTCGCTGCTGCACCCCACCATCCGGGTGCGTGCGCTGCCTGACTTTGCGTGCGTGCCGGAAGTGCCAGTGGGCCAAATTGCCAAGGCCGCCGTGCCCCGGCTGATGCGCGTGTACCTGAGCTTCGGCGCATCGGTGTGCAGCGCGCCCGCCATCGACCGTGCCTTTAAGACCATCGACTACCTCGTCCTGCTTGATGTCGCCACCCTCGACGCCCCCACCGCCGCGTTCTTCCTCCCTGCTGCGTAGCCTGCGCATCGGCTGGCGCTGTCTGCTGATCCTGCTCCTGAACCTGCTCCTCGTCCCGTTCTTTCTGCCCATCGGCTACCTCGCATATCTGCACGACGAAGGGCGTGTCCGTGCGGAATGGGCGAAACGGGCACGCCAGCGGCTGCAACTGTGGTGGGCAGGCGGACTGATTCGCATCCTCAACGTGCGCGCCGACATTACAGGCGACCTGCCCGACGGCTCGTTTTTTCTCGTCTCCAACCACCTCAGCTACCTCGACATCCTGCTGTATCTGAGCCTGCGCCCGGTGGTGTTTGTGTCGAAAGCCGAGGTGGCGCAATGGCCCGTGATGGGCATCATGGCGAAGGCTGCGGGTACCGTGTTCGTAGACCGCACCACCCGCAGCGACGTGCCCCGTGTGAACGCGCTCATGGAGAAGGCGCTGGCGCGGGGCGACAGCGTGGTGCTGTTCCCCGAAGGCACCACCAGCCGGGGCGAAGGGCTGCTGCGCTTTAAATCGGCGCTCCTGAGCCCCATCATCGGCACCAAGCGCTCGATTGTGTATGCTGCGCTGTCGTACCGCACGCCAGAAAACGCGCTGCCCGCCGAAGAAGCCGTCTGCTGGTGGGGCGGCATGACGCTGGGTGGGCACCTGCCCAAGCTAATTGGCCTTCCCGTCATCTATGCCACCGTCACCTTTGGCACCTACACGCCGCCGCCCGACGCCGACCGCAAAGCCGTGGGACAGGCGCTGCAAGACATCATCGCCGAGCACTTCATTCCGGTGGTAGAGCCCGCCGCGCCGGATGCGGAAGACGTGGTGGCGTAAACCCTAATGCGAGTTTAAAAACGCGTTCATCGAGTAACGTCATCCCGAACGAACGTGAGGGATCTCGACGTGTGGAAATATTGCCTACCGACAAGATCCCTTGACTGCGCTCGGAATGACGCATTCTTGAACGTACAGGACTTATGCACAATACCTTTTTGATCGTCATCACGAATCCCGTCCCGGCGGAATGTGGTGATCTCACCCCGTCTGCGATGCTGTTTTCTGTCTGGGTGAGATCGCCACGTCGCTAGTGCTCCTCGCGATGACGAGTGGGAGCGTGCGCAAGCTCTGCGTAGTTAGAAGAGATCTATTGGCGTCAGTCGGGCTGCGCCCTCGTGTCTCCTCGCTTTCGCTCAGCGAGATGACATGATACCAATTCCGAAGAATTGGGGTGCAACGTTAAAGGAGATGTCATCCCGAACCCTGTCCTGAACTTGATTCAGGATCTTTCGGGATCTCAACGCAAGAAGCAGAAATGCTGACACGAACGAAGTGACTGACGCAGTAAACAAGTTCAGCATGACACTTTCCCCATGCACTGCTATTTCTCGGAGTTGGTATGAGAATGCAATTTGCCGGAAATCCCCGACACCATTATCAAACCATAACTGGCAGCGTTTTCAATACAAAACACTGTACTTTACTTTTCCTGAACGCTGCCACTTCTAACACCCCGGATCATGCTGACCTTCAACCAGATCCTGCACCCCACCGACTTCTCGGACACCGCCGCGCAAGCGCTTGATCATGCGGTGTACCTCGCCCGGCGCTACGACGCAGCGCTCCACATCCTGCACGTCGTCGAGGTGACGGAGTTATATTACGAGGCCGACGAAGACTTGCAGGAACGCCTGCACACCCGCATGACCGAACTGCTCGGCAGTCGCGACTTGTCCGGACTCACTGTCACGACCACGATTGACGCGGGCGACATCGCGGTGGAGGGCATTTTCGACTATGTGGCAGCGCACGACATCGACCTGCTGGTGGTGGGCACGCATGGACGGCGGGGCCTGCGGCGGCTGTTTATGGGCAGCGTCGCTGCCGAGATTGCGCGACGGTCGACGTGCCCGGTGCTGGCGGTGCGGGAGCACGACCCGCCTCCGGGCAAACTGGTGGATGCCATCCTCGCTCCGCTCGACCTCTCCGAGACCAGCCGGACGGCCTTGCCCTTTGCCAAAGACCTGACGGCCCAGTACGACAGCAGCCAGTTGCATGTCTTGCACGTCTTTGAAGACCTTAACCTGCCGCCCATCTATGGCGACCTGCAAACCTCCTACCTCCCCATTTTTCCCGAAATCAGGGAAAACGTGCTGGATGCCTTGAAGGAGTGGACCACGGAAACCGAAGGCCCCACGGTACCCCTCACACACGCTGTCGAAAGCGGACGCGTCCTGCCCACCATCGTCGATTACATCAAACACCACGGCATCGACCTCGTGGTGCTGACGTCGCACGGACATACGGGCTTCGAACGGTTTGTGCTGGGCAGCACCGCCGAGCGCATCATGTTGCAAGCGCCCGTGCCCGTGTTCCTCGTTCCGGCAGCCTAAAAACCCTGTTTTAACACGACCGGAAAGCACACCAAACCCCTCCCTTGATGGGAGGTGGCCCCGATAAAATCGGGGTCGGAGGATGTTCTTATGCGCCCCTCACCTCGGAGCCTGCCATCGACACCGGCGGGGCGCTGTATATTGCCATCCTTGAAGCAACCCACAACACCGTGTCGATGAAGCACTACAGCGAACGGCTTTTTCAGGCGTGGGACATCCTGGTGGCGGTCGTGGCAACGGCAGCGGCCTTGTTTATTCCGCTGGCGCTGCTGCCGTCGTTCCTCTCGCCCTGGCACATTGAGATAGGCACCACAATTTCCTTTGTGGTCTTCGCCATCGACCTGCTGATCCGGCTCTGGCGCTACCGCGAAGGACGCAGCCTGACCCCCGGCCTGGGGATGCAGCGCGGCTGGGCACGGTTCGGCCTTGCGCTTGACGCCCTTGCAGCGGTCCCGTTTTACGCCCTCTTCGGCCTAACGCCTTTGCTGCTATTGCGGCTCGTCAAGATTTACCGCGTGGTGCTGCTCATGCAGCGATGGAGCCGCCGCTTTGTCCGGAATGCGGCTGTCCTGCGCCTCGCCTTCTTCGCCTACGGGCTGATGCTCTCGGCACACGGCATTGCCTGCGGCTGGGTGGCGCTACGCAACGAGGCGGCTCCTGCCTTCGACCGCTACCTCGACGCCGCCTATTGGTGCATCGCTACGCTGACCACCGTGGGCTATGGCGATGTCGTCCCCGCGGGCAGTGTACAGCGGCTGTATGCCACCGGCGTGATGTTGCTGGGCGTGGGCGTCTATGCCTATCTCATCGGCAACATCGCTTCCATCATCGCCAACATCGACCCGGCCAAGGCGCATTACATCCAGCAGCGCGACCGTCTGACGGCGTTTATGAAATACCGCAACCTGCCGCGTGACCTCCAGCACCGCATTCGCGCCTACCACGACTATCTCTGGGAAAACCGGCTGCTCTACGATGAATCCACCATCCTGCGCTCCCTGCCACCCAGCCTCAGCACCGAGGTTTCGATGCACCTGAAGCGTGACATCATCGAAAGCGTGCCGCTGTTTCAGGGCGCAAGTGATGCCTTTATCCGCGAGGTGGCGCTGCAAATGAAGCCCGTCGTTTTTATGCCCGGCGACACCATTGTATGCAGCGGCGATCCCGGACGCGAGATGTACTTCATCGCCCACGGCACCGCCGAGGCCGTCGCCCCCGATGGCAACACCGTCTACACGACCATGACTGCCGGTGACTTCTTCGGCGAGATTGCGCTCGTCACCGACACCCGCCGCACCGCCACCGTCCGCGCCACCGATTTCTGCGACCTGTACCGCCTCGACAAGGAAATCTTCGACCGTATCCTCACGCACTACCCCGACATCGCTGAGCAGATCGAAGCCCGCGCCCACGCCCGGCAACAGCGAGGGAAGCGGGATGAGGAATGAGGGAAGTGGTTTGGGGGATAGGGAATCGGACCGTTCATGGCTCCCGTAGGGGTCGCCCCCCGTGGCGACCCTGGCCGGCGATGCTATTGCCCTTCCTCATGCGACCGCCCGTCTATTTCCCATAGTCGGCAAACCGATCCAACACGTCGTCCATTTCGGCCTCGCTGAGCAAGACGGGAGTGCCCGCCTGACACGCCAACAGATACTGCCGCGCCAGCGTTTCCACCTCCTGCGCCACATACATCGCCTTGTCTAACGTGATGCCGATGGTGAGCAGCCCGTGGTTTGCCAGCAGGCAGGCGGTGCGTTCGTGTAAGGCCTGTACCGCGGCCTCGGCCAGTTCAGCCGTGCCGTAGGTGGCATACGGGGCGCAGCGGATGGAGGAGCCTCCAGCGACAGCCACCATGTAATGAAACGGCGGGATGTCCTGTCGCAGACACGCCAGCGCCGTTGTGTGGGGCGGGTGCGCATGCACCACCGCCTGCACGTCGGGCCGCGCCCGATAAATACCCGTGTGCATCCGCCACTCGCTGGACGGCTTGGCGGTGCCCTTAACCACCGTTCCGGTCAAATCAATCGCCGCGATATGCTCCGGTGTCAGGTCGTCGAAGGCAAGGCCGGTAGGCGTGATCAACACCGTGCCGCCGTGCCGCACGCTGATGTTGCCCGAGGTGCCCTGGTTCAGCCCGCGTTGGTTGAGGGCCCGGGCCGCCGCGATGACGTCCCAGCGTAACTGTGTCTCCATGAGGTAGCGAATGAGGTTGTGATGAGCCAGCCACTTCCAAAATACGGCTTTCCCTCATACCCGCTTCCCTCATCGCCCTTCCCACGTCCCAACATTGTGCAGTTCCTCCTCAACACCTACCTTAGTCTTCTCTCCTCTGTATGACAACCCTGTGCGCCATGGTCGGCCAAACGATTGGCACCTACGAGGTCCTTGAAAAGCTAGGGCAAGGCGGCATGGGTGCCGTCTTTAAAGCCCGCGACCGGATGCTTCAGCGCGAAGTTGCCCTGAAGGTGATGCGCCCCGAGTTGGCCGAAAAACCTGAGATCGCCGAACGGTTTCGGAGCGAGGCGGTGACCCTGGCACGGCTCAACCACCCCAACGTCGCCACCGTCTACAACCTGCTGGAACACGATGGCGGCCTCCTGATCGTCATGGAATATATCCCGGGCGAGCCGCTGGACGACCGCCTGGCACGCACCGGCGCGATGGCGACCGAGGAAGCCCTGTCGCTCTTTTTCGAGGCGCTGGCGGGCATTGAGCATGCGCATCAGCTCGGTATCGTCCACCGCGACATCAAACCCGCCAACGTGATGCTAAGCACCGCCGGTCCGGCGAAAGTGATGGACTTCGGTATCGCGCGGGTGCTGGGCGCCGCACGGATGACGCAGGTAGGCAGCGCCGTCGGTAGCCTGAAGTATATGGCCCCGGAGCAGGTACGCGGCGAAGGTGGCGACCAGCGCTCTGATATCTATGCACTCGGCATCCTGCTCTACGAAATGCTGACGGGGCAGGTACCCTTCGACAGCACCAGCGATTTTCAACTCATGCGGGCCCAGGTGGAAGTGCCCCCGCCCCCGCCCCGCCAGTTCGCGCCCCACATCCCGGAGTACGTCGAAGCCGCCATCTTAAAAGCCCTCTCCAAAGACCCCGCAGCGCGGTTCCAGACCGCCGCCGCCTTCCGCGCCGCCCTCGACAAAAACGAACACCTGGCCGCCATCGCCCCGACCCAGACGGCCCCCTTCATTGAAGCGCCCCTCGACAAGACGCACACGGCTCCGGCCCTGGCTGCGGCATCGCCGGAACCGAAAAAGCGAAGCTGGGCAAAAGCGATGGCCGGCCTGGGAGCGCTGCTGGTCGCCGCTGGTCTCGCTGTTATCCTGTGGCCTTCGCCCGAACCCACACCGGCTCCGCCTCAACCTGCGCCACCCGTAGCAGAGGCCCCGCCACCTAGCGCGGCATCAACACCGGACGCACCCGCCGAACAACCACCGCCAACAGACGCGGCACCGTCTGCCGCCACCCCTGCCTCTGAATCGCCGGGGGCATCTCCAGCCATCCCTTCCACACCTCCGGCTTCTGAGCCCACGCCTGAGCCGACCGCTCCCGCAACACCCGCTGCGAACACGCCACCCGCCCCCTCATCTGAACCGCCGCCCCCTCCGGCTGCTACCTCTACCATAATCACCCTACCCGAGGGTACCCCCGTGAAGGTGCGGCTCGTTCAAATGCTTAACTCTGGCGAAAACTACAAGCAAGGACGAATCGTGCCGCTTGTGGTGGCAGAAGACGTGGTGGTAAACGGGCGCGTGGTGCTGCGCCAGGGTTCGGCAGCAGGCGGCACCATCCTATCCTCCCGCAACGCGCAGGGCATCCTGCGGGGCGAGTTGTATTTCACTGTTCGGGGTGCCCAGGCTGTCGATGGGCAGCGTGTCTTGTTGTCTTCAAGGGCCCACGGTGGACGGGCGCGGCGCGGCGACCAGTTGATTCTGCGGCGCGGCGGGCTATTCGATGCCGAAGTCTCCGAAACCGCACAAATCGAGGTGCGCTAGCGGTCCATGACCTGCGCCAGGGTTTCGGCATGAAGCCGGTGCCCCCCCTCAAACATCAGCAGGCGATAGGGAAGGTTGTGCTGTTCGAGCAGGGCCTTTTGCTCAGCGAGGCGTTCGGGAGTGACATACTCATCCTCGGTGCCCACCACAAAGGTGAGGTCTTTTTCACGCAATGCAGGCGCATGTTGGGCATAGTCGAGGTCGTGTGGCAGCCACCCGCCCCACATCACCAGCCGCTTCACGGGCGTTTTGCCCATCACCGCCCACCGGCACGCCGTCGTCGCTCCCTGCGAAAAGCCGAAGACGTTCACAGGCACGGAGCGATCCAACGGTTGCGTGACGGCGGCGGCCACGGCATCCAGGTACGCCACATAGTCGTCGATCTCGTGCAGGCGGTCTTCGCGCGTCATCCAGGCCGCCCCCACCCGCCCACTCTGCTGGTCGAAATAAAAACGCGACAGGGCCTCCGGGGCCACCACCAACAGGTTTTCATCCATTACCGGGCGGAAATGCCGCAGAAAATACGCGGCCAGTTGCCCGTAGCCATGCAGCACCATCCACACCTCGCGCACTTCTCCCACCGGCTCCAGCACGTGATACCGCGCCGTCCGTTGGGTGACAAGATGATATTCAGCAGCCGTCATAGCTTGTCCTAAAAGTCAGCACCTGTCTCCCTTGCGCCCTTCCCTAGACTCCTGCTTCGCGCACGATATCCTGAATAATGGCAAGGTGATGGTCTGAGTGAATACGCGCCGCCCGCACCCACTCCGTCGCCGTAAGCGGCCCAAAGTAGGGATGGGCAAACCGCCCTGGCACCTCTGCCAGCGAGGGCAACAAGCCGTTGAGACTTTCGAACGTAGCGTGGCTGCGATGCGCGGCCATCTGCAACTCCGCACGGGTAAGTTCTTCCGGAGGCACCAGCGCCGCAGGAGCCTGGGCTTCGCCACGGGGAAAACGTCCCCGCGTCAGCACAATACGCCCGATGCGATTGGGGCCGTCGGCATCGTGGTCGATGGGACCACGCCCGTGATACAGCATGAGCGCCGCCTTAAGCATCTGCCCACCCGCCTTCCAGCTATGAAACAGTTGCTGCGCCACCGACCATCCCGACACCTCGGGCACACGCGCAAACAGGCGGTTATCCCCGTCATCCAAGAACGCAGCCGCTTCGTCAAAAAAGGTAGCCAGCTGCTGATATTCCGCTTCTACGTCAATCGTCATCATACATCAAATGGATATCGGTGGGTGGATGCGGTCGCCAAAACGTTCTGTGCCATGGTAAGCCAACGCAAGCTTACCATCCAGTCTCCTCCTTCCACCCCATCTTTATGAATTTTATTTGCCCAAATCTTTTTATTTTTGAACAATAGATATAATTTTGTATCGTTCACCAAACGATAGCCCATTTATTGCGTCATAATTCCAAATGAACGACGACGTTGACCATCAAATTTTAACGTTGTTGCAGCAGGACGGCCAGATGAGCAACGCCGAGTTGGCGCGGCAGTTGGGTTTGGCCCCAGCGACTACGCTCGAACGGGTGCGCAAGCTGCGGCAGCGCGGGGTGCTACGGGGCTTCGTCGCGCTGGTAGACCCCGCAGAGGTGGGACTGGGAACGACCGCGTTTGTGACCGTCTCGCTCGCCTCCCATGAGGTGAAAAAGGTAGAAGCCTTCCGCGATCAGGTCTCGGCGCTGAATGAAGTGCTGGAGTGCTACCACCTGACGGGCGAGAGCGACTACCTGATGAAGGTGGTGTTCGGCTCCATCGGGCAGTACGAAGACTTCCTGCTGCACAAACTCGCCGCCATTCCCAACGTCGACCGCATTCGCACGTCGTTTGTGCTGTCCACCGTCAAACACGAAACGCGTTTACCGCTTCCCGATGTAAACGCCTGAACCGAGAGCAACCATGCCAGATAAAGCAACCAGCTATGCCCCTACTACCCGCCTGATTCACGGGCGGATGCAGTCTGATGCCTGGGAATACGGGCACCATCTTGTCCCCCCGATCTCTACCTCCACGACGTTCCGGCTCGACTCAACCGGGCGGGGGGCGCAGGGCTTTCAGGAATACGCCCATCACGGCGAACCCGATGCCCACATTTACATCTACGACCGCCTGCGGGAGCCCAACAAGGACCTGCTCGAAGAAAGCCTGGCCCTGGCCGAAGGCGGCGAGATGGCGGTTAGTTTTGCTTCGGGTATGGCGGCCATCTCGGCAGCGCTGGGCGTGCTGATGCAGGCCGGCGACCACCTCATCACGCACCGTGCCCTCTATGGCTGCACCCACTCGCTGATGAACAACTGGCTGCCCCGCCAGGGCATCAGCGTAAGCCCGACCGACCTCACCGACCCCGACGTGTTGCTGCGGCTGGTGCGGCCCGAAACCCGGGTGGTGTATCTGGAAACGCCCGTCAACCCCACGATGGTGATTCTGGACATCGCGGCTCTCGCAAAGCGCATCGCGGCAATAAATGACACCCGACCTACTGAGCAACGCATCTTCCTTGTGGTAGACAACACCTTTGCCACGCCCTACTGCCAGCGCCCGCTGGAATGGGGCGCTGACTTTGTGGTGCATAGCCTCACGAAGGGCATCTCGGGGTTTGGGACGGACATGGGCGGCGTGGTGATTGGTCCGGCCTCGCACCATGATGCGCTGTTGCTCTACCGCAAGGACTTTGGCGCCGTGCTTTCGCCGCGTTCGGCGTGGAGCATTCTGACCTACGGGTTGCCCAGCCTGATGGTACGGATGCAACAGGCGCAGGCGTCGGCACGCACGGTTGCGCGTTTTCTACACGATCATCCAGCTGTAGCCTCGGTCTCGTATCCGGGACTCGAAACCCATCCGGGGTATGCCATCGCACAGCGTCAGATGGTGGACTACAACGGCACCTTCGCGCCGGGTCTGATGATCTATTTCGAGTTGGCAGGAGACACACTAGAAGAGCAACGCGATGCAGGCATCCGCTTCATCAACCACCTCGCCGAACATGCCTACACGGTAACGCTGGCCGTGAGCCTGGGCAACGTGCGGACGCTGGTTGAACATCCATCCAGCATGACCCACGCGCCGATCCCGCTCGAAGAACAGCAAGAAATGGGCATTCACGCAGGCGGCGTGCGACTGTCGATTGGTCTGGAAGCCGTCGGCGACCTCATTCGCGACCTGGAAGGGGCGCTGCAAACCGTCGAAGCCTTCGGGCCGGTGTCCGTTTAGGATGTGTGCCGGACGAACGGTTTTCTAAAAAGAGCTATCAATGTATGCCAGGGCCGCGGCAGGCGTTGGCGCTACGTGGTACGCCGCCTGTGCGCCGGGAAAGGCGAATTGCTCGGCATATAAGTGTTTGAATAACGCCAGCAACGGATCGTAGAACCCATTGGTGTTGACCAACGCAATCGGGCATTGATGATAACCGAGTTGCCGCAGCGTCAGCACTTCGAAAAACTCCTCCAGCGTCCCAAACCCGCCGGGCAGCACGATAAACGCTTCGGCGCGGCTGAACATGAGCGCCTTGCGCTCCTGCATGGTCTGCGTGGTGATGAGTTCGTCGGCCACATCGTACGCCACGCCTTCGCGGGCTTTTAATGCCTCTGGGATGACGCCGACGACGCGCCCCCCATGGGCATGCACCGACCGCGCCAACGCGCCCATCAGTCCCACGTTGCCCCCGCCGTAGACCAGCGTGTCGTTCCGCGCACCCAATAACTGCCCCAGTGCCTCGGCCTCTGCAAAATACACGGCTCCCACGCGGTTGCTGGACGAACAGTAGACTCCGATGGAACGGGGCATGGGTTTGTGGTTGTCTGGGCAGGCGGGGCCTGCGTCATTATGTGGTCAGGTACGGGCTGCGCCCGTGTCATTTTTTTCATCGTCCGTATGGCCAACCCTGCGACGTGCCATGGCACGTCGTTACGGCCATCGCCCACACATACGCATCCCCATTCTCTCAAACGTTGTCGTAGGCAAACGCCGCATAGCTCCGCTCCGCGAGGCTGAACCAGCGGTACGAGGAAATACGCCACTGCTCATACGCATCGTATAAGGTGCGGTATTGGTCGTTGTCGGCGTCGGCGGCAAGGAGGTCGGTGGCGGCCGTGCGGGCGGCCTGCATGATGTCCGTCGAGAACGGGCGCAGGCTGATGCCTTCGGCTACGAGCCGCGACAGGGCAGCGGGGTTTTTGGCATCATAGCTCGCGAGCATGAGGGCGCTGGCTTCGTGGCAGGCCACTTCTAACGCCTGCTGGTACCCCACCGGCAGCGCGTCCCAGGCGTCCTGGTTGACATAAAACGTAAGCGCCGGGCCGGGCTCCCACCAGCCGGGGTAGTAGTAGTTTTGTGCGATCTTGTGAAAGCCCAGCTTTTCATCGTCGTACGGCCCCACCCATTCCACCGCGTCGATGGTGCCCCGTTCGAGGGCGGGGTAGATTTCGCTGCTGGCGATTTGCTGCACCGTCACACCGAGGGCATCCATCACCCGTCCACCCTGACCGGGAATGCGCATCCGCACACCACGCAGGTCGGCGAGGCCATCGATGGGTTCGCGAAACCAGCCGCCCATCTGCATGCCCGTATTGCCACCCGGAAAGTTGATAATGTTGAAGTCCGAAAACATAGGCCGCAGCAGGTCCATGCCCCCGCCGTGGTACACCCACGCGTTGTATTGCCGCGCGGTGAGACCAAACGGCACCGTGGTATCGAACGCCAGCGCCGGGTTTTTGCCGATGTAGTAATAGCTGGCGCTGTGCCCGATCTGCACCGTGCCTTTTTGTACCGACTCCAGCACCTCCAGCGCAGGCACAAGTTCACCCCCCGGATACGTGCGAATCTGAAATTTGTCATCGGTGAGGGCCCGTAGCCGTTCGGCCATAACTTCGGCGACGCCGTAGATGGTGTCCAACGACCGCGAGAAGCTGGACGCGAGCCGCCAACGCACCGTGGGGCGTGCCTGCACGTTGGGGACACCGCTTTCGCTGGCATCACTGCCACATCCTGTGAGGGCTGTTCCAGCAGCGGCACCCACTGCCGCCTTCTTAAGAAAATCCCGCCGTTCCATCATCTGTTGTGCGTCTGATTGCTACGTGTCGGGAAGTATACTGGCTGCACCGGCAGGGCGCAAGATGTGCTTAGAGGCTGTTCAGGTTTTGAATTTGTAGGCGAGCAAGAGGACTTTTGAGGGGGATTGCTCGTCGGGTTTGCGGTTCGTAGCAGCGCTACGGGCCAAAAACACGAAGGGCAAGGCGCCCAAAAGGCCCTTACGCAGTCCAAAGGCATCAACCTGAACAGCCTCTTACTATTACCCCCGGGGCCGCAGTGGACGCATCACCACTTCCGAGATCAGGTAGTTATCGGGACCTTCCAGCACATGAACCACGGTGGCCGCCACATCTTCGGGCTGCATACGATGGGTGGAAGACGAAGGCCGGGCACCAGCCACGCTCGCAAATTCCGTCTCGACGGAGCCGGGATAGATGCACGAGACCTTGATGCCGTCGTCGCGCAACTCTTTCATCAACGACTCGCTGAAGCCCCGGAGCCCAAACTTGGTGGCATTGTAGGCCCCAATGTGAGGATTGCCAATCAGCCCGGCGATGGAGGCAATATTAACGATGTGCCCGCCAAAGCCGGTAGCGGCATTTTGCTGCTTCATCGGAGGCACCGCCTCGCGGGTACACAGGAAGACGCCACGCAGGTTGGTGTCCATCTGTACCTCCCACTCTTCCAGTGTGAGTTCGTCTACCGGCCCAAACTGCCCCAATCCTGCGTTGTTGACCAGCGCATCAATGCGCCCGGCTTTCTGGATGATATCGCTGAAGGCTGCCTTCACATCGCCCTCGCTGCGCACGTCGCACGCCACGGGGTGAAACCCGTCGCCGAGGGTGTCTTGCAACGCTTGCAGCTTCTGCAGCCGCCGCGCCAGCCCGTAGACAATAGCCCCTTTGGCAACGAGCAACTTGGAAAATTCTACCCCAAGGCCGCTGCTGGCCCCGGTGACGACGACGACTTTATCGGTGAGATTCATAAAAGACTAAGGGATGGGTGAGTGCGTACCATGCGCGCTGCTATGCCTGAGGCGCGGGGAGGTTCGGCACGTTGCCCCTTCGTGTTCAGAAGCCTCCCCCGTTTCCCTTCATTCCGATGATACGCGCCCCTATTTTACCCAACGATTCTCGTATCCTCTCAATATTTTGCGTTATTAGAGGTAGATGAACGTAAATAATCCTTCCCTTCTCGAAGTACCCTAACCATCATCCCCTATGTTACGCTATTTCGCTTGTTGCCTTGTACTGTTGGGCAGTCTGTATGTGCTAGGGTTTGCCAACCAGGCTTTTGCCCAAGATCCACTGCCGCCACCAACTCTCACCGAAGCACCCGCCGACACGGTAGGCGCTGGCCCTGTCTTTTTTTCCTGGACGGTTCCCGATTCCGTCGACGTAGACGATTATGAATGGATGCTCGAAGGGCCACAAGACGGGTCGGCCCTCACCAATGGCACGTCCATCACGTTCAACAACCTTCCCCCGGGCGATTACACCTTTAGCGTCCGCGTGCAGGACGACGACGGCAACGTCTCGGAATGGACGGTGCACACCTTTACCATCGACCCAACGGTGGATGCGCCGGTCCCCACCAATGACACCGCCACACTCAATGAAGACACCAGCGCCACGCTCAACGTCCTTGCCAACGACACAGGCACGAGTGACTTATCGCTGGCCGCTGTCAGCGACCCGCCCAACGGGTCCGCTGTGATCAATGGCAATGCGGTAGACTATGCGCCGGACCCTGACTTTTTTGGGACAGACTCCTTCATTTATACCGTGCAAGATGAAGACGGACAAACCGCCCAGGGTACCGTCACGCTCACCATTGCGCCTGTTAATGACGCCCCCGTTTTCACGAGTACGCCCGTGACGGAGGTGAACGTGACCGAGCCTTACACCTACGCCATCGAAACGAACGACGTGGAAGACGATGCCGAGACGCTGTCCGCGACCCAACTGCCCACTTGGCTCACCTTTATCCCGGGCAAAACCGCCACGGCGACCTTGACCGGAACACCCAACCGCGCCGACATCGGGACGCACGATGTGGTGTTGGTAGCCTCCGACGGCACCGACAGCAATGCCCAGTCCTTCACCATCACCGTCATCGATACCAACCAGCCACCAACGGCAGCGGTTATTACCAGCCCGCTTTCGGGCAGCGACGTGCTTATTGAAGGCGACCCGGCAGCGCTCCTGATGATTGCGTGGAACCCCGGCAGCGACCCCGAAGGGCAGCCGCTCGAATACACGTGGCAGCTTTCGCTCGACGAAAACTTCGCCACGCTGCTGTTTGATGAAAACGTGGGCATCAACCTCGAAACGGCGCTTGAGTTTGGAGCACTGGGCACGCTTTTGACGGCCAACGGCGTAGCAACAGGCGCGACGGTTACGCTATACCACCGCGTCCTTACGTTTGACACCGCCGTGGAAGTGACGGGCCCTACCGCTACGATGGAAGTCACCCGCAGCACCCTCACCGACACCGAACACGCGGACCTGCCCACCGCATTCGCCCTCAACGGCAACTATCCCAACCCGTTCAACCCGGTAACAACCGTACGCTTCGACCTGCCCGCATCCGCCACGGTCACTGTTCGCCTGTACGACATGTTGGGCCGGCAGGTGGACGTGTGGAACCAGGGCTCGATGGCCGCAGGAGCCCAGCAAGAAATCCAACTGGAACTGGCCGACCTGCCATCGGGGATGTATGTATACCGGGTGGAGGCACGTGCTGTTGGCGGCGACCTCTTTCAGGGTGCGGGACGGCTGACGCTCGTTAAATAGGTGAACCCTCCTGCCTTCGGTTCGTACATAGCCGCCCCGTCCCCACGTACGCCCTAAGCATGACCACCGACGACACCAAAAACGCCGCCCAGGTGATGGAGACGCTGCTCACCGACGCCCTCGGTGCGCTGCCCGAAAACCACCGTTTCGAAATCGACGGGCGGAGGTGGACCCCCGAGACGCTCCTCGACATCCTCACGCCTTATGTCTCCGAACGGCGGCAGGCGCGCATCGACGCGGTGCTGGCCGGGCGCACGTACACGGTGGCGACGGTGGTGGAGGGCCTCATCAACACGGGCAACGTCAGCGCCGTGATGCGCACCGCCGAAGCGTTGGGCTTTCAGCCGTTTCACATCATCACGCACGACGCCATCTACAAACACTCCGCCCGCACGAGCCAAGGCGCAGATAAATGGCTCGACGTTTACACCTGGGAAACGCCCGCCGCCGGTGTGGAATACCTGAAGGCACGCGGCTACCACATTGTCGCCACCCACCTCGACGACACCGCCGTCCCCATCGCCGAAATCGACTTTACGCAGAAGACGGCACTGGTTTTTGGCAATGAACTCAACGGCGTGACGCCCGACCTGCTCGCCCTGTCCGACCAACGCTGCATCATCCCCACGCCGGGGTTTACGCAGAGCTTCAACATTTCGGTGGCAGCAGCGGTGAGCCTGTATCATGCCCAGTGCGACCGTATCCAGCGCCAGGGCTTCCACGGCGATCTCTCGGCGCAGCGGCTAACGGCCCTCCGGGCGTGGTGGTATCTCAAAAGTGTTAAACATGCCCGCCCCGTGCTGCAGCGGTATGTGGACGAACATCCTGCATCCTGAGCACATCCTCCTCGTATTGCCCCGCCGTTTCATCGATTGACCACACCGCTGCCCGTTGCCCTCCCTGACCCCTTCTTCCCCCCGTACGCGCATCGCTTATGTGTTGCTTACCGCTGTGCTGGGCTATCTGTGCTTACTCACCGGGCTTGAGGCAGACCTCACCGAGCGTGTGCGGCTGCTGCGCTACGCAGCCTTGATCGGGTCAGCAGCGTTTGTGGTAATGACACCGCACCTGCTGCTCCCCGATCCCCGGCGTCCTCTCATTCAACGGCTAAACATTGCCCCGCCCCGTTTGCTGGCACATCAGATGCAGCGGCTGCGTCCGCTCCTGATCGTGTTTGGTATCCTGGGGCTGTTGCTGGCATTTGCGGATAGTAAAACCCCCGGTGCCGCGCTGTGGAACAAAGGGAAAGCCCTGCTGGATATGGCCCTCATTGTGCTCGGCACGGCGATGCTAAGTTTGGAACGCTACGGCGCGATTGGGCCCGAGTCGCAGGCATGGCACGAACGCAAAAAAGGCCGGTGGTACCGTGCGTTCCGAGACGAGACGGGCTACGGCTATTCGGTCCCCGAAGGCATGGTGCCGTCCATGCTCGTCACCCAGACACTGTTTGTCATCGCCCTCGCCGCGCTGGTCTCAAGTGCCTACGTCAGCGCCACGGGGTGGGGCTGGGGGCCCGGTGCCGCGGTGTTGCTGTGGGCATCCGCGCGACTGGCAATGCGGGCCCGGCAGTACGACCGACCGTTTTATTCTACCAATGCGTTTTACAGCGAGATCTTTGTCAGTGTGGGCGGCCGCAGCCGTTCGGGCCGGGCCCCCGTGCCTTATCATTCCCTCTACTGGGTCCCGACACGCTGGCGGCCTGCCGTGTGGGCCAGCCTGCGCCAATTCGACCGCCGCCTGCCACTTGGACGCTTCGTGGCCCTCGCACATGGGGTCTTGTGGATCTTGGTCTACCGCGCGGCCCCGCCTGTCCATATCGCCACGTTCTTGTTCTTGCTGCTGCTCATCCAAAATGCCGCGGCTGGATTTCATGCCACGCCCATGCTTTCGCCGCTCCCCTTTCAACTCGGGCGGCAGTCCGTGCGCGACTGGATGTGGACCCGCGTCTTCCTGAACCTGCGTTGGGCCGCTCCGCTTGTGCTAAGCCTTGGTGGGCTGGCTGCGTTGTCCGATGCCCTCTCCTTCGTCGACGTCCTCGCATGGACGTTGCTCGATGTGTTGCTGGCCGCTGCGGCGGCTGTTCTGCTCACCTACGCCCATGAAGCCCGTCACCCGAAACACTATGCCTGAACCGCTCATCCTCGACGGCCTCTCGAAACGTTATGCCCAGGGGCCGTTTGTGATCGAGAATGTAAACTGGACATTTGCGCCCGGCACCGTCACCGGGCTCGTAGGACCCAACGGCTCTGGCAAAACCACGCTGCTACGGCTTCTTTCCGTCGTAGCCTACCCAACGGCAGGCACGATCCGATATGGCAACCTCGACATCCATGCCGCGCCCTATCAATACCTGCAGCACGTCGGGTTGGTATATGCCGAGCCGGGACTGCCGCAGCATCTCACCGCCGTCGAACTGCTGCAATGGATCGTGCGCGAGCGAGGCCAATGGACCGACACAAGCCCCGCCCACATCGACCATATGCTTGACCAGGTGCTACTCGACGAACGGCGGCACAACCTCATCGGCACCTATTCAAGCGGCATGCTGCAAAAAACCCAGTTCGCCGCCGCGCTCGTCGCTAAGCCCCACCTGCTGTTGATGGACGAACCCTTCCGCGGCCTCGACACCGAAAGCGGCGAAGCTGCCACCGGATTGGTCACCAACTTCCGCGACGAAGGCGGCCTCGTCCTTCTTGCCAGTCACGCCGCTCCCCTCGTCGAAGCCCTGTGCGATGCCGTCATTACGCTGCCAATGCCGAGCGCTGGTCCATAAGACTCGTGAAACGTAAAACGTGAGGGTGCCAGGCACAGTCGTCGGGAAATGAGTTCACGTTTTACGTTTCATGTTTGACCCCGCCCCTACGGTGCCCCCTCAAATAACAACCATGTAACGTTGGAAAAGGATACGCTGCCCTACCTTGGTCGTTGTAAAATCCCTGTTGTGTCGATGGCTATCGTGTCCATACCTCATGAAAAAAATACACCGTCTCCATACCATCCAGCGCCTGCCCATTTCGCTCGACGAAGCGTGGGCGTTCTTCTCCAGCCCGCGTAACCTGCGGCAAATCACGCCCGAGTGGCTTGACTTCCAGATCACCAATGAGCCGCCGGAAGAGATGTATCCGGGTGCCATTGTGACCTACACGGTACGTCCGATGTTCAAAATCCCCGTGCGTTGGACGACCGAGATCACGCATGTGGAAGCCCCGTACCGGTTTGTCGACGAGCAGCGGTTTGGGCCGTATAGCCTGTGGCATCACGAGCACCACTTCCGCGCCATCGATGGCGGCGTAGAGGTGGAAGACCTGATCCATTATGCCCTGCCACTTGGCCCCCTCGGCTCCGTGGCCCACGCCGTGATGGTGCGCAAGCAACTCGACGAGATCTTCAGCTACCGCCGCGAGGTGTTGGAAGACCTGTTTGGCACGTGGCAACCGATGGCGAAGCCCCTGGCTACGGCGGCCTAGCGGGCTTCGTGCCGCAGTTGATCGACGAGTTCACCGAGGTATTCCTGCCGGAAACCTGCCGCCACGGCGGAAAGGGCCCGCAGGCCCGCATCGGTGTAGTCGCTCCCATTACGACCTTGCACATCCTGCACCGTGGCTTTGTACAGTTCCAGTCCATTGCGGGGATTGATGACCGTGATGATGAGGTCGGCGTAGGCGCTGTGCCGCCCGTAGCGCTCCACCCCGGCCCGCGTGGCCGCGTTCAGTTCGACCAGAAAATCGGCGTGGTCGGGCTGGTTGGTGAAGGCAAAGCCTTCGAGCGTGAGCGCCCGCTGAAGCTGCGGCTCGATGCGCGGCACCGCCACTTCCTGGTCGATATTCAACTCCCGCGTATCAAAATATAGCAGCACGGCATCGGTAGCGGGCGGCGCTGCGGGAATGGGCGGATCGGCGATGTCGGCAAGGACTTCGGAGAACAGCTTGTGATACGAGGGCGGGTCCTGGATCGGGTCGGGGCGATAGTCGGGCAGGGCGGTGTGTAATTCGCGGATCGACGCCCGCGCCATGTCACGCTGGGGTTGGGCCAGGTAGGCCTGTACGAGGAGCGGATAGAGGTACTGCATCGCCTCGCGTGTGAGTTCGGGCGGGTTGTCGATGCACTGGCGGGCCATAAAAATGGCGTCATCAAACGCACCCACGATATACTGCTCACGGGCATCTTCATACCGCCCACAGTTGCCGCCGCGCTGCGCGTATACGGAACCGCTGCTGCACAGAAACAGCATTCCCAAACAAGCCAACAGGTACTTCATGGCGTTCTCCTTCACATCGGTTACAGATCGTTCATGTCGACATCAATACGAAAGGTCTCGCCCGAGGAAAGGGTTAAGACCTCGTCGAAAACTCCAAGCTGCGGATGCACGAGGCGCACGATGTGCGTTCCCGGCGGCAGTTCAATGCTGAAAATCCGGTCCCACCCTTCCCGGTGCAACGTGCCATCAACGTAAATGTCGCCCCAGGGCCGTGCGATGATTTCCAATGTGCCCGGTGCCTGGTTGGGCGGTGGTGGCGGTTGCTGTCCCGGTGTTAACAAGCCTTCAATGACCGGGTTGCGCCCTCGTTCCACCGGAGGGAGCCGCACTTCAACCGGGTGCATAATGCCTTGCTGCACCTCCACCATGCGCTCGACGGTCTCAAAACCGGGCTGCGAAACCGTGAGTTGATGGCTTCCCACCGTCACCTCCACATCCGACCACCGCGTACGCTCCAGCGGCTCCCCATTCAGCAAGACCTGGGCATCGGGAGGGGCAATGTTCAGGTTGAGCCGCCCGCTGGGCTCCAGCGCAAAATGCAGGGGCAGGCTACGTGCTGCCGTACGGGTGCTGATGTTGCGGTAGGCTTCGTGCTGGACGTGTACCATCATCACCTGATCGCTAAAGTCCACCAGGTCCAACGGCACCTCCACCGGCGATTCCCCAATCCATACGCCGTTAACCATCACACGTGCGCCGGGCGGCTCCGTGGTGATGAGGCGGTTGTGATCGGCCATGTCCGAGTTTAAATACATAAGCAGTGTGTCGCCCCACAGCCACCACGCCCCGCCCAAAACCACCACCAGCGCAATAACTGCCCCCACGAGCGGTTTCCTGTTCTTTTTGTCGCTTGATGACGAAGGCTCCGACGCAGGCTGTGGCTTTTTATCAGCAGCGGGTACCGGCGCCTCGGGTACAACCGTAGACACCCGAACGGCCTCTCCTCCCTCTTTCCCACGCACAAACGCCGCCAGTGCCTCCAGCATTTCGTCGGCACTCTGAAACCGAGCTTCCGGGTCAAGCGCAAGGGCTTTCTTTATCAACGCTTGCAAGGCCACTGGGACATCTGCCGGGAAGTTGAGCGGCTTGTGGTACTCCCCATTGATGATGGCATTCATGATGGAGAACTGGCTCTCCGATTTGTCGAACGGGATGTCGCCCGTCAGCATCTCATAACAGCTCATTCCCCATGAATAGAGGTCGCTGCGGGCATCCACGTGAGAGAGCCCTTTCACCTGCTCCGGGGCCATATAATAGAGCGTCCCGCCCGTCCCTACCGTCATCGTGCTTTCGCCCGAATGCACCTTGGCGAGACCGAAATCCATGATTTTGACCATCCCACGCGGCGTCACCATCACGTTGCTCGGCTTCACGTCGCGGTGCAGCACCCCGCGTTCGTGGGCATAGCGAAACCCTTGCAGCGTTTGCTCAATGATAGGCAGCGCCTCTTTCCACGACAAAGGACCGCCCGTTTTGATGCGTTCGCCGAGCGACTGGCCTTCCACATATTCCATCAAGATCCACAGCCCGTGCGGCGTCTCGTCCACGTCGTACACATTCACGATGTGCGGCGTCTCCAGCTTGGCCATCGCCTTGGCCTCGGTCCAGAAGCGGCGGATAAACTGACTATCCTCGGCAAGGTGGGCCGTGATGGTTTTGATCGCCACGGTGCGGTCGAGGCCGGTGTCGTAGGCCTTGTACACCACACCCATGCCCCCCCGCCCCAGCACAGACTGAATGGCATACCGACCAATCTGTTGTCCTACCAGTGGATCCGAATGCTGCGAGGCCATAGCGTCTGTGTTCTTCTAGGAAGCGGAGTAGGAAAGATAGGAGGAAAAGAGGATGCAGGAAAAGAGGAATTTGAGAATGGGGAAATATGGGAAAGGGGGAATGGGAGAAACGGTGCGTGTGTTGATGATCCCGTAGCGACGTGCCCTGGCGCGTCGCATGGCTGGCAACCAAAAGGCGCAGCCAATAATCCCGATGCCAACAGCCGACATAACCCCCACACCAGTCGGCATCAATGAATATATTGCGGCACCTTTTCCCAACGACGCTGCCATGCCTGCCGATCCCATTCGTAAAATTGCCTTGATTGCCCACGACGGCAAAAAGGCCGAGATGATCTCTTTTGCCTTACAACACAAAGATGCGCTGGCTCAGTTTGAACTGGTGGCGACGGGCACCACCGGGTCCCTGCTCTCGGAGGAAGCGGGCCTTACGGTGCACCGCTATCTTTCCGGCCCCCTCGGCGGCGACGTTCAGATTGCCGCCGAAGTGATCGAAGGCACGGTGCAGGCGGTCTTTTTCTTCGTCGATCCGCTCGATAAACACCCGCACGACCCTGACATCCAAACGCTGATGCGGGCCTGCAACGTTCATAACGTCCCGCTGGCCACCAACACCGCCACTGCCCGCCGCATTCTGAGCGGCGAGGTACTGGGGAACGATTAGGTTTCCGCTAGCGCAAGCTCATGGGCTAGGTCCGTGTGTCCTTGCTGACGCGCCATGTCGGCAGGGGTTTTGCCGTCGTCGCTGCGTGCCGTGCGATCCGATCCATGTTGCAGCAACAGGTCCACCATTGCCGTGTGGTTGTGGGCGGCGGCCTGGTGCAAGGGCGTCCACCCGCCTTGCTGGGCGACGTTCACGTCCACGCCATGCGCCAGCAGTTGCTCGGCCATCTGCAACGCCACCGCTGGATTCCGGTGGGCCACGGCGCTGTGAAGCGGGCGCACCTGGATGGCATTCTGCGACGTCGTGTTGACCGCGGCCCCACGTTCGAGCAGCAGCGTCAACGTCTCAAGCCGCCCGAAGAAGGCTGCCAATCCCAGCGACGCAAACCCATCGGGGGTGAAGCTATTGATGGACGAAGGATCTGCGTCGAGCCATGCGGCTACCTGCGCGGTGAGACCCATGGCGGCGGCTTCGTGCAGCGTCAGCGTAGGCTTTTGTGCCAGCAGCACCTCCAACACGGCGGTTTGCTGCATATAACACGCCAGCATGATCACCGAAACGCCTTGCTCAGTCCGTGCCGAGACAAGCGCAGGATGCTGTTCCAACAGGGCGGCTACCTGATCAACATCGCCTGTTTTGATGGCCTCGATAAAGGCGGTTGATTCTTCCACAACACAGAGCGGTTTCAATTCGGAAAGAAGCGCGGCTGGTCTTTTTCGATAATTTCGAGGTCCTGCACGGCGAACCAGGCCTCGTTTTCCACGCCGTTGCTGTTGCGGTACGGCTCGTCGCCGCCGGTTTCAATGTCCACGACGTAGGCGAGGTCTTTTTTCATGCCGGGAGCCACCTCCACATCTAAGCTAATATCAGCGACGCGCCCGGTGAGACTGCCCAGCATGTGCCCGGCATGCGAATACAGATGTACGCGGACGTATTTCCCGATCAGATGGTAAGCCATAGCAACATTGTATGAACGATGTATAAACTGCAAAATGCACGGATGTGGTTCAACCTATGTCACATCTCCTTTCTCCAACCCCGCTGTCACTTTCTCCATCAGTTCATCGAGGTTTTCACACGCATTAATGTCCTCTGCCGAAACCAGAGGGCTGTATTCACCTTCCTCCTCTTTCAATATCACCGGCAACGCAACCTGAGACTGCGGAAACGCCGAACGGAACTCATTGCGGTGATAAAACGCCAGCGGGATACCCAGCTGCTCCAGAAATTCTTTCCACGGGCGCAGCATGCCGAAGGTGCCGTAGGTGTGAAAACAGAGACGGCATTCATAGGTCTCCGGCGAGAGGATCTTGTGCGCTGTATCCGTGAGGGCGCTAAAGAGTCCAGCGTTGGCGTTGTAGACGAGGATCAGGCGCATCACATCCCTCCAGGTTCAGGAAGACACTGCAAGCTCACAACGTAGGAATAAACAAGTGTTAATGCTCTGACAAGGGGTAAAACAGAAAACGCCCAGCCATTCGTTGGTGGGCGTTTTCTGTTTTAGGTAGCAACTGGCGAGGTTATTTCAAGAGGGTGAGGGGAAGTACCTGGACTTCACTGGGCGACTGTACGCGCACGAAGTACATCCCGCTGGGTAAGTGCGAGGCATCAAACGTTGCCGTGTGGGTACCTGCAGCGTGCGGCCCGGTGCCCAGAAGGGCGACCTCCCTACCGAGGGCGTCGTAAATGGCCGCACGGATGGTTTGGGCCGTAGCCAGATGGAAGGACACACGCGTTGTGGGATTAAACGGGTTGGGGTACCCCGCAAGCTGTACAGAGCTTGTCGAGGAGATGGATTGTTTGCTGGCATACGTGCCCGGAGGCGTGGCAAACTCAAAAATCTCGACACTTCCACTGACTTCGTACGAAACAACCAGGAGCGGCGCCTGGGTTGGGCTGTCGGCAGCGTCGATAAACAGCAATCCTTCGGGACTCAGGTTGCCGGCCATGTCATCCTCTGGTTCGCCAGAGAAAATGCGTGAGTTGACATACTGCAAGATGGTTGGATTGGCAGGGTTTGTCACCTCAACGACCAAGATGCCGCCCACCCGCTCGAGACCAAGGAAAGCAAACGTGCGGCCATCGACGACGCCTACGACAACCCCTTCGGGCTCGGGGCCTTTGTCATCGCTTCGGTCATCGAAGGAGTCGTTCTCGTCGTCGGTGGCGTTAAAGTTGTCTGGCTCTTCTGCCGCGATCAGCTGCTCCAGATCGCTGCCGCTGTCATACACAAGCGTACCATCGGCATTCCAGATAGAAAAAGAGCGCGCGCCAAACGCATAGAGTTCATCGTAGTCACCGTCTCCATCGATGTCTCCTCGGGTGGAGGTGACCTTTAAGCGGCCAAGGTTTTCGTCAAGTTGGAGTGTGGCGGCATCAGGAAAGGCGGATGCATCAAGGAGAAGATCGCCTACGCGTTCCTCTTCGGAGAACCCATCGTAGTCGCGCGAATCTCCTTCGTTTGCCGAAATGATGTAGGTTTCTTCGCCCGCGATGAAGGTAGCGATGGCATCGGGCTGGTACATTCCGTACACGGGCCACGTTGTGATGTTGATGGCATCATCCCGGTTGCTAACATCTAGTGCATTTTCGGCAAGACGGTGGTCTTTGAAACCCAACCCGACGATGTCGGTGATGGTCGCACGTGCAATGTCGACCACCGCCAACGCGTTGTTCTCCTGGAGCGACACCCAGGCGGTGCTTCCATCTGGTGAGATGGCGACGTATTCGGGTTCCAGGTCCTGGGCCACCGTGGCACCGGGGCCAAAGATGCGAACGGACGGGTCGAGGGTGTTTTCTGAGAAGGCTGTGAAGGTAGCCGTACGGACCGTGGATGTCGTAAGCGTTTGATGGCGCAACACGGGTCTCCCAATGCCCGCAACGGGGTCGTTTAGTTCCGGCAGTGTAATGATGCTAATGCTACCCTCGGGATCGACGTCGTACTCATCATTGGGCTCTCCTTCGTTGGCAACGACGACGTGTTTACCATCGGGCGTGAACGCCACCATGTCGGGCAGGGCTCCTACGGTAACCATGCCGCGAACGTCGCCATCGGCGTTGACAAAGACGACACGTCCACGCGCCTGGGCATCGTTGTTTTGGACGGCAATGGCGACGAGGCCATTGTGGGCGGCTACACTGTTGGCCTGGTCGCCAAAACGGGAGATGTCAATGGAAAACAAGAAGGAGGGATTTGCTGGGTTACGGACGTCGAGGACGTCGACCGTTTGGGAAAAGGCGTTGACAAAGAAGAGGCGCTGGCTTTGCGCATCGTAGGCTGTAATTTCAGCGGCCCCCTCGCCGAAAATTGCCGAACGGTAACTTCCGATGGGAGAAAGTTGGGCATGCGAAGCAGGTGTCAAAACGACAAGCGCTACCGCAAAAAGAAGAAAAAGGCGGGCCGAGGAGAAACAAGTGGACATGCTGCTTTGGGTGAGTTCTGATAAGACGAGGCAGCAGGATAAGGGCACATCCAGCACGTTGTCCTCACCGTTTTGTTAGCATATTGTCATCGCTCGGTAAACGAACTGTGACCCCGGCATTATGGAAGGGAATCATCCACGTTCGATCCAGAGTTTGACCCGTTCTACGTACCTGAATGCCACAACGGCACGATCATGAAGGCGAACGGCCATTTACGAATGGACCTACTGGCAACTGGTATTCGCTTGGTGGACCGGCACGTTCGTCCGTTCGAGCAAGCAACACGCGTTGAACGATGGGTACACACACCGCACACGCACTGCTAAAGGACTGGAATGGTAGCCGTGAGCCACAGACACACCGTCCGTGCACCGAAAGTCTTTCACCCTCCGCCTGAGGTAACTCCCCTAAACGCACGGAGCCTATTTAAGCTTGCGCCACGCCGCCTTTATCAAACCGCTTGCGATCGTGTGGGTTGAGGTAGCGTTTGCGCAGGCGGAAGCTGGTCGGTGCCACTTCGATCAGTTCGTCTTCGCGGATAAACTCGATGGCTTCTTCCAGGCTCATGCGGCGCGGCGGCGTCAGGCGCTCCAGTACATCGCCGGAGGCGGCGCGCATATTGGTCAGCTTCTTCTCCTTGGTGATGTTTACATCGAGGTCCACGTCGCGGCTGTTTTCGCCGACAATCATACCTTCGTACACCGGGTCTTGCGGCCCCACGAACAGTTGCCCGCGCTCTTGCAGGTTGAGAATGGCGTAGCTCGTGGCTTTGCCTGCGCGGTCGGCCACCAGCCCGCCGGTGGAGCGGTGCGAAATGTCGCCGGCCCACGGACGGAACGCGTCGAACAGGTGCGTCAGGATGCCGGTGCCTTTGGTGTCGGTGAGGAACTCGGTACGGTAGCCGATGAGGCCGCGGCTGGGGATCGAAAACTCCAACCGCACCCGCCCGGAACCGTTGTTGATCATGTTGCGCAGCGAACCCTTCCGGCGGCCCAGCTTCTCCATTACCACGCCCATAAACTCCTCGGGCACGTCGATGAGGGCGCTTTCAAACGGCTCATGCAGCGTGCCTTCGACGCGGCGGGTGATCACCTGCGGCATGCCCACGCAAAACTCGAAGCCCTCACGGCGCATCTGCTCGATAAGGATTGCCATCTGCAACTCGCCGCGCCCGTACACCTGAAACGTGTCGGCGGTGTTGGTTTCCTCGACCTTCATCGACAGGTTGTTCTCGGCCTCTTTGAACAGCCGGTCGCGCAGGTTACGGCTCGTCACGTACTTGCCCTCACGCCCGGAAAATGGCCCGTCGTTGATGCGAAACTCCATCGACATCGTCGGCTCGTCCACATGCAGTGGCTCCAGCGGCTGCGGGTCGTCGGGGGCGGCAAGGCTTTCGCCCAGCCCGATGCCCTGCATCCCGCCCACGGCTACGATGTCGCCCGGCCCGGCTTCGTCCACCTCGGCCCGGTCGAGCCCTTCGTTGACAAACAGCGACGTGACTTCGACAACATGGGTGGTATCATCGCGGTGACAAAGCGTCACACGCTGGCGGTTGCGGAGCGTACCTTGAACCACCCGGCCGATGGCCAGCGCCCCCCGGTACGGGTCGGGCTGCACGTTGGTGACCAGTACCTGCAGCGAAGCATCGGGGTCGCCGACGGGCGCTGGGATGGTGTCGAGGATGGCCTCGAACAGCGGGCGGAGGTCGGTCATCTCGCCGCCGACCTCGGTGGTGCTTTGTCCCGCCGGGGCGATGGTATAGCGCACGGGGAAATCAATCTGCTCCTCCGACGCGCCGAGGTCGATGAACAGGTCGTACACTTCGTCCAGCACGGCTTCGGGACGGGCATCCTGCCGATCGACTTTGTTGATAACGACGATGGCGGGCAACCCCAGCGCCAGCGCCTTCGAGAGCACAAAGCGTGTCTGCGGCAGTGGCCCTTCGGCGGCGTCCACTAACAGCATGATGCCGTCCACCATACGCAGCGTCCGCTCCACCTCGCCGCCAAAGTCGGCGTGCCCCGGCGTATCGACGATGTTGATTTTAACGTCGCCGTAGCGCACCGCTGTGTTTTTCGCCATGATGGTGATGCCCTTCTCGCGCTCCAGGTCCATCGAGTCCATCACCCGGTTGGGCACGTCCTGGTTATCGCGAAAGAGCCCGCTTTGCCACAGCATGGCGTCCACGAGGGTTGTTTTGCCATGGTCGACGTGGGCGACGATGGCGATATTTCGAAGGTTGTGTTGTTGCATAAGATGGGTTGTATAAAAGCAACTTGGGCATACCGCTGGTGTCTGGGTAATACCCGCTGTTCTGCCTGACGAGGTGTTCGTTATGACTTCTGATCTTGCTACCCGGTCTTCCCAAGTGCGCACCTTGCTCGCGTTGGTCGTGCTAATGTTCCTGTTTCTTGCATTCTCCCAAATAAGAAGGTCTTGGACGTTGCCCTGGCATATCACCGCTTTTGGTCACGAGTTGATCGTGCGTCCTGTTATCCCGTCTCTACCACCCCGACCTCTAGCCATCACAACGCTACGCCCGCTCTCGCTCCCCGCAGCAACGCTGAATATCAACCTCACCGAAGCAGAGCTTCTTCCACCACCTCCACCCTGTGATTGCTACGATGAAGAAATGCCGGAGCCTGAGGTGTTCGTTGTCGTCGAACAAATGCCACAACTGGTGGGTGGGTTGGCATCTATTCAGCGCCACCTCCGGTACCCAGCCTCCGCAAGACGAGCCGGTGTGCAAGGTCGGGTCATCGTGCAGTTTGTCGTTGATGAGGAAGGCAAAATCCAGAATCCAAGGGTGGTGCGCGGTATTGAAGCCGGGTGTGATGAAGAAGCCGTGCGCGTCGTTCAAACGCTGCGCTTTACACCGGGCAAACAGCGCGGTAAAGTAGTGAAGGTCAAGATGTCGTTGCCGATTACGTTTAAGCTATCCGCTTAGCTCCTCTTGTTTTTCGTCCTCATGAGCCCAACGGTGCTTTTCAACGGGGTGAGCTCGCCACGTCGCCTTCGGCTCCTCGCGATGACGCATAGTACTTACACCGCCAACGCCACAAACGTGCCCTCAAACGTCGCGGCGGCTTCGGCGGCACCGGTGACACGTACGTCGGCGGTGAGGGTGAGGCGACTTTTGCCTTTGCGGATATACATCTCCATAAATCGCGCCCAGTCATCGTCCGACGGTGGTGCACAGACGGCTTCAAACGCCCCATCCACGGGGCGGTCATATTCCATCGCATTGCGGCGGATGACGAGGCGGCACGAAATGCCTTCGCTACGCATCCGCGTGTGTATAAGCGTCCACGCCGACAGAATCGCCAGCGTGGCGATGCTCCCCCCAAACGCCGTGCCCCGGTGGTTCAGGTTGGGTGCCAGCGGAGCCGTGAGGCGTACGCCCGGGGCATCGAGGCTGGCCACCCGCACCCCGATGGCCTCGGAGACGGGAATGTGGGTGTGCAGGTAGTGTTCAACGTCGGCAGGCGAAGGCGTCATGATGCAGTTCCGAGGAGGACACAAAAAACGGGACCGGATACCCTGAAGGCCCGGTCCCGTTTCCTTTTGCATGAAGATGGAAGTAGCGGATAGCTACTGGCTGATGTAATACACAAAGGCGACGTAACTCGCAGCAGCGGCGGTAACCAACCCCGTCGCAGCGATGTCTAGCATACGTGCGCGCATGGTAATGTCCGTTTGGTGACTAACATGAGGGAAGCTCCTGCATCGCAGAAGCGACCCCCTTAAGCGATCCCTTTTCCGGCTTGTTTCGCACGTCTCGCTGGCTTTACCGTAAATCTGCCATCCGTTCATCGCACCCGCATAAACCCTACTGTTTGGGGTAGTTGGGCGGGGGTTGCAGGAAGTAGTCGCGGCCTAATAGGCGGTGGAAATACCGCTGCGCCATCTACTCACGCTGCTGCTGCACGTTGTGCATGCTGAATCGTGATCAAGGTGTTGATGATGCGCGGGTACATCCATGCCCATACGAGCGCCGAGCCGTCTTTGTCCTGCTTGAGCGTTACGCGGGTCGCAAGGAGTTCGCCCGGCTCCTGGATGTAGGGTGATGGATGTGGAACGGGAAGCGCCGAGTTGTCGCGCTTGGTCCACGGCACCCCGCCCACCGCCGTATGGGTACACCAGAAATGTTGTTCGTAATAATCGGTGGCGGAATTCTCCACCTTCTTTCCACAGTTGCCAAACGACAGGCGTGACATCGCCCAGCGGTTGCGCAAGGCATGATACACCACCTTGACGTTTTTAGGGATGACGTAGCTGTCTACGGTATCGCTCCGGTCCACGGCATCGAACAGGAGCATGCAATCCACCTCAATGTTAGCGCGTTGCAACTGGTAGGCCACCTCAATGGCAGCGGCCCCGCCCCGGCTGTGTCCGGCCAGGCAAATGGCCGCGCCCGGATGCATCTTCAGTTGGGTATACAGATACGTAAACGCCACCATCGCGATGCCATAGGTCTCGCGCCCCAACAACGTCGGCCCCCGGTAATACTTGTTGACCTTGCCATAAATCCAGTTGTTGTTCAGGCGGTTGATGAAGCTGTTTTTCATGTTTTCGTCGTATTCGTCCCCGGCCGGCCCAGTACCGTCAATGCCGATATAAAAAATGGGCCGGGGACCCTTGCCGCCACCGGGCTGCTCGCCCGGATTGTCCTTGACGAGGGGCAGGTAATACAACGTCTCGCCTGCAATAATCAGGTTGACGTTTTCGACGGGGACAACCTGCCCCGCCGCATTTTTGCGTCCGTACTCATTGAGGTGGTTAAAATTGCCGTGGATGGCCATCGAGTACTTGCTGAGCATATCGCCGGGCTTGACGAGGATGGAGCCATCGTTGCCGATGCGTACGCTGTATCCGCCTCCCTGATGAAGGCCGGGCTGAACAGGAGTTGCCATGAGAGGTGCCGTTTAGCGTTGAAAAGTATAGGTGCACCCAACGTGCACACCTATCCTCGCGCCAAAAAAACCATAAGGAGGCCAGCCTTTTCAAAAAAAGATGGTGGATCACCCACAACCACCCCGCTGACGACGGCTGTTATCCAGAAAGGAACCGGGCCGGATCTTGCGACAGCGGCACCCGCTGTTCGAGCCAGCGGACCACATATTTACCGATCATGTCGAACTCCAGGTTCACCCGTGTGCCCACTTTCCACGTTTGCACATTTGTATGATCGAAGGTGTGCGGAATGATTGCCACGGTGAACGTATTGCCATTGAGCCGCGCCACCGTCAGGCTGATGCCGTCTACGGTGATGGAGCCCACAGGAATGAGATACGACATAAAGTCGGCCTCGAACTGGATGCGATAGAGCCAATTGGTTTGCTCTTTGGTTATTTCCACAACGGAACCCGTCGCATCAACATGCCCCATCACGAAGTGCCCATCGAAGCGGCCGTTCGGCTGCATGGCCCGCTCCAGATTCACCGCCGTGCCCACGGTGAGTTCGCCGAAGGTGGTCTTGCGCAGCGTCTCCTCGATGGTCACCACGTCGAACGTTCCCTCGCCTACGGCCACCACTGTCTGGCAGGCGCCGTTGATCGCCACGCTTTCATCGGGCTCCAGCGCCGCGGCAAAGGCGGCTTCAATCGTGAGGCGCTTGCCGCCTCCCAGATCTTCGATGTGGGCAATCCGCCCCACGTCTTTGATAATGCCAGTAAACATAAAGAGATCGGCTCTGTGGTTCGAAGGGTCGGCTTCTACCCCAGATGGGGCTTCAGGTTCAAGGCAGAAGGTGTCTGCTGTTGGTGGTGGCATCTCTGATCGGGTCATCACAGGGCGTGCCCCCTTTGGTGTAATGGCCAAACCAATTCGCTTTCCCCATCCTTCTCCCCTCTTCCCTTAGCCGTCTAGGGAAACGTTTCAGCACAATTTCGGAAGCATCTGCCCCGCCATTCTGACCGTTGGCGTCGTTGTCTGCGCATGGCAATAGTCCGTGGGTCATCTTGAAGGGTCCGCGTTTGTTTGTGCCTGTTCTTGAACCCATGCTCCGCCCTGTTGCTCTTGTCTGGCTTGCGCTTTTGCTGCCCTGCGCACTCCACGCCCAGCCCCGCTTTGAGGATGTCACGTCCACCCATCTGCCGTTTAGCGCCATCCAGAACAGCATGGATGTGGAAGCCGTCGACTTTGACGGCGATGGCGACCTCGACTTGTTTGTCGCGGGCGAGTTTCAGCGCAACAAGCTGCTGCTCAACGACGGCACCGGGCGATTCACCGAGGCCTCGAACCAGATCCCGCCTGCCAACCCCGTTCACGACACCGAAGACATCGCGGCGGCGGACTTTGACGGCGACGGCGATGTGGACGTGATCTTTGTCAGCGAAGACGACGTGGGGCTGGGCCGCAGCAATGTGCACGAATATTATCAACAGCAGGACAACGGTACGCTGGTCCGCATCGCCAGCCAGCTTCCCGACAGCGAAGCCAACGCCCTCGTGGCTGCCGACCTGACGGGCGATGGTGCACTGGACCTCATCATCGGCAACGCGGGGCAAGATGTGATCTTGATCAACGACGGTGCGGGCTCCTTCACCGATGAAACCGCCGCCCGCATGCCCGTGGAAAATCACACCAACCAGGACGTGGAACTGGCCGACATGGACGGCGATGGTGACCTCGACCTCATTGCGGGCAACGAAGAAATCAACGGCTTTTACCTGAACGACGGCACCGGGCATTTTACCGATGCCTCGAACCGGCTGCTCAAGGGCGTCACGATGGAAACACGCAAGGTGACACCCGCCGATGTAGACGGCGATGGCGACCTCGACCTGTTCCTCTCTAACGTACAGTTTCTCGGCGCTTCGCAAAATCCACAAAACCGCCTCTACATCAACGACGGCACCGGCAACTTCTCCGATGAAACGGCCTCGCGCCTTCCGCCCGACCAACAGCAAACACTCGACGGCAAGTTCGGCGACCTCGACCTGGACGGTGATCTCGACCTTGTGGTTGTCAACATCGGAGCCTCCCACGTTTTACTCAATGATGGCACGGGCGTTTTCACGAACGCGACAACGGCGGTACTGGGGCGCACGGTGTCCGGCGCGGGGTTGGGCGTTGAAATCGTCGATTTCAATGCGGACGGGCGGCTGGATCTGTATTTCGCGATGCGCGCCAACACGCCCGGCTACCCCAACGGCGACGACCTTTTATTCCTCAACGTCACTGAAACCGAGACGGGCGTGAACCGCCCGGTTCTTCCCGCACATCCCGGCGTAAAGTTGCAACCCAATCTGCCTAATCCGTTCCACCATGCCACCACCCTTCGGTATGCCCTGGCTCACCCGGCCCACGTGGTGCTTTCGGTGTACAACAGCCTCGGCCAACGCGTCGACACGGTACAGACCGGGTGGCAACCCGCAGGCGATCATGCCGTGACGTGGCGTGCCGAAAACCTCCCAGCCGGTGTGTACTACAGCCACCTGCAAACCGATGCCGCTCAGATGACACGTGCGTTGGTGGTGTGGTGACGTTAAACCGTATGTCGATACCCTCGAAAAAGTAGATCTTTCCCACACATTTCCCATCCGTGTTCCGCAAACGTGTGGGCGTCGGCCATTCGTTCGATGCCCAGCGTGTGCAACGTAGGCACGCCTGCGCCAATGAGCTTGGGCGCAACGAACAGAAAAAAACGATCGACCAGCCCCTGTTTGAACAAGGCCGTCGCCAACCCCGGCCCCGCCTCCACGAGCAGCGACTGCATCGGGCGGTTTTCCACGCCGCCTTCTTTGCCAAGCCGATCCAGCAGCACCTCCAAATCGAGATGGCCGTCGCGCTCGGGCACCTGCCACACGCGCCCACCGGCTCGTTGTAATGGGTAGGTATACGCAGGCCGGACATACGGCCCGACAACAGCCACCGTCTGCGCCGCATCCGCATCGGTGAAAAGCTGAAGGCTGGGCGAAAGGATGCCTTCGCGGTCCAGCACCATACGCACGGGCTGCCGCCCCTCCACATGACGCACCGTGAGTGCCGGATCATCGGTCTGAGCCGTACCGTGTCCCACCAACACGCCATCAAGTTCGGAGCGCCACTGGTGCACGAGGGTCCGCGCCTCCAACCCCGACACCCAGCGTGAATCGCCCGTGGTGGTGGCGAGGTGCCCATCCAGCGTCTGTGCCATCTTCAACGTAACGAGTGGGCGGCCCGTCTTGACGTGATGCACAAATGCCTCGTTGAACCGGCGGCATTGCTTTTCCAACACGCCCGTGATGACCTCAATGCCTCGATCGTGCAACCGCTGAATCCCGCGACCCGCCACCTTGGAAAACGGATCCGTCATGCCCACCACCACACGGGGAATACCGTGCTTGAGGATGTAATCGGCGCAGGGCGGCGTTTTGCCGTGGTGGCTGCACGGCTCCAGGTTGACATACAGCGTCGCCGTGCGCACCGCCTCAGCGCCATACGCTTCCAGCGCCGCGTTGATGGCATTGGGCTCGGCGTGGGGTTGCCCGTAGGCTTCGTGCCAGCCCACACCCAGCACCGTCTCACCGGGTGCCACGAGCACGGCTCCCACCATCGGATTCGGGCTGGCGTGCCCTGCCCCGCGTGCTGCGAGCGTCAGGCACTGCTGCATCCAGCGTTCGTGGACTTCGATTCCGACTTGTACAGGGTTAGGCATTTAAAAACGCAACGTGTCATCTCGACGAATGAAATGAGGAGAGATCTCCCACGCATAAAATAGCGCAAACGTGGGAGATCTCTCACATACGTTCGAGATGACAAGAAAGAAGGCTGGAGAAAAAACGACCGCTTAAGCTTTTTTCGCTCTCAATTCCCACGCGAGAGGGCTTCGTAGTACTGCTCCACGAGGGTGCGGTACTCGGCGGGAACGTCGGTGCGGCGGCCACCGAAGAGTTTTTTCTCCAGTTCGATCTGATCGAGTTGGCGGGCCAGTTCGGTTTCGAGTTGGGAGAGCGCGGTGAAAATGTTGCGGTCGAAGAATTCCTTGCCGCCTTCCTCATCCAGCAAGATGCCGGTGTGGTCGGCGCGGGCGAGGCCAGACTGCAATTCCTGCATCGGGCGTTGGAGGGCGCGGTTGCCGCCCAGTTCGCGCTGCAGGCGTTCGAGGGTCTGCCGGGCTTCGTTGAGTTGGCGCTGCTGCCGCGCGGCGTCGGCGCGTCCCTGTGCATTGCCGCCTTGCTGCCCCTGTTGCTCGCCCTGCTGTTGGCCTTGTTGCTCGCCCGATTGCTCACCTTGCGGCTGTCCCTGTTGCTGCCCGGGCTGCTGCCCTTGCTGTTCGCCTTGCGGGCTCTGTTGCGCCCCGCGCTGGGCTTCCTCCAACTGCCGTTGTAGCGCGCGCACCTCGTTGAGGGCATCAGCGAGGCGTTCGTCGTCGCCCATCGGGGCGCTGCTTTCGAGCGAGCGGCGCATCGTGTCGAGGTTGTCGAAGGCGTTCATGATGGCTCCTTCGAGGCGTTCGGCGCGGTCGAGCCAGCCCTGCTCCAGCGCCTGCTCGGAGCCTGCCAGCGCTTCTTCCAGCCGGTCGCGCTGCATCTGTTTGCGGGCCTCGCGAATGGCGGTAGCCAGTTCGGGGTCTTCGTCGCGCACCCGCGCTTCGAGCGCCTCGGCAGCTTCGTCGAGGTCACGCACGTCTTCGCGCACGCGCTCGCGTTGTTGCCGCAACTGTTCCAGCGCCTCTGTGTCGATCTGGCCGCTTTGCCGAGCCTCGCGGGCGGTTTCCTCCAGGTTGCGCGCGATCTGCTGCTCCTGCTGGCGCAAGTCGTCGAGTTCCTGCGCGAGGTCTTCGGCCTGCTGACGGGCCCCGCCTGCGGTCGCCATCTGCAAGTCGCGCTGCATGTCCTCGATGCGGTTCAAGGCTTGTTGCTGGCGCTGCATCGCCTCCTCAACATCGTCGCGGCGGAGCGCTTCTTCTGCGCGGCGCATGTCATCGGCGACGCGCTCCATCTGCTGCTGCGCCTCGCGCAGTTGCTCGCTGCTGGGCTGTCCGCTTTGCTGCTGGCTGCCCTGCTGCCCCTGCTGACGCTGCTGGTTGCGGCTCTGCTGCTGGAGATTCTGCGCGATCTGCTCGGCCTGACGGCGCAGTTCGTCCTGGTCGCGCTTCAGTTTGTCGATGAACCGCTCCCGCTCCTCACCTTCGAGGTTTTCTGGGTTGTTCTGGTTGGCGAGGTTTTCCTGCCGCCGGGCGAGTTCGCGCAGCTTCTCCATCGTCTCGTCCACCTCCTGCGCCTGCTGCCGTTGGGCCTGCTGCTGCGTCTCATACTTGTCCTTCGAGATGTCGAGTTCGAGGTCCATGAGTTCCGTCATGCGTTCCTCAGCCCCGGCCCCACCGCCACCCTGGCCTTGACTCGATGCAACCTGGTTTTCGCGGTTCTGGGCGTCGGCGCGCTGCAAAAACGTGAGCGCCTTGCGCTCGGGCGTGAGGGCGTCGCGCAGTTCGTCATCGCCCAGTTCCGCCATGGCCTTGCCCATCTCCACGGTAGCCTGGCGCAGGTTCTCCACGACTTTCTGCTGCTCCTCGTTGCCGCGCAACTCCAGCGAAAACGCCGTCGAGTTGATGCGCTCTTCGATCTCTGACTTCAGCGTCGCCTGCGCCTGCACCAGCGCCATGCGGGCCTCGTCGTATTCGTCTTCGGGCATGTCGTCGCGGGTGCGGATGAGCCGCCACGTCGCCGCGATGATGTCCTGCTGACTCAGCACGAGCCCGCTCTGCTGCTGGCCGCCTTGCTGCCCACCGGCATTGGCCTGCTGGCGGTAGTCCTGATCGAACGGAATCACCTCAATGAAATACATGTCGGTGGCTTCGGGCGATTCGTGGAAATAGTCGGCGGCCTCCACGTAGTACGAAATCACGTCGCCGGGCTGAAGCGGATAGTCTTCGAGGTAAAACAGATGCTCACCTTCCACCTCGGTCACGCGCTCGGTGACCACATCCTGATCCGCCAGCAGGTCGATTTCCTGCTCGGCGTCGCCGTTGACGGAGAAGCGAAGCCGCAGGCTTTGCACGCCGAAGTCGTCGGCGGCGGTGGCAGCGGTCAGGACTTCTTCGACAGCATTCGCCCGCACGTCGCGCTGCGGATCAGTGACGACGACAAACGGCTTCTCATCGTCCAGCGGCTCGATCATGTACTCAACGGGAAACTTGTTCTCCTTGCCCTTGGCGTCGGTGAGGCGGACGGTGTAGAAACCGGGCTCCTGAAGCTGCATCCCGGCCCGCCAACTGCCCTCGCCTGCATCGCGCAGCGGGATGGTGTGTTCATCGTCCAGCACGAGTTCAGCAGTCTCGATAGCGCCGGTGGCCTGAATGTCGAGCGTGACGTTGGTGCCTTTGATGCCGCGAATGTCGCCTGTGTCGTGGTCGGTGCGCGGCAGCAGGCCCGTGTAGTCGGGGAAGTGGTACGTCAGGTCGATTTGCGCGACGGCGGGAAACTCATACAGCACAATCTCGAACGGCTCGGTGCGTTCTTCGCCGTATTCGACGTAGTATTGGATCGGCTGCTGGATAGCGAGGAATTCGTGCAAGAAGGCTGCGTCTTCGCCCAGTCCACGCGGCATCTCCACCTTCTGCCATTCGCTGTCACCTTGTTTGTAGACCAACACCATCGGCTGATCCGGTTCGTCGCGCAGGTTCACGATCACTTCCTGCGAGGCTCCGCGTTCGACCTCCACATTGCCCGGTTGCACCGTCAGAAGCGCCCGCTGTGCTTCCAGCGCCGCAAAGTCGAGCCCGCCCTCGCGGGTCATCACCAGCTTGTCTTTCACCGAGAACCCAAAGACGAGAAACAGCAGCAAAAACGCCCCGGCGGCATACACCAGCACCCGCTCGCGCTTCCGGTCGATGACGGTCGCAGGCGCGATGCGGCGGACGTGCTGCGCTGCGTCGTCCACCAGCCGGTCAAGCAGCCCGTCGTGCGCCACCTCCAGATGCGCCGCGTCTCCCACTTCCACGGCGCTGTTCAGGCGGTCTTCCAGTTGCGGCAGCTTTTCTTCAACGAACATCGCGATCTGCTGGTCGCTGATTTTCTGCATCAGCGGGCGCGCGATGTACCAGAGGGCTGCCCCGATGGTGGCGCCCCCCGTCAGCACCAGCACGGCGGTCCGCACGGCAGGCGGCGTCGGGATCGTCGTGTACAGCAGCAGCCACAGCGTGATGCCGACGAGCAGCACGAGCAGCGTCAGTGCCCCGCCCTGCATCAGCGCACGCCGCCGCCACCGCTGGCGGATGGCATCGACGAGTTCGTTGACGCGGCGCGCGGCGCTGGGCGGCGTCGGATCGAAGCGGTTGGGGCGAATGGAATAAGGGCTTGCCATGGGTAAAACGTGAAACGTGAAACGTGAGGGTGCTAGGCGGGATAGGGGATGTTGTTTAACATCGCCTCTGTGCTTCCTGACGTTTCGGGTGGAACTTCATCGTGTATGCTCCCTGTGGTTTTTCATGTTATCCGTTCTTTTGGCTTGATCCAAAAGAACCAAAAGATCAAGGCTGCACCAAAATCGGCTGACGCTGCACTGCGGAAGCGGCACAACTTCAAACTCGCTTCGCTCAAACAAGAAGTTGCGCTTTTCGCTTCCTTCGCTCCACGTCCGAGACGCCGATTTTGCTAAGGCCGAATATTTATGAGGGCTCTTTTCTCTCGATTCAGGTTCGTTGGGGTTTTAGTTTCCGGTTTGCCAAGAAGGTCTCGGCGAGGAACAGGGCGAGGATAAGCAACAGGATCACCCGCCACAGTTTTTGCTGCTTCTCTTCGTCTTCGATGGCGAGCGCTGTTGCCTGTTCCGGCGTCAAAGCTACATCATCGGAGGGCGGCACCACGGCGGCGTACACTTCTTCGGCATCGCGGGCTTCCAGATTGGACTCCATTGGATTAACATTGACGGAAAACGGGAAGCGGCGCGTGCCCTGCACGGCTACGTAATGACCCGGCACGGCGGCCTCGCGGAAGAAGCCCGCCCCCGTCGAGTCGTTCTGCACCTGAAACACGTCGCCGTCGGGCGTGCGCACATCCCACACCTGCTCGGGCTGTCCGCGCAACGCCACCACTTCCCCCACCGTATACTGATGCCGTGTCGCCCCGCTTTCGATGGCGTATTTGGCGAGTTGGTAGAGGAACGGGACGTAGCTTTCGTCCAGCGCAAAGTCGGTCCACGCGGTGTTGAAGGTGGACGTATACACCAGCACCTTGCCCGATCCCACCCGGCGCTCCAGCAGCATCGGATCCGCGGTGTCATAGCGGGCGAGGACGGTGGCAGCGCTATCGGGAACGACGCGCAGGTAACGCCGGAAGCGCGGTTGCAAAATCGCGCCGCGCCCGGATCCGGCGAACACCTCGAAGATGGGGTGCCGCAGGTCCACTTCGCCGATAATGGCGTCCGTTGCTTGCGCAGCCCGTGCGTTGACGACTTCGGTGGCGCTGCCAATGCCCAGTGAAGTCAGCAATCCAGAGAGCGCCGTTACTTGTGGACGATCCCCAGCGGAAACGACGAGGGTGCCGCCTGCCTCCATGAAGTTGCGCAACGCATCCACCTGGCTGCTCGTCAGCGCCCCCGGTGCCGTGAGGAAAACGACGTTGTATCCCCGGAGGATGCCGCGTGTGAGGCGGCCCTGCCCGCCTTCGGCAAAGTCATAGCGTGCGTTGTCGCCCAGGGCAAAGGCCGTGCGCAGGAAAAAGGCATCCGAGGCACCACGCGCCCCTTCGTCAACGGCCAACATCGACGGACGCGCCGTGACCGCATAGGTCACAAAGTAGCGGTTGTCGGCGGTGAGTGCATCGTCGCCCAGTGTGAGTTCGCCCTGAAAGAAGCCTTCGCGGGGCGCGATTTGTTCGGCAGAAAGACGGTGGTCGGCGCGAGGCCCCAGCGTGCGCTGGTCCACTTGGGCACCATCAACAGATAAAAGCGCGGTATTTCCTTCGTTTTCCCGTCCGCCTTCTGCCGTGATCTGGGCGTCGAACTGCACCGCCACATCGGTACCGGTACGCTGGGTGCGCACGGCGAAGCCTTCCACATAGGCGTTGGCGACTGCGCCATCCGCCACGGTTACAGGCACAAACGCAATGCCGGGGTCCAGCTTCCAGTTGTCGAGCGTGCCCGTCCAACCCGCCTGCTGGAAGTCGGAGATAAAGACGATGGTGCGCTGTTCGTTGCGGGCGTCGTTCAGGATCTCGGTGGCGCGGCGCAGGGGTTCGTAGAAGTCAGTAGGCTGATAGCCTGCCTCCAGAGAAGACAGCACCGCCTGATGGAGCGAAACATCCTCGCTGAGCGGGGTAAGTTGCTGGGCGGCATCGCTGAAGGCCACCACCGAAAACTCATCGCTGCCTTCCGCTTCGGCGAGGCGGGTGAGGGCTTCCTGCTTGGCCCGCTCGAAGCGGTCGCCCGCCTGCATACTCATCGACTGATCGACCAACAATACCACCGACCGGGCCTCACGCTCGGGCAGAAACGGCAGCGTCTCCTGCGGCAAAAACGGACGTGCAAACACCAGCGCCAGCAGCGCAAAGACGGCACAGCGCAGCAGCATCAAAAGCACATCGCGGAGCCGCCGCTTGCGCACCACCTCCTTTTGCGTCGCCTGCAAAAACATCAGCGAGCTAAACATCACCTTCTTCGCCTGCAACCGGCGCACGAGGTGGAACAGCACCGGCAACGCCGCCGCTCCAAGCGCAAACAGGAAGAAGGAGTTGATGAAGGACATTTGTTGGCTATCGGCTATTGGCTGTCAGCTATCGGCTTTTGTTGTCATTCGCTGCGCGGTCAGATGCTTGCTTCGCAAGCGTCATTAACGGGCTGCGCCCGTGTCATTGGTTGTCATTTTTATCTTCGTTTCATTGGTTTTTTCTATTTACTCTTCCCGCTACCCTCATCCCCCTTCCCTCACTTCCCATTCCTCGCCGCGAGGTAGTTAAACAGCGCAAAATCGAGCGGCTGATCGGTGGTGATCGGGATATAATCGACGCCGAGGAGGCCGCAGGCTTTTTTCAGCTTCGCCTGGTAGCGGTTGAAGTTGGCCTGGTACAGTTCGCGGGCGACCTGCGCCTCCACCAGCATGGTTTTTCCGGTTTCGAGGTCTTCAAACTCCACCATATCCTCAAAGTCGAAGGCGATTTCCTGCGGGTCGAGCACGTGAAAAACCATCACTTCGTGGCCGTTGAAGCGGAAGTGCCGCAGTCCCTCCACCAGCGTGTCGGAGTCGTCCAGCAGGTCCGAGATCAACACGACGAAGCCGCGCCGCCGGTGGCGCTCGGCGAGGGCATGGAGGGGTTTGCCCAGGGCCGTCTCGCCACCGGGCGCGGCGTGTTCCATCTCGCGCAGCAGCAGATGCAGGTGCGTCTTCGAGGCACGGGGCGGAATGGTGCGGCGCACGTCATCGTCGAACAGCGTCAGCCCCACGGCGTCGCGCTGGCGCACCATCAAATACGCCAACGACGCGGCCAGATAAAAGGCATAATTGCGTTTCGTGACCTCGCCGGAGGCATACTCCATCGACCGGCTCACGTCCACGAGCAGGTGCATCCGGGTGTTCGTCTCGTCCTCGAACTCCTTGATGTAGTACCGGTCCGACCGTGCAAACAGCTTCCAGTCGATGCGCATCGGATCATCGCCAGGGATGTACGGGCGATACTCCATGAAGTCGACCGAAAAGCCCTTGTACGGACTCCGGTGCAACCCCGTCACGAACCCTTCCACTACGCCACGCGCCAGCATCTCCAACGTGGCGATGCGCGAGAGCACTTCGGGGCGGATAAAACGGACGGGTGAGGTGCGGGCCATGGGGTGTGAAACGGGAGGGTGTTGGTGGGAAAACGCGGAGCTTCTTTTTCTATGTCATCCCGAACTTGATTCGGGATCTCTCACCGGCGACATGAGATGCTGAAACAAGTTCAGCATGACAGGAACACGGTATTTCTTGCTTTTCTTGCTCACTTACACCAACCCCGAAACCGGCTCGCGGACTTCGTCGAGGAGGCGGTGGATGATGTCATCGACGGTGACGCCTTCCGACTCGGCGTAGAAGTTGGGCAGCACGCGGTGGCGCAGCACCGGGATGGCGAGGGCGCGGATGTCTTCGATGGACACGTTGTGGCGGCCCCGAAAAACAGCACGGACTTTCGCTCCGAGCAGCAGGTACTGCGCCGCCCGTAGGCCCGCACCCCAACCCACCCAGTTCTTCACGAACTCCGGTGCGTCGTCGCTTTTCGGGCGGGTGCTGCGCACAAGGTCGACGGCAAACTTGCCCACGTTCATCGGCACATACACCTTGCGCACCAGCTTGTGGTAGGCCAAAATGTCTTCGCCGCTCAGCACCTCTTCGAGCGCCGCCTGCTCCTTCGAGGTCGTCGCCATCGCCACCGTCAGTTCATCCTCGGCGCTGAGATAGTCGATGACGATGTTGAACATAAACCGGTCGAGTTGCGCCTCGGGCAGCGGGTAGGTGCCTTCGAGTTCGATGGGGTTTTGCGTAGCGAGCACAAAGAACGGCTCCGGCAGCGGCATGCGGTCGCCGCCCGCCGTCACCTGATGCTCCTGCATCGCTTCCAGCAGCGCGGCCTGCGTCTTCGGCGGCGTGCGGTTGATTTCGTCGGCGAGGACGATGTTGGCAAAAATGGGGCCTCTGACGAACTGGATCTCGCGCTTGCCAGTCAGCTTGTCCTCCTCGATGATGTCGATGCCCGTGATGTCGGCGGGCATGAGGTCGGGCGTAAACTGGATGCGGCGGTACGTGAGGTCGAGGATTTCGCCGAGCGAGCGGATGAGCAGCGTCTTGGCGAGGCCCGGCACGCCGGTAATGAGGCAATGCCCGCCCGCAAACAGGGCGATGAGCACCTGCTCTACCACTTCGTCCTGCCCGATGATGCGGCGGCGGATCTGATTAAAGATGCGTTCTTTCCCTTCTTGCAGCCGCTCCAGCATCTGCGCATCGGCGGCATCGGGTGCTCCGTTTGGGGTTGGTACTTCAGACATATAGGTTTGGGCTTTCGGCTGTTGGCATTTGCGGACTGCGACCGCGTCATTGGTTGTCACTCGCTACGCGGTCATGTGCTCGCTGTGCGTGCGTCATTTACGGGCTGAGCCCGTGTCATTGGTTGTCATTCGGTTGTCATTATTTCTCCCTCTCTCAACCTCTCCTCGTCATCCCCTCTTCCCTCAACCCACTTCCTCCATCCCTCATCAGTGTGTGAGTGCGTAGATCACGAAGTTAATCCCGATCTGGAAGCTGACCGTGGAGGCGTCGTCGAAGTTGCGGTCCGGCCATTCCCAGCCGTCGCCGATGTCCTGGTTGTGGTTGGCGAGGGCGACCATGCGCCCGGTCTCGTCGAAGTACGCCATGTAGCGGTCTTCGCCCTGGTTATATTCCCGGCGGCTCACCAGCGACGGCGCAGCGACGGGGTCTACATCGAAATAGATCGACCAAATAGGATGATGTGGCGGTATTTCGGTCGGCTCTAGTTCGGGGACGACGCGCTTCATCTGTTCGTAGAACCACGTCCATTCGCGCTGCCCGCCGAAGTCGTCGAAAAGGACGAACCCGCCGCGCAGCAGGTACTGCCGCAGGCGGTCGGCTTCGGCATCGGTCATGTCCCAATAGCCCGGCTCGCAAATGTACAACACCGGATGCTCAAAAATGCGGTCGTCGCTTAATTCGAGCACCAGCGCCGGTTCTTCGACATGGATCGCCGTCGTTCGTTTCAGCGCGATGTAAAAGTTTTCCTCGGCAGTGGGATAATCGTGCGACCATGCCGCCCCGCCAAACTGCCGCACGCGGGGGTCTTCGTACCGGATGCGCACAAACCGAAACCCGAAGTCGTCCTCTATTGGCGCCGCAGGCACCGCCAGCGTGAGGAGCAAGACGATATGAAGGAGTTGGGCCATGTGGGCTTTCGGCTGTTGGCTATCAGCTATCGGTAGTCATGGACAGACGTTGTCTGTGTCAGGTACTCGCGTGGCTTGTGTCATTAACGGGCTGCGCCCGTGTCATTGGTCATTGATTGTCATTCTGTTGCTTCTCCCTTTCCCCATTCTCCCTTTCCCAACCTCATAAATCCCCACTTCCCGCTTCCCTATTCCCGCTTCCCTCAACAATCGTCAGTAGCAGCCGCTGCGCGTCGCGGAAGCCGGGGGCTTGTTCCAAGGCTTGCAGGACGGCGCGTTTGGCCGTGACGGTCTCGCCGTTGCCATGCAGACTTTGGGCCAGCGCGTAATGGGCGCGGGCTTGATCCACGGGGTTGAGGGCGAGTACGGCCCGGCGGTACGGGATGGCGCGGTCGTGGCGCTGGAGTTGGTCGTTCAGGTCGGCGAGTTGTTCGTGGGTGGGCAGGTCGTACGGGTCGATTTCGAGGGAACGGCGGAGGTACGTGATGGCGTCTTGGGGTTGTCCTGTTTCAGCATACAACATCCCCAGTTCGCGGGCCTCATCGGCGGCATGTTCGGCGATGTCGAGGTATTGGCGGAGGATGTCGATGAGTTTTTGCTGCTCGTCGCGGGCGCGGTAGATGGCGGCGAGGCCCACGTAGGCATTGCCCGCCCCGGCGTAGTTCGGATACATCGCCAGCGCCTCGCGGTAGCGGGTCTCGGCAGTGTCATAGTTCTCATTCGCGAGGGCATCGGCCCCTTCGTTAAGCTTCTGGAGGAACGGATTCTGACCGGCTTCGCGTGCGATCAGCGGCACTTCTTCTTCCAACAAATCCGGCATCGCTTCTAAGACACCCATCAGCGCCGCACGTTGCTGTTGCAAATCGGCCCGGAAGGCGTCGTCGATGGCAAAGATCGTCTCGCCCGTGGCGGCTTCCAGCGCTTCGGCGATGGTTTTCCCGGTGGCTAGTTCTTGCAGCGTGCCCGTGATGGATTCAAAGCCATGCTGTTCTACCATAAACCCGATCACCTTGGAGGCGTGGTAGTAGCTCAACAGCACCTGCCCCGGAAACTGCGGGCGCGTAAAGCCTTCGTCGATGTTGTCGAGGTCGAGCAGCGCATCGCGGTCCATGGCGGCGAAGAGTTCGAGGTCCATCTCGCGGCCCCAGTCGCCCCGCGCGCGTTGTTCTTCGTACACCGACAGCCCTTCGGTAAACCAGCGCGGCACCTGATTTTGCGAGACGCCTATCGCCATCGTGTGCGCCAGTTCGTGCCACAGCGTCCGCGCCCAGTTGTACGGGTTGCCCGCCTGCGCACGCGGCGTATTGAGCGCCACCACATCGCCAAAACTCACGCCCAGCAGCCCCAGATGCGGGACGCCCGCAATGCGCACAGCGAAGTCGCTGGGGTCATTGTAGGCTTCGACGAACAGCTTGCCCGGCGGCGTGTACGGGTAGCGCTCGCTCAGGGCGGCGTAGGCGGCTTCGGCTTCTTCGAGCATCGCCGGACCGAGCACGTCGCGCTCGTCGTTGTGGATGAGGAGTTGCACGTTCGGGCCTTCGAGCAGGGAGAAGTTTTCGTACTCGTCGAGCAGCGTGAGGGTGTTGCCCACGAACAGGTTAAACGGGTCGTCATCGAAGCTGAGTTCGAGGTGCCGCCGCGCCTGCTGGGTGTCGCCGAGGCGCAAGAGCGCCGTGCCTAGCGTGCCATGTGCCTTCGGGTCGCCGGGGTCGGTGCGGACGGCCAATTGCGCCACCTCCACCACATCGGGATAGCGAAACTGGAGCGTCAGGTTTTCGGCGATGGTGACGTAGAAACTGCTGGCCAGCGAATTAACGTTCAGCGCCTGCATCGACGTCTCCACAAAAGCCTGTTCGTCGCCCAGCAGCCGGTAGATGGTTGCCTGATGCGCCAGGGCGTCGATGGCGACGGGGTTTACCGCTAACGCCCGGTTCAGCAGTTCCTCGGCTGCCTCGAAGTTGTCATCCAGAATCCGCAGCGACGCCATCAGGCTGAGCGCGCCGACATGGTTTGGATTCGTCGCCAACGCCCGCTGTGCCAGTTCTTCTTTCTGCGCAAAGCTGCCCACGGACTGCGCCATGCCGACGAGCACATCCGGGTGGTTCGGGGCGAGCGCCAGCGCATCTTGATACGTGCGTTGCGCGTCGGCTTCGTTGTATTTGGCGCGGAAAAGCTCGGCCCATTCGAACAACACTGCCACGTTGTTTGGATCGAGTTGGTGCGCCGTGCGGAAGGCGGCGTTGGCTTCGTGGAAGTCTTCAGAGGCGGCGGCGGCGCGTCCGCCTGCGGCCAGGTCTTTGGCGGTGCGAAACTCACCCGCTCGGTAGCGGCGGTAGATGGCGTTATAGAGCCGCTGCGCCTGTCCGCGCCGCCCGGTGGCCTCATACAGATCGGCGAGGTCGAGGGCGTTGCGGTGGTAGTCGGTGTTGGCCTGTCCGGCTTTTACAAACGCGGCTTCAGCCTCTTCGTAGCGCCCCACATCAACCAGCAGTTGACCGTGGGCGTGGTGCAGAAAAGCATCGTTCGGCGCATTTTGTAGCAGCGCCTCGGCTTCGCGGAGTCCTTCTTCATAGGCCCCGGTCAGCCGAAAGGTGTCGAAGTAGGCGCTTACTTCCTCATCGGTGCGGTCGGTGGCTTGCACGCGGGCTTCGAGTTGGGCGCGGGCGTCTTCATACTGCCCGGCCCGCAGTGCGGCGGCGGGGTCCGGGGCTTCCTGCGCACATCCGGCGAGCGGGGCTGCGCCCACCAGACAGATTCCAAGAACGACAAAAAAGGAACGCAGACGCATAAGGTTGGGTGTTGACCGTTACTAAATCCATCCAACGATCCTACGTCTCAAAGCGTAATTGGATTGATGCCTTTTTTAACTTTGCACCTGCGTCGCGGAGTACAGGCGAAAAAATGGCTCCAAAAAACACGCGCAGGCGCTGTTTGCGGCCCATCACCAGGGGTTGGTGATGCGACGCAGCCTACCCTTCAAGGTTGCGCTGTTCTGGATGAGCCGTGGGTGGTTGTTGCAAGACGCCGGGTGGCTGTTGTAGAATACCTCAGCCTGCAACCAGCCCCAGAAACGTGATGCGATAGCCGCCCACCTCAAACGAGTCGCCATCGAGCAAGACGTAGCGTTCGTTCGGGTTCAGGGCGTGCCCCTCTACCTTGGTGGTGTTGCGGCTTTTCACATCCACCAACCAGAAGGCGCGGTCGGCGTAGTGAATCTCCAGATGGCGGCGGCTGACCATGGTACTCGGCAGCACAATGTCGTTGTCCGACAGCCGCCCGATGGTCACGCAGGCTTTTTGAAAGTTGTACACGGCCGGATCGGTCGCGCCCATGCGATGCTCTACCCGGAGCTTAAAGGTCGGTGCCGAGGAGCTTTCAGCGGCGTTGCCCGATGCGAGGTGTGTGTGTTCCAGCATGATGTTGTGAGCCCAGGGTTGGCTCGTATCCTGACAGGGTGATGAGGTTGCCCGTGCCGGAGGCAGTGGGAGACGTACACCAGGCAACGTTCTTAAAAACGGCCTTCGGCACCATTTTCTCAAGGGCTACCGTTAGCAGATTGTTTGATTTCTACTTCTTCAAACACCCCGACAGCCCTATTCATACCGCAAGCACGTTGCGGGGTCAGTCAGCGCGGCCTTGATGGCCTGGTAGCCCACCGTCAGCCACGCGATGAGTAACGCGCCTCCTCCGACAAAAAGCAACGCATACCATTTCACGTCGGTGTGAAAGGCAAAATGCTCCAGCCAGAGATTCATCACCCCATAGGCCACCGGCATCACGAGCACCAACGCAATCAGCACGAGCCGCGTAAACTCGCTGGTGAGCAAGAGCACAACCTGCCCCACCGTAGCCCCCAGCACTTTGCGCACGCCGATCTCTTTGGTTCGTTGTTCCGCCATAAACGCGGCCAGCCCAAACAGGCCCAGGCACGCCACCAACACCGAAAGGCCCGCAAAAAGACCCATGATTGTACCCAGCCGCTCTTCCGCCTGATAAAGCGCATCCAGATCGTCACGCAGGAAGGAATAGGAAAAGGTGCGGTTGGGCGCAAAAACATTCCACTGACGCTCCAGGAAGGCAACCGTTTCGTCCAACTGTTCCGTGCGTGCCTTCACCAGCAAATAGTTGACGTTCCGATTCGCGAGATGCAGCACCATGGGCGCGACGGGCTGGTGCAACGAGGCAAAGTTGAAGTCTTTCACAATGCCCACCACCGGGCCTCGGATGGTGTCGGCATCCGCGTACCAGATCATTTCCTGTCCCAAGACCGCGTCCCCCGGATACTGACGCGCGGCCGCTTCGTTGATCACAAAGGCGGCTTCTGCATCGCCTGTAAACCCTCGCTCAAAACCCCGCCCTTCGATCATTTCCATGCCGAGGGTCTCCAACGCGTCATAATCGACATACCATTCGGAGGCGTCTCTACGGGTCGGATCGTCCGCCCAGCGGAAGCCATGTTGATTAAACCGACTACCGGGCACATTAGAAACCGCTGAGGCTTGCAGCACATTCGGATGGGCCACTATTTCCTGCCGGATGGTCTCATGCTGGGCCTGCATGGTACTGTCTGGCATCGGCACCACCACCACCTGCGTTTCTTCAAAGCCAAGCGGTGCCTGGCGCATAAACCTGACCTGGTGATAAATGACGAGCGTCCCGATCATCATGCCGATGGACAACACGAACTGTAACACCACCAGCCCCTTCCGCAGAAAGACCCCACGTCGGCTTGTTTTAAACGCCCCCTTCATCACCACGGTGGGCTGAAACGCTGAAAAGAACAGCGCCGGATAACTGCCTGCCAGCATACCGACAAACACGGTCAGCCCGACCATCAGCAGGATGACGGTACGTTCGTCCCCATCGGGCACATAAAGGGGCAACCCCGTCCATGCCGTGAGTAGCGGCAGCGCGGTCTTGACCAGCACGAGGGCAGCCCCCATTCCGAGTACACTCATCACGAGCGACTCGCCGAGGAACTGCGTTGCCACCTGCAGGCGGCTGGCACCCAGCGCCTTGCGCACCCCCACTTCCCGCCCCCGATCTATAGAACGCGCGGTGGCGAGGTTCATGAAGTTAATGCAGGCAATCAGCAGCAGAAACAACGCCGCCGCCGAGAGGCTGTAGACATACCTGCTATCGCTATTGGGCTCCAACTCCCACCGAAGGTGCGACTGCAAGTAAATATCCGTGATAGGCTGGACCTGGAAATAAGGGAATCCGCGTGCTATCCATTCCTCCACATCGGCATCCGTTTCCACATAGCGCGTAATCCAGGACATGAGTTGTGCTTCCAGGGCTGACGCCTCCACCCCATCGGCGAGGCGCACGTAGTTGTAGTGTCCGAAGTCGCCCCATTCAAAGAAACCGCTATCCCCCCAGGCTTGCTTCAGGGTCACATAGGAAAGCAAAAAATCAAAATGGAAATGGCTGTTCTCCGGGACATCCGCCAGCACAGCCCCAACCGGCACCTCATACTGATCATTGATCCGCAACAGCTTACCCAGCGGGTCTTCCTCCCCAAAGTATTTGGTTGCTACCGATTGCGTGATGACCACCTGAAACGGACGGCGTAAGGCTTCGTGTGCATTGCCCTGCACCACGGGAAAAGGAAACACCTCCAGGAAGGTGCTATCGACGGCTAAAAAGCCTGGCTCCTCAAACTGCCGATCCTCATACCGAACCGAGAAGCTGGGGCGTGTCAGCCCTGGTCCCCAGATGGGGGTGATGCTCACGGCCTGCGCGACTTCGGGAAAATCGCTGACCAACGCCTGCGCCATGGGATGCGGCGTCCGCGTTTGCGGGTTGTCGGTGATCCAGTTGATACGGTGAATGCGGTCAGCCTCAGTATGAAACTGGTCGTAGCTAAGCTCGTGGCGCACATACAACAAGATGAGCAGACAACACGCCAACCCCAGCGCCAGGCCAAGGATATTGATCAGGGTGTATCCCCGTTTTTTCTGGAGGGTGCGCAAGATCAGAAGCAGGTGGTTCTTCAGCATAATCGCTCTCGGCTAATGCAGGGCCTTATCGTCCTTATGACAAAAGCAATGCCCATTCCTCCATCACATTGTTTATACTACACCTAAGACAAATGAAGCCCTCACATTTTTTGTCCTGGTGTTCGCTGGCAGCACACCGATGTCCGTTATCGAACAGGAGCGACGGACAACCATCAGGGCATGACGTTTTGGATCCCGAAACACCGATCTACCTCCTACCATTTCCGCCTTGCTCGAACAGGCCGAGTGACTTGGTCCGCCAGATGATCCGTGGCGCATTGCCGTATGCGTTGGGCAGCAAAATCGTGCGGTAGCATCCGCCAGTGTTTGTGCAACGAAAACGGGATCGCTACTCCACCGAGACCAGTTCCACCTCGAAGGTCAGCGGGGCGTTGGGCGGGATGACGCCGCGCCCCTGGGCACCGTAGCCCAGCGCGGGCGGGATTTGCAGTTGTCGGCGACCGCCTACCTGCATGCCTTCAATGCCTTCATCCCATCCAGCGATGACCTGCCCCGACCCCAGCACGAACGAGATGGGCGCACCGCGCAGATACGACGTGTCAAAAAGGTAGCCGTTGGCGAGCCAGCCGTCGTAGTGCACATTCACAACGCTGCCCGGCGTGGCTTCTTCGCCCGTGCCCACCTCAAAGTCGAAGTATTGCAGGCCGGAATCGGTGGTGGTAAAGTCTTCGTCGGGCACATCCTGCGGCTCCGGCGCGATGAGCAGCAGTTCCACCTCCAGCGTGATCGTCTCGCCCGGCGGGATGCTGCCTGCACCTTCGTCGCCAAAGGCCAGTTCCGGAGGAACGATGAGTTGGCGCTCGCCGCCCACCTTCATGCCCTGGATGCCTTCTTCCCACCCGGCAATCACCTCACCGTCGCCGATGGTGAACTCGATGGGTTGCTCGACCAGGATGGAACTGGCAAAGAGTTGCCCGTCGGAAAGCCAGCCGTGGAAATGAATAAAGACCTGATCGCCGTCGATGGCAGCATCGCCGGTTCCTTCGGAGAAGTCGAAGTATTGCAGGCCCGACTCGGTGGTGGTAAAATCGCTGGCCGCGACGCTGCGGGGATTGGGTTGGTTGGGATCGATGCCGTCATCGCCGCCACCGCTGTCACACGCCGAAAACATACCACCCGCCAGCAACACGACGAGCAAGGACCAAAAAACGCTACGCATGGATCAACTCCAAAAATAATAGAACAAGGACACACGAGACCCTGAGAAGCCGGTTTAGAATGCGTCACCCGCCATTCGGTTCACGCCCTTGCCAAGAGGCACCCACATCACCTCCTGTCCGTCGCTGTGGAGGCTAACCATGCCTGTGCATCCTGGGCTGTGGCAAAGTACGCCTCCGAGGCACTCACTACCTCCGGTTGGCGGTAAGCGAGGGGTTGCACAAAAGCCACGCGATCTATGCTACTTTCGGCAGCAAGCGTTTCGGTAAAAAACGCCTTGAGCCACCGAAGGCAATCGATGGATTCGAAGTTGTGCGTATGCGTATCAAACAAAAGCCCCACCGGGCCCGCTTGTCCCTCTAGTTCTTGCATAAACGCCGCGCCCCACTGTTGTAAGGCGTGGAGCGTAACCCGGTCGGGCAAACGAACCAGGTAGGATTCAATAACGGGGTGATACATGGTATAAATACACTCCGTCGCTTCCATACTATGCTACGTTCAGTGGTGACTGGAGTGTAGGGCATCTACTGCAACGCCTCTTTATATGCGTCCCCTGCTAACACTCAAGCGGGTATTAACTCAACACCTTGCTCCACAAATTGGGAAAGCGCTTGCATTGCTTCAACTCCATAGACTACAGAAGGGCCGCCTCCCATCAGAATGGCTACGGATACGGTCTCCGCTATTTCAGCTTTGCTGGCACCGGCCTTGAGCGCATCATGCACATGAAATGAGATACAACCATCGCATCTGACGGTTATAGCGATGCCCAACGCAATCAGTTCTTTAGTTCTACTATCCAAAGCGCCGGCTTTAATGCTTGACTCATGCAACGCGGAAAAGCCTTGCATGACGCTGGGCATTTCGACGCCCAGTTTTTCTAGCCAGATGTTGAGCTCTTTATAGTGTTCTGGGAAGTTTTTCATCGCAATTACCCTCCTATGTAGTCTGCGGTCTATTCAGAGGCAAACACATAACAGTTGAACGAAGCCGCAACGGGCAGTGCTACCCACAAACAAGGCAAGGGCACACATTGGGTCGAATGAAACATGACCGTCGCGCCTGTTGTCGGCTTGAGTGATTGGTTTGCTGCCATGCTACGTGTCTGGCTCATCCAAAAGTAAGTACGTCGCATCCCTCGCTTTTGTAAAGGAACCCCCACGATTACGGTAAGGCTTAGGAGAGTAATTGCCCCACACGTTGAACCTCTTCAACGACTCGCTTTTGCCCAAGCGTTAGATATCGCGAGCCGTCGTTCATGAGCTTAAAGGCAGCAAACGGTGGGCATCACCCGCCGAATGCGGGGGCTTGCGGCCAGTTGTTACCGCCCTTGTTAAGCGTTCCTTCGCTTATTGCTGATCCAAGGAAATATTTCTTGCGCCATGCCAAAGGAAAAGAAGTGACTAGCTCGGTTTAATCTCTTTTTCTATAACGGTCGCTTCATCGAAGAGCGCCATTTCTTCTGCCGTTGGCACTTGAAAAAACTCATACCACCGGTCGACGGCCTCACGTTCTATGGGCGGATTCTCTCGTCCCCTTTGCTGAATGCGTTCAAAGAGTTCATCTGGTGATGCGGTAAGGTAGTGCAACTCTACGGAGGCTCCAAGTGCACGCGCACCTAGGCGTAAGGTGTCTCGCTCGACTCTGGCCCACGTTCCCCACTCGATTATCACAACTAATCCTACTCTTAGAAGATCTTGACCTAGCTTCCATTGTAATGCTTCGATTCTCTCACGCGTGTCTTCTTCATGTAAATTGATGTTCAACGCATCCATCCACTCGTCTGGACACATACGAACCGCGTTGAGTTGTTTTTCAAGTTGCTTGGCTCGTGTAGTTTTGCCCGATCCAGGTAGCCCACAGACGATGATCAGTCTTGGCTTTATACGCATGTTAACAGGTCAAGATTTTGAAGAACGCATAGCGGCAAAGCGCAGCCGCAATGGACAACGCAGCCGCCGCACAAAGCAACGATACTCTTTCGCTCAACACAGGCAAGACCGTCACGCCCACAGTCGGCTGAAGCGGGGGTTATCCGGCCCCTGCCTCCGTGTCCACTACCGCCGTCGCCTCTATCTCAATCAGAAATCCTTCATCGGCCAACTTCGCCACGCCGATCCACGTGCAGGCCGGTGGCTCACTTCCCGCGAACATCGCCTTCAACACCTCGGTGATCCCTGGGGCGTCCCGCGAAGCATCATAGTTAACGATATAAAGTCGCAGCGCCACCAGATCCGTCAGGCGTGCCCCGGCAGCACCAAGCGCCTTCTCAACGTTGCGGAGTGCTTGCTGCGTCTGGGCTTTGAGATCATTCCGTCCGATGAGGTTTTGCTGGGCATCCCAGGCCACCTGCCCTGAAAGGAAGACAAAGCGGCCGGGTGTGGCGGTGACGATCTGTGAGAAGCCGTAT
>JAUIDY010000135.1 GCA_030428385.1 Rhodothermia bacterium | reverse complement strand
TGCCCAGCCACAGTGTACCGGCGGCGTTGGTACCGATCTTGTTGTTCTGGATCCGCAGGTTCGTCACTCTCGAAGCTCCGGTCTCGCCTACCACCCAGAGGTCAGTCTCTGTGTTGGCGGCAATCACATTACCCATGATGCCGAGATCCCTCACCCTTTCCACCCGAATCCCATTCGTATTGCCAAGTGGGAATTCACCGGTTGCATCCGTGCCTATTAGGTTATCCCGGATGTATATGTCCATTCTTACTCCCGCGTCCAAAATATCTTGCATTTGGATTCCTGTGCCCGCATTCCCTGAAATCACATTGTCAATGATCTTTGTTAAGTTGGCCTGGCGAACCCATATTCCCGTTCCGTTTGACAATGCCTCTCCCCCATCCGCATTCGTCCCGATCCGGTTCTCCCTCACCACATTGCGGCTACCCTCTTCGATGATGATGCCAGCCTCGGTATTCCCCGAAATCAGGTTGCCTTGCATGGAGGTATCGCTCCCCTGAACGAAGATACCTACGGCATTCGGATTCTGTCCCATTCCACTCAAGTCCGTGCCAATGGAGTTCTCAACGACTTCGTTGTCATCTGCCCCCGCCAGAAGGAAAATGCCATAGGTGCTAGATCCAGAGATGACGTTGTTCGCAACGCGGTTTCGTTTGCCCGCTACCGAGACGCCGACCCCTTGCTCCGCTTCTCCCTTAAGGTTGGAGCCACTGCTATTCGTGCCAATGCGGTTGCCCTCAATGACGTTCTCATTGGCGTCACTACCGACTAGCGCAATCCCAAAGTCAGCGTTTCCATCAATCATACTATTTTTAATCGTATTTCCTGAGCCCACCACGTTTACACCACTCCCCTGATTATTGACAATTTGCGCATCTTCTATGCAAGACCCATCGGCCATACGGAGGGCCTGTGCGAAGCCCGTCAGTCTCACTCCGCGAATGCAGGCAGCGCCCTGGAGGTCAAAACCGGTCCCTCCACTCCCCACGAGTGTGATGGGAAGCACATCACCAAATGCATTTCCGCCGCCATTGAGGCCATCGATCAAGACGCGTCCTCCTGCCTCGCCATGATCTTCTACCACGAGTGCCTCCGTAACAGGAATCGTATGCTGCTCGCCATCGGGGATTTCAAAAATGATCCTGCTTTCCTCGCCTTCTGCCGCCCGTGCATTCGCCACTGTGAGCGCTGCAACGAGGGTACATTCAGGTTTTTCCATCACCATCTCGCCCGTAGCACATCCATCCTCTGGGTCGATGTCTACCAGTAGTTCCGTGTCCTTCGTTGAGTTGACGATGAGAGGGGCTTTATTGATAGATATGCGGGCACATCCGGTGTTGTCCGCCTCGTCCTGAAACACCTTGTTTCCAATTGAGCAGGTGCTTGATTCTTCATCGTAATTCCGGCGGCTGCCGTCACGATACACCGCCTCGGCTATTACCTGACTTACGGTCAAGATCAAGTCATTAACGGCACCTGTTGCCTCATATTTGTATGAAAGGTATTCCTTTTGTCCAACTTCGAGCAGGGGGATGAGATTGTTTCTGGCCTCGACCAGCATAAATGCATCGTCCTGTTCCGATTGAATGCTGATGCCCGCTGCATCGCCCGGAAGCTGGATGTTTTCGAGTGGAAAGTCTCCCGTGTTGGTAACTTCGATCTCCACGAGCACCTGATCTCCGATTTCGAAGACAGACCCGTCATCTTGCTGGAACTTGTTTCCTTCTTCATTCAAGCGTTCCAGTTTCAGTTCGAACTGGAGATCCGCGCCTTCTGCTTTCACCTGTCGGCTAAAAGGCCCGCTCTGTTCGTCGTCATCGTCCGTCACGGTCAGCGTCACCGTGTACGTGCCGCGCTCCTCATAGGTGTGGTTCGGGGTTGCACCGCCCCCCGTCTCATCATCCCCAAAGTCCCACTCGAACTGTACAATATCACCATCCGGGTCTTCCGAACCCGACCCGTCAAAACGAATCAACAGCGGATCCTCCCCGTCGGCCTGATGCGTAAAAAATGCGGATGGAGGCTCGTTGGCGGGCTCCGGGAAATGCACATACACCGTGAAGCCCTCCCACGCCGCCGCGTGATTCGAAAACGTCGGACCGCAGTTCCCACTCGTCCCCGACGACGTCGTTACGCCCCCCAAGAACGTAATCACTTCCCCTGCCGTGTCCCCCGGTGGGTTGCCCCAGTCCAAGGGATCGCGCTCTTGATACCCATCGGAGATCGTAGAGCCCACATCGAAGAAGTAGGTGTAGTCGCTGTCGAGCCCGTTTCCGACAGGATCGGCATGGCTTCCGACAAACTGGCTGAGACAGTTGGTAAAGATCCCGGCTTGTGTGATTTCGGTGTACTGGGTGAAGGTGATCAGCAGGCTGTCGAGTTCTTGCGCGGCCGTGTATTGGGGCAGGAACGCGCCGAGGAGAAGGAGTATCGATAGGTAGCGCATGGCAGCAAGGACGGTCAATGGGGGTTCGTGAAGTGCGTGAGTGATCCCGCACCCTCCCAGACGGATTTCCCTACCAGACTGGCTCATGGCTTCTATATATTTGGTCGCAGCCCGTCAATAAGCCAAAAGACCGCCCCACACATTTCGTGCAGGGCGGTCCTTCTAGCCTTGTGTTTGAATCTTGCCTACTTCAACAAAAGCATTTGCCGCACGGTGCTAAAGCTGCCTGCCTCAATACGGTACAGATACACCCCGCTCGGCAGGTTGCCTGCCTCAAAGACCACTTCATGCCGTCCAGCCGCCATTGTACCATCCACCAGCACGGTCACTTCGCGGCCCAGCACGTCGTAGACGGTCAGGCGGACTTCGCTTGTCGATGGCAACACATACGGGATGACGGTCTGTGGATTGAACGGGTTGGGGTAGTTGGCCTCCAAAACATATTCACCTGGCACCTCCGCCTCTTCCGTATCCACCCTTGTGCCACCTGTCTGGAACGACCACGGCAGTGACCACGGACCGGCTTCGCCCGACGCGTCCACGCCGCGCACTCGCCAGTAGTGCAACAGCCCTGGCCCTTCTGTCTCAGCCTGCACCGACGCACTCGCAAGCCCCGTCGCCTCAAAGGCCACTGCCTCGAACATATGGCTCCGCGAGACCTGCACATCGTAGGAGGCCGCACCGTCGAGGACTTCCCATACCAACTGTGGCGATTCACTGGCATCGTCTGTGTCATCCTCAGGGGCCACCAGTATCGGGGCTGCAAACGCCGTGGTGCTCACCAGCCCAAAGCCAAACTCGCCCAGTCCCGTCACGCCCTCGGCACACGCGAAGATGTTCTCCCCATGGGTTTCGAGGTGGGTATCGTGGGGAGTCCAAATGAAATCGGTGTCCTCATTTCGCTGCAAGAGCAGTAGGCGCCGCGTGAAGCTATCGCTAGTGAGGCCCCTCACGTTGAGGCACAGGTTATACGTTAGCGACACTTCGTTGCCGTCGGCATCAGCCAGCCCGGAGGCCGCGAGAGCATAGTGGCGGAAGGAGACCCCGTTGGCCTCTCCGAAAGTGCCATCGGCGGTGGCGGCTGCTCCGGCGAAAAAGTTGGCTTCGGGCGTGGAATCGTAGCGATAGGCATAGAGCGTGGCCGTCTCTTGCGACGTCTTGCCGCTACTGCTTTCGGTGACCTGGAAGCGAACACTTTCGTTTTCCAGTATCCACCCCGGATCGAGCGGGTCGAAGTCTTCATCGAAGATCTTGTCGGTGGCGGCGATGGGCAGGCAGCGGCTGAACTCGCTAGAAAGCCCGTCCTCGTCGACAAGCATGCCGGTAAGGTACCGCGTTCCTTCGGGCACGGGGAGTAAGGCTTCCACGGTTTCGTAAATGGATAAGAATCCCCCTACTTCTACGTCGATGCTTCCAATGAACTGTTCCCCTTCGCCAAAGCCGGTCACATCACACCGGTTGTCGACCACGGCATACACGTCGATGACATGCGAGCCACTGCTACTGCCAAGAGGAATGGCACGCACCAGCACCAAGTTGTCACCACCACCTGCATCGAATCCGTAGACGAGGGGTCCGTGTGGCAGCCAGATCGCTCCTGCTACGGACTCACCTTCCCAACTGGGGCCATTGTTTCCAAAATCATAACCCATTTCCCGATTGGCAAAGAAACGATTGAAGCGAAGAAAGTTATCACTCGTCGAAAGGGTCTCTATCACGATGCCGTCGCCGCCATTGCGGTAAAGGAGGTTGTGCATTACGTTGTTTTCCTCGGAAGCCTCGCCAATCGTGATACCGGTCTGGCGTTGGTAAGCCACCACGTTGCCTTGCACCGTATTTTCCATCGACTGGGCCTGAAGGCTGATCCCGTAGGGAAAGTCGCCTGGGGTCCCATCGAGAGGCTCTTCGTAGGCGGTACCCGCCCCGATGTAGTTGCCTACCACGCGGTTGCCCTGTCCCCCCTGCACCAACAGGCTACTTAAGATATTGCCTGTCGCTTGATCGGGCACCTCGCCGAGTTCACCCGCGCCAAGTGTGGCCCCAGAAACATTGAACAGCGAGACCAGCCCATTGCCGAGCCATTGGGTAGCGTCGGCGGTTGTGCCAATGCGGTTGTTCTGGATGATCAGGTCGGCACCACTTTCCGCTTCGTCCTCCCCCCCACCAACAATGACTTCGGCCTCCGCATTCCCGGCTCTCTGGTTGTTGATGACTCCCATGTTTGAGATGTTCTCCAAGAACACGCCAACACTGTTGGGGAGTGCAACCTGCCCCGTTTGGTCAGCCCCGATGATATTGCCCACGATAGCGTTTGCGGCTTCGGTCACGTAGGACATGGAAATACCGGCAGCGCTGTTGCCCGAAATCAGGTTATTGTGGATCCGGGTAAAGTCAGCGTACAACACCTCAACGCCCACTTCATTTGCAAGGGCTGCAGTGCCATCGATATTGGTACCAATGCGGTTTTCAAGGATGTCATTGCCGAGCAACGGATTCAGCGGCGTTCCCCGAAGCTCCACACCAGCCGAGCCGTTCCCCGCGATCAGGTTTTTGGTGATGGTGTTGCGGGAGCCCTCCACTACAATTCCGCCCGTCCCATTGCCGAAGGCGTTGGTCCCGGTAATGTCAGTTCCAATGTTATTCTCCTCGATGGTGTTTTCGTCCGCCATCTCGGCCAGGTACAGGCCCTGTTCGGTACTGAGTGCGATGAGGTTTCCACGAAAGGTGTTCATGTCCCCGCCCGCGACAAAGATGCCGATGCCATTCTTTGTGGGATATCCAGCCTGACCCGTCGGGTCGGTGCCAAGGCGGTTGTTCTCCACCATATTCCCCGTCGCATCGTCACCCATCAGCCGGATCCCTGCACCCTGATTGCCCGAGAGGACATTATTAATGATGGTGTTGCCTGACCCAGTGATGTCGATCCCAATCCCCGTGTTTTCCAAAATCTGAACATTTTCCACACAGGAACCGCTGGCCATGCGGATGGCCGTGTCGAAGTTTGAGAGGGCGAGGTTCTGTACACATGCGGCACCTTGCAGGTCGAGCCCCAGGCCGCTCCCTTTGCCGTCCAGCACCAGATTGAGTTGGCCTCCGAAGGCATCGCCGCCTTCACCATCAATGACAATCCGCCCCCCTCCGGCACCGTGATTTTTCACTTCCAGCGGCTCCACAATTCCAATTTCATGCTGGTCTCCGTTGGGAATGTCGAATTTGATCTTGATGTTTTCCCCGTTTGCCGCCCGCTCGTTCGCTACCGTGAGCGCGGCCCGAAGCGTGCACTCCGCTTTTTCATCGCCATTTTCCAGCGTCACCAAGCCGCCGGTGGTACAGCCGTCTACCACAGGATCAGCATCTACATTCTGGTTTTTCTCCACGGGTGAGTTGACAATGAGCGGGGCCGCCTCAATGGAAATACGGGCACATCCTGTGTTTACGGGATCGTCTTGAAACACTTTGTTTCCAATCGAGCAGCTTCCCGATTCTTCGTCGTAATTCCGGCGACTGCCATCCCGAAGCACCGCCTCAGCAATTACCTGACCGACCGTCAACACCAACGCACTTACGGCCCCCGCCGCTTCAAACTCGAAGGAGAGGCTCTCTGTCTGTCCCGCCTCCAGCAACGGGATGAGGTTATTCCGTGCCTCTACGAGCACGAATACATTGTCGCGATCTGACTCTATGTTGATGCCTGCTGCATCACCGGGAAGCTTGATGTTTTCGAGGGGAAAGTCGCCTGTGTTCGTCACCTTGACCTCAACGAGCACCCGTTCGCCGATTTCGAATATAGATCCGTCATCCTGTTGAACTTTGTTGCCCTCTTCGGTCAGTCGCTCAACGCTGAGTTCAAATTGGAGGTCTGCGCCTTCCGCCTTCACCTCCCGGCTAAACGGACCGCTTTGCTCGTCGTCATCGTCCGTCACTGTCAGCGTTACCGTGTAGGTGCCCCGCTCCGCGTACGTGTGATTCGGCGTGACGCCGCCACCTGTCGTACCGTCCCCAAAGTCCCAGGCGTACTGGATGATGTCACCGTCTGGATCCTCCGAGCCCGACCCGTCAAAACGGATCAGCAGCGCATCCGCCTCATCTGCCTGATGCGTGAAGAACGCCACCGGCAATTGGTTCGGCTGCTCGGGGAAATGAACGTATGCGGTGAAGCCCGCCCATGCCGCTGCATGTCCGTCGAACGTCGAACCGCAGTCGCCCCCAGGACCCGACGATGCGCGGTGCCCCCCCAAAAACGTGATCACCTCGCCGGGGACGTCTACCGCGCCCGTCCATTCTGCGGGCGTACGACTTTCGTAGCCATCGGCGAAGACCGAGCCCGTGTTGAAGAAGTAGGTGTAGTCGAAGTCGCTGCCATTGCCGATGACGTCGGGGTGACTGCCCACCATCTGGCTGCTACAGTTGGTCCAGATGCCGCTTTGCGTGACGCGGGTGTACTGGGTGTAAGTGATCAGCAGGCTGTCGAGTTCTTGCGCGGCCGAACGTTGGGGCAGAAACGCGCTGAGAAGAAGGAGTATCGATAGGTAGCGCATGGCAGCAGGAATGAAGGTCAATGGGGGATTGGCGAAGTGCGTGAATGATCCCGCACCCTCCAAGACGGAAATCTTGCCTCGACTGGCTCACGACGATCTGAAAAAAATTGCTTTTCCTGTGGGCAGACGCCATATTGTTATTAAGCAACTTGTTACGTCCCCTCACCTGACGTATCTCTATGCAAGAGTCCACCCCCCATGCCGTGACCCAATTGCTGGATGCGTACCGGACGGGCGACACGGGGGCGCTGCGTCAACTGCTCCCTTTGGTGTACCAAGAGTTACATGAATTGGCCCGGAGCCAACGTCGGAAAAACCCATCAAGCCCGACCATCAACACGACCGCGTTGGTGCATGAAGCCTATCTGCGCTTGGCCGACAAACCAAATGCCTGGGAAGGACGTCGGCACTTTTTTCGAGTGGCGGCCCGGGCCATGCGACACATCCTGATCGACTACGCCAGAGAACGCCGTGCCCAGAAACGGGGCGGCGACGCCTCCAACCTTTCGCTGGACGACCTCGGCCCGGTAGCGATGGATGATAAACAGGCGGAAGAAATGATCGCTATCCACGAAGCCCTGGAACGCCTCGCCTCCGTGGACCCGCGCATGGTGGAAGTGGTGGAACTACGCTACTTTGGCGGATTCACCATTGAAGAAACCGCCGCTACCCTCGACCTCTCGTCAGCCACCATCAAACGAGATTGGGCGACGGCCCGCATGTGGCTTCGTGCCGAACTCAGCAATACTTAATCACCTGTATGGACGCTGACCGCTGGAACCGTCTGAAAGAACTACTCGGCGATGCCCTCGATCAATCGCCAGAAGATCGCACCGCCTTTTTAAAGGTTGCCTGTGGAGCGGATGAAGCCCTCTTTAATCAAGCGGTGGCTCTGCTGGGTCATCATGATGAATCAGAAGACGGCTTTCGCTCACCGCTTCAGGAAATCCGGATTGCACCGCCTCCTCCCGACACCTTAAAACAAGATCGTATCGGCCCGTATTGGCTGCGCGAAGTGTTGGGACGGGGCGGCATGGGCGCCGTGTATCTCGCCGAACGGGTGGATGGACAATTCCAACAGCAGGTCGCAATTAAGTTGGTCCGCAGTGACCTCGCCAGTCCCGACGTGCTTGCGCGGTTTGCACTGGAGCGGCAACTCTTGGCACGCCTCGAACACCCCAATATCGCTCGGCTGCTGGATGGTGGCGTGACCGATGATGACCGCCCGTACGTGGTGATGGAGTACATAGACGGCACCTCTATAACGGACTATTGCCGCACCCACACCCTCACCTTCCAGGAGAAGCTTACTCTTTTTTGCACTGTCTGCGATGCCGTGCAATATGCCCACCGCAACCTGATCGTCCACCGCGACCTGAAACCCTCTAACATCCTTGTTAAAGAAGACGGAACCCCAAAGCTGCTCGACTTTGGTATTGCCAAGCTGCTGGAAGACGACACCGTAGCCCTGTCGGGACCGCATACGCAAACAGGCTACCAGCCCATGACCCCCGATTATGCCGCACCGGAGCAGGTTCGGGGAACATCCATTACGACCAGCACCGATGTGTACCAACTGGGCGTAATTTTGTATGAGCTGCTTGTTGGGCACCGGCCTTTCCGCCGTACAGAGCGCACGGTTCATCACCGGGAACTGGTGATCTTGGAGCAAGAGCCCACCCGACCCTCCACGGCCGTACGGATGGTCGCCGATGAACAGACCGAAGCTACCGCATCCCGCAATGTGGTTTCCTTATCGCGCCAGTTGCGGGGTGATATCGATACCATCATCCTCAAAACCCTTCGTAAGGAACCCGAACGCCGGTATTCTTCCGCCGAACAACTCGCCGATGACCTCCGACGGCATTTAAAGGGACTCCCCGTAGAAGCGCGTGGCGACTCCCTGCGCTACCGCACGTCGCGTTTCGTGCGGCGACACCGGGCCGTCGTCGTCTTGGCTTCTCTCGCCTTGCTTGCTTTGCTAATTGGATTTGGAACGGCCGTTTGGCAATCCCAGGTTGCTTCGGCACAGCGTGACCGTGCCGAGATGGCCCTACAGCAATCTGAAAAGACGCTCGATTTTTTGGAGACCATGATTGCTGCCGGAGGCCCCCGCGAGGGCGACCCCGAAACCCCGATCGGTGTCGTTTTGGACAGTGCCGCGGCCCGTGTCGCTACCGATCTAGCCGAGGAGCCTGAGGTAGCCCGTGCGGTCCTCACCTCCCTTTCCACCATTTTTTTCGAGATGGGACGTGTGGAGGCAGCGAAAACCCATGCGCAGCATGCCCTTGAGTTATACGGCGACACGCGCAATCCCGAATATGGCCGCACGGCCCACGTCCTCGCCAATGCACTGACGGTTAATGACGACCCGGAAACCGCCCTCCACTATTACGAGGAAGCGCGCACAAACCTTATGGATGTGCCCCAATACGAGATCTTATCGGCAGCGGTCCTGAACAGTTATGGCGATGCCCTCATTAGCGTTGGGCGAGAGGAAGACGCGGAACAGGTCTACCAGGAGGCTATCTCCATTTATCGTCAGCATGACCACACCGACATCACCTACTCGTTGGCGGGACTCTCTTTACTCTATAATTTTCAGGGGCGCTACGATGATGCACTGCCCCTGCTGCAAGAAGTTGTTAGTCAACTTCGGAGAAGACACGCAGAACCACACTACGAATTAGGAGAAGCGTTGGGAAACCTGGCAAGCACACGGGCAGAATTGGGCCAGTTAGAAGAAGCGCTGGTCCCTCGCCGGGAAGCCCTTGCCATTTTAGACGAGACCGTAGGAACTGCTCATCCTAGTGCTGTGATTCAGCGGACATCCTATGCCTCGGACCTGCTTCAGTTGAACCAGGTGGACGCTGCTCAACAAGAGGTGCAAAAGGCGCTTGACGTCGCCCTACAGGTATTCGGAGCGGATCATTCGTTCACTGCCTTTGCGCAGAATGTGGCGGGACAAGCGTATTGTGCGGGCGACAATCCAGAGTACGGTGCTGAATTGCTTCGTGCCAGCCTAGAAACCCGTTTCCAAGCTCTTCCGGAAGGACATTGGCTTATTCCGAATGGGCAAAGCTTATTGGGATCATGCCTTGCCAAATTAGGGCAATACGAAGCCGCCGAGTCGCTGCTTACGGATGGCTATGAGGGACTACGCGAGAGCCGCGGAACAGACCACAAGAAAACGCTAGAGGCCGAGGAGCGGCTTCGACTTTTTCACCAAGATCCTCAAGATCCTCCTGCCTTATAACGATACGATTTTGGGGAGATACAGTTATGCTTCTCCCCCCACCCCGCCAATCCAATTGGGCTGCCCGGGCATATGGCGTTCATCGATCGTGCCATGGGCCCGCTCGTATCGCTCAATGTTGTCGGCCAACGCGCGCAGCAACCGTTTGGCATGCTGCGGCGTGATGATGACCCGGCTTTTCACCCGTGCCTTCGGGACACCGGGGACGACGCGTATAAAATCGAGAATAAACTCTTCAGGAGAGTGGGCAATCATTACCAGATTGGAATAGACCCCCTCCGCAATGGCTTCATTGAGTTCGATGTTTATCTGATTTTGTCCTGCTTTTTTTTGCTTTTCGTCCATTGTTAGGCGTTTCCTCAAACGTTGTGTTGTGTCTCCCTTATGGTTTGACTGAGTTATGCCCCTCCCACATGGCCATTGGCCTGCCGACCACCTAGAGCCAATGCACTGATCAAGTCGCTTTTGGTGATGATGGTATAATGTTCGCCGGCACCCATTTCTACAAGTACCGCACCTGCTCCTTGCTCCAAATACGCTGACAGATGATCTAAATGCAGCGAGCGTGGAACGATGGGAAAAGGCGCCTGCATCACCTCTCGGACCATTTGCTCTCGGGAAGCAGGATTTTGGATCAATTGGTTTAAGATCAAGGACTCCGTCAAACTGCCTACCGCCTGTCCCGCTTCCATCACGGGCAGTTGGGAGATTCCATATTCGGCCATGCGTTGGACCGCCGTGCCCAGGGTGTCTTCCGCTTCCACGGAAACCATTTCTGTACTAGACCGCCGCCCACTGAGCACTTCCTCAACCGTGAGGTTTGGTTTTTCTTCAATAAACCCGTGACGGCGCATCCATTCGTCGTTGTACGTCTTCGAGAGGTACCGAAAGCCTGAATCGGGGAGCATAATCACCACCACGTCGTCTTCCGTAAGCTCTGCATGGTGTGCATGAAGCCACTGAAGTGCGCCTGCCACCGCCATCCCGCACGACTGTCCGACAAACAGGCCCTCCATCCGCGCCAACTTCCGGGTCATCTGCATGGATTCTTTGTCCGTCACCCGCACATAATCGTCCACAATTCCAAAATCCATGTTTCCGGCCAGGATATCCTCACCGACGCCCTCCGTCACATAAGGATAAATCTCCGCTTCATCAAATTCCCCCTCATGGAAATATTTGAAGTACACGGAGCCATACGGGTCAACCCCGATCACTTTTATCTCCGGGTTTTGCTCCTTCAGAAATTTCGCCGTGCCAGAAATGGAACCTCCAGTGCCTGCCCCCGCAAGGAAATGGGTAATGCGCCCGTCGGTTTGCTCCCACAACTCGGGCCCTGTGGTTTGGTAATGGGCGATGGCATTGGCCGGGTTATCGTACTGATTCAGGTAGACCGCATTGGGGATTTCCTCGGCCAGCTGTCGAGCAACGGAATAGTAAGACCGGGGATCGTCCGGTGCCACGTTCGTTGGGCAGACGAGCACCTCTGCACCCAGCGCCCGAAGCACATCCACTTTCTCTTGACTTTGTTTATCAGTCGTGGTAAAAATGCAACGATAGCCTTTGGCAATGGCTGCAAGGGCTACCCCCGCCCCGGTGTTGCCGCTGGTACCTTCAACGATGGTCCCGCCGGGTTTCAGCGTGCCTTCACGTTCGGCCGCCTCGATCATAGCCACCCCAATGCGATCTTTCACCGATCCGCCCGGGTTAAAAAACTCAACCTTGACGAGTACGGTACAGGGGAGTCCGGCAACCAAGGTATTCAGCCGCACGAGCGGAGTATGGCCAATGGTCCCTAAGATGTTATCATGCCACATAGCAGCAAAAAAAGTTCGTGTGGTCTATTTTGAAAGACAGTCGCCGCCCGCATCGGTCAGCGGGTCTGCTTGTTCTGACTCGTTTCAAGATAAAGAAACGCGCCACTCCCAAGTAAGGTTGTAGGCATTCTAGTATATTCTTCTTTATGGCTTGACAGCCCGGCCATCGCACCCTGGTCCTTCTTCCATGTCAGACGCTCCCAACATGTTTGCTCCTGTCGAGCCCGCCTTGCTCGTTGCTACGTTTTCGCAGCATCGGGTTTTGGTAGAGCGCAACGAGGCCTGGTTCCTTGTTTTTGGCGATGGGCCTTTGGTGTGGTACCGCTTGAGTTCGGAGGACCAAACGCTGGTGGCACAGTGCCTCGCTGATGCTCTTTCTGGCTCGTTGGTTACCAACCAAATCTTTCCGGTCCTGGTCCCCGAACGCGACGAGCCCCTCCCGGTGTTGCTCAACTTCCTGCCCGTGCATCTCCCGGCTGAGGATCGGGGCACCCGCATCGATGCCGTTACGGTCACAGGCGAAGTGCTGGCAGAGCCCACCAGTTGGATGACCAGCCAGACGCAGCGCCACCGGCTTGAAGCTGTGGGACGCATGACGATGGGTATCACCCATGACTTTAATAACCTCCTCAGCGGCATTCTTGGATATACTGAGCTTCTTAAAGCCTTTGAGGTAACAGAGAACAAACGCCCGGACCACCTCGAGGCCCTCTCTCCCGATGCGTTGCAAACGGCGTATGCCGACCATTTGCGCACCATCGAACGCGCTGCACTCGATGGGGCTGCCCTGATCAAGAAGCTTCAACGGTACATTCGGCAGGAAAAACAAATCCGCTTCGAGGCCATGGATTTAGCGCTTCTTGCGGAGGATTCCGTGGCCCTTACCAAACCCTACTGGTATAACGAACCGCGTCGCCAGGGTATTGGCATCGAACTGGTGACGGAGATTTCACCGGTTCCTCCAGTCCTTGGATCACCAACAGAACTGCGTGAGGTCGTGGTTAATCTCATCCTGAATGCTGTACAAGCCATGCCCGGGGGCGGACAGCTTACGATCCGTGTATTCTCAGATCCGATGCGGGGGGTGTGCCTGAGTGTTAAGGACACTGGGATGGGGATGAGTGAGGCTGTTAAAAAGCGTATTTTCGAACCACTTTTTACCACGAAAGGAGAACGGGGTACCGGGATGGGGTTGGCCGTGTGCTATGGAATCATCCAGGAACATGACGGTACAATCGATGTGATTTCAGAACTGGGACAAGGGACCCTTTTCGAGATCACATTACCACATGCAGAAGAAATTGCACCGATCGAAGAAATTGCACCCGAAACAGTACATACGGTCCCCGCCCACGTCCTAATCGTAGATGATGAGCGTATGGTGCGTACTGTGTTGTCAAAACTCTTGGTATTACGGGGTCATACGGTAGAAAGTGCAGAATCGGGCAAGCAAGGGTTGGCGCTGATCCAGAATACCCACTTCGACATTGTATTTGTTGATCAGGCCATGCCAGAAATGAATGGCAGAGAGTTCGCCAAACTATTACAACAATCAAATCCATCCTTACCTATTGTCCTACTTACGGGTGCGACGGACATGGTGGGTCCGGGAGAAAATATCGCCTGTGTTTTACGTAAACCCTTTCAGATTGAGGAAATTGACGCAACCATTCAGCAGTATATTCAGGTCAGTCCTGCCTGAGTCCATTCCTTCTTTCAAATGGAGCGGAGAATTCCCCCCCGTTCCCTCCTCCGACCATCCCTTTAACAATCCTGCATGGACTCACTTACCCTAAGTTTTTGATTTTATCCATCCAATTGCTCACGCCAGTTTGACAGGGATATTCCTTGGCTTGGTTTTTGACCTTGCTCCTCTTGCCTGATGGCTTTTCTTGGTCATCTGCACAAACCGACTGACCTGACGCATTGACGCTTGCATAACAATACACGATGACAGAGCGATTTATCTATAGAACACTCGAAGAACCCCCTGAGCAAAGTATTCCGCTTCCTACGGCAGATGAAGAAAAGGAGATGAGCCAGTCCAGTGTCCCTGAGACGCTGCCGATCCTGGCGCTCCGAAACACCGTTCTGTTCCCTGGCGTGGTCCTGCCCATTACCGTTGGGCGCGACGCCTCCTTAAAATTGGTCAAAGATGCCTTTGCCGGCGATAAACTAATCGGTGTGGTTGCCCAGCGAAGCAGCGAAACCGAGGATCCGCTCACCAGCGACCTGTATGAGGCTGGAACCGTGGCAACCATCTTGAAGCTCATCAAGATGCCCGATGGCACCAAGTCCATCGTTATTCAGGGAAAACGTCGGTTTGAAATTGATTCATTTGTTCAGGAAGAGCCCTATTTCCGCGCCCGCGTTGTCCCTATCCCAGAAGACCTCAGTGAGCACGAATTAATAGAGTTGCAGGCGCGGATCCGTTCCATCAAGGAGCAGGCAATCAATATTGTCAATCTCTCGCCTAACCTGCCCAGCGAAGCTGCCTTCGCGATAGAGAATATCGACTCGCCGTCGTTTCTCATCCACTTCATTGCTTCCAATCTGCAGATTGAGGTCGAAGAAAAGCAGACCTTACTCGAAACCGTCTCGCTGGTAGAACGAGCCGACTTGGTGATGGAGCACTTGAATCGTGAATTGCAAGTGCTGCAGCTCTCGGAAGAAATCCGCTCCCGGGTGAAAAGCGACGTGGATCAGCAGCAGCGCGAATATTTGCTGCGCCAACAGATGAAGGCGATCCAGGAAGAATTAGGTGAAAACGAAGGCGGAGCTGAACTAGAAGACCTTCGGAAACGGGCCGAAGAGAAAAACCTGCCCGAACACGCCCTCGAGACCGTATTGAAAGAAATTGGGCGGCTGGAACGTATCAACCCGGCGGCACCCGATTATGCGGTTACCCGAAATTATGTCGACTGGATCCTAGACCTGCCCTGGAGTGAGTTCTCGGAAGATCACCTCGACATCAAAAGAGCTGAGGTAATCCTTGACGAAGACCACTATGGGCTAGAAAAGGTCAAAAAGCGCATTCTTGAATACCTCGCCGTGCTG
>JAUIDY010000240.1 GCA_030428385.1 Rhodothermia bacterium | reverse complement strand
GGGCGACCTGGGGCGCTTTCGGGCCGATGGGACGATTGAATACGCAGGCCGCCGCGACAACCAGGTGAAGATCCGCGCCCACCGCATCGAACTGGGCGAGGTAGAGGCGGCCCTCAAGACGTTCCGCAAGGAAGAACCGCTGCAACTCCAGCCTCTCTCGTCCTATGCACCTCCGCAGCGTTGCCGCCGGTGCCTGCTCACGGCAGCGCATCCCGACGTCACCTTCGACGCCGACGGGGTGTGTGACCGCTGCCGCTCGTTCGAGGCGTTTCAGGGCCATGCCGACCGCTACTTCCAGCCCTTTGAGGCGTTTCAGCAGTTGATTGCGCAGGCCCGCTCAACGCGGCGGGGCGACTACGATTGCCTGCTGCTCTACAGCGGCGGCAAAGACAGCTCGTATGTCTTGCACCGGCTCGTGGAGATGGGGCTGAAAGTGCTGGCCTACACGTTTGATAATGGCTTCATCTCGCCTGCCGCCTTCAAAAACATCGAACGGCAGACCACCCGGCTGGGCGTCGACAGCATCGTCTCGCGGACGCCGCACATGGACGAGATCTTCGTCGAGAGCCTGAACAATGACCACACCGTCTGCACGGGCTGTTTCCGTGCGCTGACCGCCATCAGCACCAACCTGCTGGAAGAATACGGGATCAACGTGGTGATTACGGGCCTTTCTCGGGGGCAGATCTATGATACCAAGCTAGCGGGGCTGTTCCAGGAAGGCATCGTCGACACCGCCGAGGTGGAGGAGAAGCTGCTGCTGTTCAGGGAGATGTACCACGCCACCGACGACCGCACGGCACGCCTGCTCGACATCGACCTGGGCGGTGTGGCCTTTGAAGACATCCACTTTGTTGACTTTTTCCGGTACGACGCTATTTCCACGGAAGGCGTCCGGGCCTACCTGGGCGCACGCGATAGCTACTGGCGGCAGCCCGAAGACACCGGCTTTTGCTCGACCAACTGCATGATGAACGATGTGGGCATTTGTGTGCACAGCCACGACAAAGGCTACCACAACTACGAGGCCCCGCTGAGTTGGGACATCCGGCTGGGCAACCTGTCGCGCCCCGACGGGCTGCAGGAGGTCACCGCCGACCTGAACGTGAACCGCGTCACCCGCATCCTGAATAAGATCGGCTATTTTGCCCGCCAGATCGACGACGTAGCCGTCATGGTGCGGGAAGACGAGGACGGCCATCGGTATATGTACGCGTATTTCGTCGCCAACCAGAAGCTGACCGTTCCCGAGTTGCGGGCGCATCTGGCGCAGACCCTGCCCGACTACATGATCCCCGCCCAGTTTATTCAACTGGAACGGATGCCCCTCACCACCAATGGCAAAATCGACCGCGCCGCGCTCCCGCGCCCCAGCACCGAACGGCCGGAGTTAACCATTACCTACCAGGCCCCTCGCACCGACGCCGAGCGGCAACTCGCCGGGTTCTGGCAAGATGTGCTGGGCGTGGAGACCGTCGGCATCCATGACAACTTTTTCGAACTCGGCGGCGATTCGATCCGGGCGATTCAAATCTGTGCGCGGGCGCATGAAGCCGGACTCGGCATCGCGCCGAACCAACTGTTTCAGCACCAGACCGTGGCGGCGCTTGCGCAGGCGGCGGTTCAAAAACCGACGATACAGGCCGAGCAAGGCGTGGTGACGGGTGCGATGCCGCTGACGCCTATTCAGCACTGGTTCTTCGAAGAAGTCACCCAGACGCCGCATCACTGGAATCAGGCATGGCACTTCGACGTCGCCGTGTCGCTGGATCCCGCCCTGCTCGACGAGGCCGTACAACACCTGCAGCGGCATCATGATGCGCTTCGGTTGTGTTTTCAGCGCGACGACGCAGGCTGGCAACAACACATCGGTGCTCCTGAGGAAACACCCGTTGTGGAGATGTTCGACCTTGTGCATCTATCGCCTGCCGAACAAGACAAGGAGATTACAGCAACGGAAGCGGACTGGCACACGCGCTTTAATTTGGCAACGGGGCCGTTACTGCGGGTGTTGTATTTCAGGCTAGGAGCGACTCGGGCAGATCGGTTGGTGGTGGTGGTGCATCACCTGGTGATGGATGGCGTGTCGTGGAATATCCTGATGGATGATTTGGCGACGGCCTATCAACAGGTGGCACGTGGCGAAGTGGTGGCATTGCCTAAAAAGACCACGTCCTACCAACAGTGGGCAACGGCCCTCCAAACGCTTGCGCGTTCATTGACGCTGGTACAAAGCGCTGGCAGATGGAAAGACGCCGGCGCCGGATCGCTTCCCTTCGACAAACATCCAGCCACGGTACCGTTGGAAGCCACTGTCCAAAGCATAACCACCACGCTTTCAGAAAACGAAACGGAGCGGCTCCTTCGAGACGTGCCCCAGCGCTACCAAGCTCGCATTCACGAAGTATTACTGGGCGGTTTAGCGTTGGCGGCGCAGAAACGGGCTGGCGTGGCATCAGCGGCGCGCAGCTGTTGCTGCTGCCGGGCATTTTCGTGGCTGGTTGGCGGGCGCTGCTACGGGACTCGGCCGAGCGACAACTTGCCGCCACCCTGCCCCTGCTCTGGG
>JAUIDY010000134.1 GCA_030428385.1 Rhodothermia bacterium | reverse complement strand
ATTGTAATACCCCAGCAGACGCACGTGGCGATGGGGTTGGTAGCCGCGGGCCTGGAACGCGAAGTGGTGACCCTCTGGTCGTTCCATTTTATCATCGCCAACCTGATCGCCATCGTCGTGCGGCGGGTGATGGATGCGTTGAAGGTGAGTTATGTGGTTGACCTCGGACTGATGCACCGCAGCACGGGTTTTTTTGCCGATGTGTTGATTGCCACCTCGATCATGGCCATCAGTGTGCAGGTGGCCCAAGCCTATCTGGGAGCAGTGATGTTGATGTGTATCCTCGGCACCATCCTCACCTTTTATATCCTCCGCTGGACCTCGGAGCGGGCCTTCGCCGACTACCATTTTGAGCGTTTCGGAGGCATCTACGGGGAGATGACGGGCACCATCAGTTCTGGACTGGCACTGATCCGTGTGGTGGACCCTGAATTTCGCACCCCGGTAGGGCAAGACCTGGTTCTTGGCAGCGGGATTGCCTTTATCCTCGGCTTCCCGCTGCTTATCCTGATCAACCTGCCCTTAAACCTCTACGACGGGGCCTTGCGTGGCTACTGGGTGGTGATGGGTGCGGCCGTGGTCTATCTCCTACTCGTCATGGCTGCCTGGTCACGGCTGGGGCTAAAACGCAAAGCCAACATCAAGCTGTAACGCTTTGGAATTCCACTACACGCAGAGACGACCCCACCCTCCGTTCCTCGATAGTACGTTATGCGTTTTCTATTTTCGTTTGTCCTGTTTGCCTTCGCTGCGTCCGTTGCGCACGCTCAAAACGCCGACCCACAGGTCATCATTGACCGGGCCATTGAAGCCCATGGCAGCGCCGTGTTAGACAATGCCGTGGTGGAGTTCAACTTCCGGGGTCGCCATTTTACCGTCACCCGCAACAATGGGATGTTTCGGTATGAGCGTGAATACACCGAAGAGGGACGGATCATTCGAAATATTTTGAACAACGATGGGGTCTCCAAGGAAATAAACGGACGCCCTGTCCCGATACTGGCGCAGGAACGCGCCAGCATAGAGACGGCGGTGAACTCGGTGGTGTATTTCGCCCTGCTGCCCTATTTCCTCAACGACGACGCCGTCCAAAAAGAATACGTAGGCACGGCCACAATCAACGACCAGCCGTACCACAAAATTATTGTGACGTTTCAGCAAGAAGGTGGAGGACGCGACTGGGAAGACCGGTTCGTTTACTGGATCCATCGGGAGCACGACACGATGGATTACCTCGCGTATTTCTTTCATGTGAATGGCGGCGGGACGCGTTTCCGCGAGGCGTATAACGAGCGCACCGTGGAAGGCGTCCGCTTTGCGGATTACAAAAATTACACCGCCCCAAGCATCGGGGCACAAATCGAAGCGTTTGATGATCAACCTCCGGATATGCAGCTTCTCACCGACGTGGCTCTCGAAAATCTGACGGTGCGGCGGTTGGAACAATGATCCGTGAAGAGCCGGGTTGTCGCTACCTTGCCAGCGCGGGTTTCGTTAAATTTAGGGCTTCCTCCCACCCATCACCCGCCCCGCCCCCTGCATGTCCACCCATCCCGATCTCCAAATTCACGCCGAGTCCGAAGGTATTTCGCGGCCGCTGAGTGCCCATGTAAACCTCGTGGGATCGCTCCTCGGTCAGGTTATCGCCGAGCAAGGAGGCGACGACATGCTGGTGCTGGTAGAAGAACTGCGCGGGCTATGTAAGGACGCGGCCAACACCAACCAACCCGCCCTCCGCGAACAAGCAGCAGATCGCATTCGCACCCTTTCGCTTGAACAGATCACGTGGTTGTTGCGCTCGTTTACGGCTTTTTTCCACCTCGTTAATCAGGCCGAGCAGCAAGAAATTGCCCGCATCAACCGCGAGCGGGCGAGCCATGCCCAAACCACCCCCCGCGCCGAGTCTATCGATGAAGCCGTCGCCAAAATTCGTGCGGCGGGGCTTTCATTTGATCAGTTGCAGGAGGCCATCAACAAGTTAGACATCCATCCTACGCTCACGGCGCATCCGACCGAGGCACGGCGTCGCAGCATTTTATACAAGCAGCAAGATCTGGGTAAACTCCTCACGAAGCGGCAGCGCTGCACCCAGACGCCGTTTGAGCAAGCCCAGAACCATCACGACATCCACAACCAGATCCGGCTACTCCTGGGCACCGACGAAGTCCGCGCCACCCGTCCCACCGTCGCCGACGAGGTGGAGCACGGCCTTTATTTTGTCCGCAATGCCATCTGGGAAACCATCCCCCGCATCTACCAAGACCTGCGCCGGGCGGTAGAAACGCACTACGGACAAACACCTTCACTTCCTCCCATGCTGCGCTACCGGTCGTGGATTGGTAGCGACCGCGACGGCAACCCCTTCGTCACCGCCTCCGTCACCCGCGATACGTTTGCCACACAGCGGCGCACCGTGCTTGAATTATACAGCGACGAGTTGCACGAACTTCGCCGCGAGTTAAGCCTGTCCGACCAGATTAAACCCGCTTCGCCCCGCCTCTACGCGTCCATCGAAGCCGACAGTGCGGCCTTGCACCCTGATGGAGAAGCCTATCCACAGTACACCCACGAGCCCTACCGGCTGAAGCTGACGTTTATGATGGAGCGGATCATGAACAAGCTGGATCCCGAAGACACCCGGTTTTCCGGAGGCGCGTCCTACGACAGCACAGCGTTTCTCGATGACCTCTCCCTGTTGGCTGATTGTCTCAGCGAGGCCGGGTATACCTCCCTGATCCACAGCAGCAGACTGGGCAAACTGATCATTCGGGCGAAGGCGTTTGGCTTCCACCTGATGGCGCTGGATGTACGCCAACACAGCCGCCTGCATGAGGCGACGGTAGATGAATTGCTACGTAATGCCGGGGTGGCAGCAAATTATGCCACGCTGCCGGAAGAAGCGCGCGTCGCGCTGCTGAGTGCCGAGCTTCAGAACCCCCGTCCCTTGCTCCCGCACGGGATCTTGCTTTCCGACGAGGTGCGCCCCGTAATGGAATCGTTTGAGGCTATCCGTGAGGCCATTGAAAACGAGCCTGATGCCGTCGGCAGTTACATCGTGAGCATGACCCACACCGTGAGCGACTTGCTGGAAGTACTGCTCATCGCCAAGGAAAACGGGTTGTGGCGCATTGAAAATGGAGCCGTCGTAAGCGAACTGGACATCGCCCCGCTTTTCGAGACCATCGAAGACCTGGCCACGGCGGAGGACTTTATGGAGGCGCTGTTTGCCCATCCCGTCTACCAGAAACATCTGGCGGCGCGTGGGCAGTTCCAGGAGATCATGCTGGGCTATTCGGACAGTAACAAAGATGGCGGCTACTGGATGGCCAACTGGGCACTGCACCAAGCCCAGGACCGCCTCGGTAAAACGTGCCGTGCCCACGGCGTTGACTTCCGGCTGTTCCACGGACGCGGCGGTACCGTGGGGCGTGGCGGCGGTCGGGCCAACAAAGCCGTCCTTTCGATGCCCACGTCAGTTCACAACGGCCGCATCCGCTTTACCGAACAGGGCGAAGTCATCTCGTTTCGGTATGCCCTACCTGACATTGCCCGCCGCCACCTGGAGCAAATTGTTAATGCCATGCTGCAATCCACGGCACTGCGGCAAGATACACCCGGAAGGCACAGCCTCGATGACCCCGAAGCCCAACTCCTGGGCCGTATTGCGACGCTGGCCATGGATGCCTATCGCACCTTGGTGCATGCCCCCGGTCTATGGTCCTGGTACACGTCAATTACCCCCATTGCCCACATCAGCCGCCTGCCCATTGCCTCGCGTCCTGTATCGCGCAAGTCTGCGGATAAAGTTGATTTTGAAAGTCTGCGGGCCATTCCCTGGGTGTTTGCCTGGACCCAAACGCGGTATCTCGTGCCGGGTTGGTATGGAACGGGCGCGGCCCTGCGAGCTGTGCTCGAAGAAGACGAAACCCTCCCGCTCCTGCAATCTATGTACCGCACCTGGCCGTTCTTCCGTGCTGTGCTCGATAGTGCCCAGCGGGAAATGAGTCGCGCCCGCCCGGAGATTGCGGCGCGGTATGCCCAGCATACTCCAACACCCCAGGACGAGTCCTTTCACGACACCATCATCGCCGACTACGAGTATGCGCGGGAGGCCATCCTCGCCATCACCGGGCAGGAAAAGCTGCTCGACCATGCCCCGGTCATCCAAAAATCCATCCGGCTCCGCAACCCGTATACCGATGTACTGAATCTGTTGCAGATCGAGTTACTGAGCCGTTGGCAAGAGGAAAAGCAAGACGAACCGCGCCAAAAGCTGGGACAAGCGTTGTTTCTTAGCATCAACGGCATCGCCGCGGCGATGCAAAGCACGGGCTAACGCAACACGCGGATCACGATAGATTCCGAATGGAGATCCTGACTTGCTGGAAGCGCTGCTACCCGAAAACGCACCAGTTCGTCGTTGATCCAGCGCTGGATGAGGCGTTTCTGGGTCTGATCGCGGCGGTCGTTGTCGAACCGTACAATGTCGCGCTTGATGAGCGTGAGCAGGGTGTTGGCGTCGATGGCGTCTACGACCTTCCAACGCTTTAGCTGCTTCCTGATCTGTAAATAGATCTCGATCTTACCCTCGGCATTGGGCAAGAGGCAAATATCCGAGGCGCGGTTTTGCACCGCTTCCACCAGCACGTCCTCAAACAGGTTGATGAGGGAAGAGCGCTCTTGTTCGCCGAGGGGACCGGCAGGCTTCACTTCCGCCCCATCTGCAAAGACGTGTTCTTCACGGGTAGCCAGCGCCGCCGTCAGAAAATCGTTGAGCTTACCCGGCAGTTTGGGCGCTCCCGCCCGCATGTTATGATATTGATCATTTTGAGGAAACGCCTCCACCAGAATGTCGAGCAGGCGCGCTTCCGGGCAATAGCGAAGCTCAAAACCAGTATCTTCCAATTCTCGTAATAGCCCCTGAACCTCGTGCCGGGTCGGATCGTGCGACGCATAAACGGTGCGCATCCGGTTGGTGTGCTGTTGCTCCACATCGGCTACCGGAAAGAGCCGCAGTTCCACCATCCGCTCCCACACGTCGGCATCCAGGTGTTGCCTCGCGTATTGAAACTCCTGGACGGCTTTGCGCCGGGAGATTCGGGCTTCCTCAAACCCATACACCCGTGCGGCCTCCGCAAACACCATCTCGCTGTTCACATCGGGGAACGCCGTCAGCACCCGCCACAGCGGCTCTTTGATGCCTTCTTTCTGCAGTTTTTCCTTCACCTGCCACGCCATCGAAACCTGCTCCTCAGTCACGATCTGGTCAAACACCAGCATGATCGCCACGCGGTCGCGAACCTTTACCATCGAAAACGATGGTACCGTATTTCTATTTGAAGCTTGTTCTCGCACGTTGCTATTCACCGTGTAACCTTTGGGGGAGTAACATCTGAAAGCCGACTTCCAGGATCAAGGATTAGTACGGATATGGTTTCTTAATGTAGAAATTGGAGACGGGATTATGTAATCCTTTACTTAAAAGTTCGCCCAAACTCCCCGAATAATCCTGCCCCATTAAGTGTCGGCATCCCAGATCAGATGCTTTAGCCCTATGGGCGTTTGTCGAAAATCCCGTCCCTATCAATCGTCGGTAGAGACCACACGGAGCATCTCCCGGATCGTCGTCTCCCCCGCCTCCACCACCGCACGCGCCGAGTCCGCCAACGTCAGCATGCCCTCACTCTGCGCCAACGCCTTCACCCCCTGCTCATCCAGGTTACCCTCCGCCGCATCCGCAATCATGTGTCGCACACCCCGCGAAAAATACAACGCCTCACTCACCGCACGACGACCCTTGTAACCCACGCCCCGGCACGTGGGACAATTATCATCTCGACCCGGACCATAGATCTTAAACGCTCCCGACTCGATCCGAACCAACTGCTCCTCACTGAAGCCCAGGTTCTTCAACAACACCAGATCCGGATCACGGTCTACCTCCTTACACCTCGGACACACCATCCGGATCAATCGCTGTGCCACCACCAGGTTGATCGCATAGGCAATCAGAAACGGCTCAATCCCCATCTTGTACAACCGGCTGATCGCCGACGCCGCGTCGTTCGTGTGAAGCGTCGAAAAGGTCAGGTGACCCGTGTTCGCTAGCTTGATCGCTAGCTCCGCCGTGTCTCTATCGCGCATCTCCCCCACCATCACCACATCCGGGTCATGACGAAGGATCGAGCGCAGCGCCGACTCCAGGCCCAGCTTGTGGTTGAGCTTGATCTGGCGCACCCCCGGAAGGATGTATTCGACCGGGTCTTCCACCGTCAAAACGTTCACCTCCGGGCTCACCACCTCGTGCAGCGCCGCATAGAGCGTCGTCGTCTTACCCGAGCCCGTCGGGCCGGTCAGGATCACCATCCCGTGCGGCTGGTGGATCGCCTTCTCAAAACGGTCCAACGCCAAGCGGTTCAACCCCAGCAACGAAAGGTCCTTGACCACCTTGCGGTCATCCAAGACACGAATCACGATCGACTCCGAGCGCACGTCCGAGGCCGCGTTGGCAATCGGCAGCACCGAGACACGGAAGCGGATGAGCGCCTCGTCGATCCAGCGCTGGATGAAGCCGTCCTGCGCCGCGTCGCGCTCGAAGCGGTCGACGTTCATCGCGTTGTCCTTGATCACGGCGATGAGCGCTTCGGGGTGGACCTTGTCTTCGAGGTGCCAGCGTTGCAGGCGTCCGTCGAGGCGGAAGTGGATTTCGATCTGCTTGCGTGCATTGGGCCAGATGTGGACGTCCGAGGCACCCTGGCGGACGGCCTCAATGAGGGTCGCCTCGAAGAGGTTGATGAGCTTGGAGCGGGAGATTTCGGCCTCGAGGGCGTCCTCGTCGACGAGTTCGCTCGCCTTTTCCTGCTGGTAGGCCATGCCGAGGTCGAAGGCGGCATCGTCCGAGAGGCGGTCCAGGTACTCGTTACGACGTGGAAACGCTTCCTGGATGATATCATCGAGCACGCTTTTGGGAGCATACCGAACCGCAAAAGAACCCACCCGAAAGCGGTTCATCAGCACCTTCAGGCTGGGCCGCGTTGGATCGTAGGTGGCCAGCAGCAACTGGCGTTTGTTGGTGGAGGGATGACGCTCCCATCCGACCGGAATCATCGGATGCTGGATCATGTCCTCCCACAGCGACTCCTCGAATAACTCGCTCGCGCTGCGCAACAGTGGCAGCACGTCCGCTTTGGCAATTTCGATCTGTTCAAAGCCGTAGATCCAGGCTGCCTCGGCGTAGACACGTTCGGTCTCGACTTCTGGAGTTTCCGCCAACACACGCCAGAGCCCCTGGTCCTGCCGACCATCTTGCCAACGCTTCCAGGCCCGTTTCACCTGCTCTTCGTTGACGACCTGGTTGTAGAGCAGCATAATCACAACGCGGTCGCGCAGTTCAAACGCATCAAACGTTGGACTGGGTTGGGCGAGTGCCGCCAGCGCCCGCTGGTTGTCCGAACGACCGTTGGTAGACTCCTCGGTAGTCGCCTCAGACGGCGTTGTTACGTCAGCATGATCTGGGGCGGGGTCTAAAGGAGTGGCTTCCACAATACGTTGGAGCAGGTCCAAAGGAATACGAATCAAGGCAATATACGTAGTTCAAGAACCACGGTACAGCCACCACACAAGAGCCGTTCCAAAAAACCGACGTGCCCACGGGTCTAAATATTCAGCCCGGTCCTGTATTTTGTGGTCTCCCTCACCTGATTCCTCCTTGCATTTCCGCAACTCTATTCACCGTTCTTCAAAAAAAGGAGCCTCCGAGAATCGCGAATGCTTTGTATGTTCGGGAATGTTTGACAACGAAGACCGCCGTTATGCCTCACGAAGCTTCCGTATGGACTGAAACGTTTCGGGTCCGCGCGTATGAAACCGATATTCATGGGCACGTCAGCATCCAGACGTTGTGCAACTACCTTCAGGAAGTTGCGGGCAATCATGCCGAGGCCCTGAATGTGTCTGTCGAGCGCTTACGCCCCGATCATCTGGCCTGGGTGCTGGCGCGGCTTCATGTAAAGGTTTCGGCCTATCCGAAGTGGGGTGAGACCGTTCGGATTGAGTCTTGGCCTACGGGAGAGGATGGGCTGTATGCCCTCCGCGACTTCTTGGTTTTTAATGAAGCCGGGCAATCGATCATACAGGCAACCAGTGCCTGGCTGGTGATGCAGACCGAACAAAAACGGCCCATGCGGATCCCGAAATACGTCCGCGACATCGAACTTCCCCAACGTCCCCGTGCGCTCAAGAAGTCATTTGAAAAGCTGGCTCCGCCGAGCAATGCCGTGCATCAATCCTCGTTTGCGGTACGCTACAGCGACCTCGACCTGAATGCCCACGTCAATAACACCCGGTATGTGGAATGGCTCGTCGAGTCCATGCCCGAGCGAATTCAACGCCACCATCGGCTCGTGGAATTAAAGGTACAGTTCCGAAATGAAACCCAGTTCGGCGATACGGTGCAATCGCGCGCGAAGCAGATTCAACAAGGAGACACGCTGATTTTTGCACACAGCCTGGTCACCGCTGCCGACCAACGCCTGGTAGCGACGGCCCATACCCACTGGCATTAGGCGAGGCAGGTGTATCTATTTGGGCCTCGTGCCCGTAGCGGATGTTACTTCTTGGCTGGCCTGGTCGTCTTATGCGTCTCATTCTTGCTCTTTTTGTTGGGGTTTGGCTTCCAGGGCTGGTCCATGCTCAACCTCTCACGGAGGGCATGCTCACGGGCCAGCAGGAATGGCCCGTCCTTTCTTCCTGGGTCTATTCGCCGCACGCCGCACCCGATCTTCAAACCCTAGAGTCGCCAAACGCAGCCGGGGCCTCACTGGATGCCACCTTGCCGCCCGGCTCTCTCCCTGGCTCGTGGGAAGGGCACGGTTGGTTTCACCACCCCGTACAAGCGCATGGGTCCTTCGTTGGGACCCCCTTGGGGATTCAGATCCAGCACTTTGGACCCGTGGCCCTCTTTCTAGATGGCGTGCCTGTCTCGCTTGAAAATGGTACTGGAAGTGACTCCGCCATTTCAATTTGGAACCCGTTCACCTATCGCAATGATGGAGTAGCGCAGTCGTTTACGCTAGGCACTCTGGTCCTCCCAGACACCGCCCAACACTGGCTGACGGTGCATCTCACCAACCCCGATGCCGAGCGGCTACATCAGGTGGGGTACAACGCGGGCTTCTCTGTCCGCCTTGGCGACCCGGATGCCCTCGCCCTGGAATGGGCCACTACCGTTCATGGCACCACGGGGCTGCAATGGGGATTGCCCATTGCTTACAACATTTTTGCCCTGCTTCATCTGTTCCTGTTTTTTTTCTACCCACGCATCCGGGAAAACCTGTACTTCGCGGTGGTAGGCTTTTGCATCTCCCTGATTGTCTTTTTGAATTATCAGGAAGCGTATTTTTACCAAAGTGCCCGCGAACTCATCTTTATCCGTCGCTTTTGGAGTCCGCTCACGATCCTGACGGTGCTGGCGCTTCTCCGTTTTGTCTATGCCATCTACTTGAAACGATTGCCCCGCCACTTCTATGTGCTGGCGGGGGTGGGTGCCATCCTTGCCATCGTCGGCTGGCTCAATCCCCGGCTTGGTTGGTTTCCCGTAGGCGGTCGTACCTATGTCTATGCATTCGCCTTGCTGATTAACATCGAAATGCTGCGTGTGGCGGCCTATTCGATCTTGTGGAAACGCGAGGGGCCGATTGTGATTGCCCTGGGAGTGCTCGCGTTTGTGGTAGCGTTCGGGTATCCCCTTTCGGTGGTGGTGGGACTGCTGCCGCCGATTAACCTGGTGCAAACGCTGACGTTTTCGTTCTACGTTATCCTCGTCTTGCTTTTTGCGATCTCGCTGTACCTGTCGCGGCAATTTGCGCAGACCAACCGGGCGTTGGAACAGCGTATTGTGGAGATCGAGACCCTCTCCCGGCAGAAGTTGGAGCACGAACGCAAGGCCCAGCAGGACGAAGTACAGCGGCTCCAGCTAGAAGCTGCGTATCAGCAGAAGGTGCAGGAGTTGGAAGAAGCGCGCCAGTTGCAGCTTTCGATGCTCCCCCATGAACTCCCATCGCACCACGCGTATGATGTGGCCGCGTTCATGCAGACGGCCACCGAAGTAGGCGGCGACTATTACGACTTTGCCGAGGATGAAGATGGGGCGTTGACCATTGCCGTAGGCGACGCAACGGGGCATGGCCTCAAAGCCGGAACGATGGTGACCGCTACCAAGAGCCTGTTTAAGCTCCTCGGCGAAGACCAGGACCTGCTTTCGATTTTCAGCCGCTCGACGCGGGCGCTGAAGCGCATGAACCTGCGCAGCCTGTACATGGCCCTCACGCTCGCCCGCTTCTCCAACGGTTCGCTGCAACTGGCGACGGCGGGTATGCCCGCCACGCTCATCTGGCGGGCAGCAACTCAGGAAATGGAGACCGTGCTACTCAAAGGCATGCCATTGGGCAGTTTTCCGTCATTCCCCTATCAGGAAACCAGCCTCAAGCTGGCCCCGGGCGACATCGTGCTGTTTATGAGCGACGGCTTCCCCGAACTCTTCAATGCAGCCCGCGAGATGCTAGGCTACGACGAAGCCGCCGTGCTTTTCCAACGGGTGGTGCAGGACGCCTCCTCGGCAAAGGCAGTGGTGGATGGCCTCGTCTCCCACCTTCGTGCCTGGGCCGGCGACCAACCGCCGGATGACGATGTGACGTTTGTGGTGGTGCGCAAGCGGACGCCATAAATCACGCAGGTGACAGCATCCATTCAGTTCGAAAAGATCAGACGCCAGCTTGGTAATTAAGTCCCTCGTACCTTCCAACGGATTCGCATTCAGGGAGCTATCTGCGTTGAATCTGTCGGAGACACTTCTTCTCGTTCCTCCAAGAATGTAGCAATCTGCTCCGCAACCCGTCGGTTCATGGCTGGCGAATAATGGCCGCGGGGCTGGAAATACGAATCTCGCTGATCAAGTGGAAGTGCGAGTATGGCTGGAGAAAGATCAAGCACCGTTACGCCGGCCTCGCGGGCACGATCGACGAGCCCAGCGAGTCGCGCGTTGCCTCCGATGCGACCACTCGTCGCCAATGCCACTGCAATAAATTTTCCACCGTGTGTATTCGTGAGCCGGTTAAGACGTACGAGTAGCTCGGTGCTTACCGCTTCGCCATCTTCGTGAACCCGCTGAATGACCGGACGATTGCGCCACCATCGCGGGGCAAGGCGGTCGAAAATGAAATCGGCTAGCAAACTGTATCCCAGCAACCACCTCACCGTTTGAAAACGCCGCAACACGGGGTCGCGCGGAACCGGTACATTGTGCAAGTTCAACTCGCCCTCCTCATACATGAAATAGGGCTTCCACCCTCCTCGGAATGCGTAGGGGTACAAGGCGTATTCTGTCCGACTGATGTCATCTGAAATAAAGGACAAGATCACAACATCCGGCTCGTATTCATCCAACAGCACTTCGGCCCGAAGAAACGCCTGATCAATGCCGTAGGCACCAACCCCTGCGTTGAGCACGCGCTTGTTCAGGATAGCTTCCAGTTGCGACGGCCACGTCTCCACATCTTCTACTTCGTCGCCGAAGGCGAACGAATCGCCCACCGCAAGGATAGGCCGCCCTGTTGCTGAAGTAGATCGGCCATTGCTGCGAAGGTGGGTGGAATCGACTGTGGAGGTCCAGGCATTGCCGTATTGACCAGGGCGCGGAATCCAGCCGAGTTCGGGATGATATTCCATGCGCCCAGCACTGTTTTCGGGAGGTGTGGTCCGGGGCTTGCCGGTAGAAGACTTAAAATGAAGGACTTTCCCTTGTCCAATACGAAGGGCCAATTCCACCCCCAACAATGTCAGGCCCACGCTGATGAGCACCAAGAGGCTATTCTGAACCGCAGCTTTTTTCAATGATAGGTGCCCCCTTCTTCACTTGGACATGAGCAATGCCTACGATGCCTTGCTGACCGCCTGCCTCGGCGGTTTGATAAAGCGTGTGCTCGCGAACAGGTCGGCATATTCCGCATGGGTATAACCCATGGTGAGTTCGGCCATCATCATTCCAAATCGAAACCCGAAACTCATGCCATGCCCCGTGAATCCGCCCGCCCATAGCGTCCGGTTGTGCCCTGGCACGGGTCCCCAAATAGGCAGTCCGTCGGGAGAAAACCCCATCACGCCGCTCCAACGGCGTACCACCTGAACGTCCGCCCTTTGTGGAAAATAATGGTGCAAATACGCCTCCAGGTCAGCTTGTAGGTCGGGCGTGGTTTCGTCTTTGTAACCGACCTCCTTGACCCGGTGCAGATGCCGCGCTCCCCCAAGCAACACGGTGCCATCGACAAGCTGGCGAATGTAAAAATAGCCTTCGTGGGTGTAGGCCGGGACGTGCAGCCAGCGTGGCAAAAGCGGAGCCGTTGCCAGCATCTGCGCACGTACCGGACGCACCATCTTCCCGAGTTCGGGGACCAGCTTGGGCGTGTAGGCATTCATCGCCAGTACCACCTGTGCCGCCCGGACACGCCGCACTGGGGTTTCGAGGGTGACCTGATCGGCCCGCTCGTCCAGTTCCAGGACGGGATGGTGGGGCAGCACCTCGGCCTTGCTTTCGTCGGCCAGATGCCTCACCAATGCCACGGAATCGAGCATGGCTCCGGAAGACACATAGAGCGCCCCGAAGAAACCCTGTGAACGAAGCCGTCGGTTGGTGTCCGCTGCCGTCACATACGCCACCGACGCCCCATCGTACCGCATGGGACTCACCGACGCCCGAAGCCGTTCATCTTCTTCACGGGTGCCTGCCACCGTCATGCTGCCGCTAGCTTCCAGGTGAAACACCTCGGGCCGCAGTTCAGAAACCAGCAGGTCGCGGTTTTCACGGGTCAGATGCCAGAGTTCTTTCGCCCGCTCGGGGCCATACTTTTTCTGGTCGGTCACATAATCCGTCGCGGTGCCCTGAATCAGAAAGCCCGCGTTGCGACCGCTGGCACCACTTGCCACCTGTCCAGCATCAAGCAGCAGCACCCGAAGGCTGGGCCGAAGGCGATGGAGCCAATAGGCCGTGGAACAGCCGATGATGCCCGCGCCCACGATGGCCACATCACACGCGAGGTCGGGTTCACGGGCGCGCTGTTGCCAAAAAGAAACCGTCATCTCCAATGCCTCCGGATTGCCATCTGCCGCACCCGGCTTATGAGCGGACCTCGCTGTTAACATCGACCACCACCCGGCCGCGTACCCCGCCTTCGGTAATACGATCGCTCCAGGTGGGAATGTCCGCCAACGAAATGGTTGCGGCGTGGATCCGCTCAAAAATGGTTTTGGGCAATGTGGCCAGTTCGCTCCACGCCTGTGCCCGTTGTGCCCGCGTTGCCGTGTTCGAGTCGATGCCCAACAGGTTGACACCGCGCAAAATAAACGGATAAACAGTGGTATTCAGCTTAAATCCGCCCGCGTTGCCACAAACAGCCACACTGCCATGGCGGCCAAGCCTGGCCACGACGCTGGCTAATGTGTTGCCGCCCACCGTATCGATGGCGCCGGCCCACTGCGCCGATTCCAGCGGATGCCGAGGCCCGTCGGAAAGGGTGGCTCGTCCCACCGTACGTTTGGCACCCAGTTCCAATAAATAATCGTGTGCATCAATGGAGCCGGTGGCGGCCACCACCGCATACCCGCGTTGTGCGAGCAGGGCCACGGCCATGCTACCCACTCCGCCAGACGCCCCAGTGACCACTACCTCGCCGTGTTCAGGCTCTAACCCCTGATGCTCCAGCGCCATCACCGACAACATGGCTGTAAATCCAGCCGTGCCAATAACCATGGCTTCGTGCGAAGACAGGCCTTCGGGAAGAGCCACCACCCATTCTGACGAGAGGCGTTGTAGTTGCGCATATCCGCCCCATCGCGTCTCGCCCAGGCCACCACCCGTCTGAATCACCCAGTCGCCGGGATTAAAATCATCATGGCTTGATGCCTCGACCTGCCCCACCAGATCGATGCCTGGAATAAAGGGGAAGGCCCCCCGGATGATTTTGCCCTTGCCCGTAACGGCAAGTCCATCTTTGTAATTTAAGCTGGAATACGCACCCGCCACCAGTACTTCTCCATCAGGCAACTCCGCCCGGTTGACCTGCTCGATCCGGGGCGCGATGCCTTCTGCCGTTTGGTGTAGAAATAACGCGTTGAACATGTTTAGCGACTTGTCGATCAGGTTTGCGGTATTTCCAAACGTGCGACGCGCCGTGGCGCGTCGTTACGTGCGCCCTTTTTATCGTGTGGAATCCAAACTCTCTCTCTTCCTTTCCTGTAAATCACCAGCACGATTCGCTCACCACTTCGCCGTTGATAACCACCCCACACGTGTGGGTGGTATACTCCAGTGGATCGCCGTCGAACAAAGCCAGGTCGGCGTCTTTGCCCACTTCCAGTGTCCCGATTCGGCCAGACAGCCCAAGGATCTGTGCCGCGTCGCGGGTAAGTGCTGCCAGCGTTGCGTCAACCGGCAGGCCGTGCGCTGCTGCGATGGCTGCTTCAAAATGCACCACCCGCGTTTTGGGCACATACGCTTCGTAGCCGCTCTGAAAAGCAAACGGAATCCCGGCGTCGTACAGCTTCACCGCTGTATCCATGGCTGCGTTGGCCGTTTCTCCCGAAGTCCGAATCATCGGCGGATGAATCAACACGGGCACGCCTGCTGCCTTTATTTCATCGAGTACCAGATACACCTCCGAGGCCCCATCCAGCACCAGGTTTAGCCCAAACTCGTCCTTGAGCCGCAGCGCTGCCATTATCTCCGTCACCTTATGCGCTGTCACGAGCGCCGGCACATCGCCGTCAAGCATCTGCGCCAACACTTCCAGTTGGAGGTTGCGGGTGGGGTCGTTGTCGGCATCGTCATCCTGCATCTTCTCGCGGTACGCCTGGGCCTCAATAAATTTGCTCCGCAGCATGGCCACACCTTTGGCCCGGGTGCCGGGGCTTTTGTAGTTGCTTCCTACGCGTGGTCCCAAGGTCATCGCCACCATTGCCAGCGAATCCACCAGCCCGTCGGCCAGGGTTTCGCCGCTGGTTTTGACCACCATGGTCTGTCCGCTGATGAGGGCTCCCGGCCCGTGTCCGGTATGTACCGTCGTTACTCCCAGGTTGCGTACCCACTCCACCAAAGCCTCCCGGGGGTTGTAGGCATCCAATGCGCGGAGGTCGGGCTGAATCGGGTTCGAGGTTTC
>JAUIDY010000133.1 GCA_030428385.1 Rhodothermia bacterium | reverse complement strand
TCAGCGGCTTGCACCACGTAGGTTAGATAACGGCCGCTGTTGTCGGTATCATACTGAAAGGGTACGCCCCAAACGGCAATAACAACCAGCAACAGAAAGCCTCCCCACACGCCATAGCGCGCAACGGAGCCATCCGCTTGTTGCCGTTCGGCTTCAATCATCTGCCGATTCCAGGCGTGGAAGGGCGTGCCCCTGCACCACCTTGCTGAAGGGAGGCAATGCTTCCGCAGTTCCGGCGGCTCCGCGACGCCAGAGGTTATAACGCAGGATGTGCCAAAAGGCCGCTACCCCATCTTTCCAGTTAATCTTTTTACCCTCGGCATAAGTACGCCCGTAATAGGAAATCCCTATTTCATAAATACGGGCCCGGGCATGAGCCAACTGCGCCGTGACCTCGGGTTCAAAACCGAAGCGGTTGCTTGTCAGGTGCAGTTGTTTGGCCAAGTCCAACCGGATCACCTTGTAGCAGGTCTCCATGTCGGTGAGGTTCAGGTTGGTCATCATATTCGAGCACAAGGTGAGGAGGCTGTTTCCAACCCGGTGCCAGAAATACAACACTCGTCCTGGCAACCCCCCTCGGAAACGCGAGCCATAGACGGCGTCTGCCTTGCCGGCCAGAATAGGTTCGATCAGGTGTTGAATTTCCTGCGGATCGTATTCCAGGTCCGCATCTTGTACCACCAGAATGTGGCCTGTTGCCGCCTGGATGCCTGCCCGGATAGCGGCTCCTTTCCCCTGGTTTTGTGGTTGTATCAGCAAATGATCAATGGTACCCTCTGCTTCTAACCGCTGCAAAATAGCAACGGTCGCATCGGTCGATCCATCATCAATACAGATGATTTCTGTCTGGAGCGGAATGGCCCGCACGGCGGCTGCCACGTGTGCCACGGTCCGTTCTTCGTTGTAGCACGGAACGATGACCGAAAGTACAATGGCCGTGGTGGGAACACGCCCCTGTTCTTCCATTGCTGAAGATGGTAGTTGAATGGTTGGCTCCTTCCGGCGAGGGCGGCCTGCCGCCCCGGCGGAACTGCGTTAGCTCCGGCGAAGCTTGCTCATGATCGGGAGTTCACTCTCATAGACCCGCTTTACCCCATCGCCCAGGGCTTTTTCAATGGTGCGAACGTCACGGACGAGGCGCATCAGCCCCCAGGGTTCCACCGAGGCGGCCTGATCACTGCCCCACATGGCCCGATCCAGGGTGATGTGGCGCTCGATGAAGGTGGCCCCCAGCACCACCGCCGCATAGGTGGTTTGCAAACCCACCTCATGTCCAGAATACCCAATGGGTACGTCCGGGTAACGCTGTTTGAGCGTCTGAATCATGCGCAGGTTTAATTCTTCGGGTGGACACGGATAACTACTCGTCGAGTGGGCCACGAGCAAATTGTCTTCGCCGAGGAGGGCCACCGCCTCTTCAATTTGGGCTATCGTAGACATCCCGGTGGAAATCATCACGGGGCGCCCGGTGGCACGGGTATGCAACAGCAACGACGTGTCCGTCAGCGACGCCGAGGCTTTTTTGTAAAAGGGAGGATTAAACTGTTCGATAAAATCCACCGACGGCTCATCCCAGCACGACGCCAGCCACATGATGCCTTTTTCCTTGCAGTAGGCATCAATTTCGGCATAGTCGTCATAGCCAAACTCTACCTGGTGCCGGTATTCCAGGTACGTCATTTGCCCCCACGGGGTTTGTCGGGGCACATTTTGTTGTTCGGGCGGAACGCACAATTCGGGCGTCCGCTTCTGAAACTTCACCGCATCGCAGCCCGCAAGCAGGGCCGTATCGATGAGTTTCTTGGCGATCTGCATATCTCCGTTGTGGTTGATCCCAATCTCGCCAATGATAAAGGTGGGATGACCGTCTCCAATCCACTGCTCGCCAACTTGAATGGCTTTACCCATGGTCTAGTGTGTTTCGATTTTTGATAAAATTAAGTCCGTAACTTCGCGGACAGCTCCTTGCCCGCCCCGGTTACTCAATACCCACTCTGCCTCCGCCAGCATGCGGGGCGAAGCGTCGGCCACCACAATCCCAACACCTACCTGTTGTAGGCATTCCAAATCGCTCGGATTGCAGCCCACATACACCACATCAGACAGGGCAAGACCGCGGGCCTCGGCTTGTTGCCTCACAAAAGCCGCCTTGTCGGTCACGTTTTCGAACGAGTCCAGCTTCAGCTTGTGGCACCGTGCCTTCATCAACGGATTGGCTTCTTCTGACAAAACAAGAAGCTCAACACCCTGCGCCTTCAACTGCGCGATCCCCATCCCGTCGCCTCGGTTACACATCACCAATTCGCTATTGTCTGCCGATACATACACCCGGGCATCGGTAAAGACGCCATCGAACCCCATAACCACCAGCTTCACCTCTTTCATCTTGGCCGGCAACAATGACGGGGTAATGAACTCGATATCGCGGTGGCGCAGGGCCCAGTCGGCAATCTCCCAGTCCTCGGGGGTATCGATATCCAGCGCATAGCCCGAATCGATGACATAAGGCAGGATGACTTCTCCGGAAAGGGATTGTTTTTCAAAAATGGTGGAGGTTCGGATCACATCAATGTGGCCCGTTTGCCAAAAGGTGTCGGGCAACTCCTGACGGGGCATATTATACGGCTCCTTGAACTCCCCGTTGAGTAAAGGAATCATAGCGTCTTGTGCCAACCGCCACATCTTATACGGATTTTGCCACGAAGGCGTCACCGTACGGACACAATCGGCTACCGGGTTTTCCAGCAGTTGTGCCACGGCTTCATCTACGCATCCCAGGGGACGCAAGGGAGACGTAGGCCGCAACTGCACCACCACATCGGGATGATAGTCCTCGTGTTCGGCCAACCACTCAAGGGCATGGACAAACACCGGATAGTCTTTAACATGGTCCAGGGCCAGGTCCCAGGGACGCATAAACGGCACCTCGGCGCCATACAACTGGGCAATGCCGGCAATGGTGTCATCATCCGTCGATACGATCACCCGGTCTACAATGGTAGCCTGTTGCCCGGCGGCAATACTGTAGGCAATGAGGGGGTGATTTCCGAACCGTTTGATGTTTTTCTGGGGAATTGACTTGGACCCACCCCGCGCAGGAATGAGTGCTAACACCTTGGGCGGGTGGTTTACCATGCGGTCCAGCCTCCATCTAACACCAGATTTGATCCGGTCATGTACGACGACGCCTCAGAAAGCAAGAAAAGCAGGGCACCGTTATACTCATCCCGTTGTGCCATGCGCCCGAGAGGCGTCCGCCAGATGTACCGACTCAGAAACGGATCAACGTGTCCTTGATACACGCCTCCTAGCGTAAGTGTGTTCACACGGATGCCTTGATGCGCCCAGTACGTTGCCAGATACCGCGTAAAGCCCAGAATGGCGGCCTTGGAAACGGAATACGTCACCGGCTTAAACGAACGAAGTTCAGTGGGGTCTTTTTCTTCATACAACCGCTGATCGGGCCCCACCAGCCCATAGATAGAAGACACGTTCACGATGGAGCCTTTCCCGGCCTCCAGCATCGGGAATCCAACCGCGCGGGCGCACAGGAACATGCCCTTCAGATTGACATCAATGGCTTCGTCCCATCGATCCACGGGGAAGGTTTCAAAGGCGTTAATATGGCCACTTACATGATCGGGGTCAAATTTCGGATCGAGTCCCGCATTGTTCACCAGCCCATCGATCCGCCCGTAGTGATCCATGGTCACCTCCACTACCCGTGCCACATCATCCGGATCAGTTACGTCCGCCTTCATCACCAGCACTTCTTCGCCACACACGGCATGCGCAATCTCCTCGGCCTTGGTCTTGTTAATGTCAACAATGACCGCACAGGCACCGGCCTGTGAGAGCGCATGCACATATTGTTCGCCCAGAAGCCCCGCTCCACCTGTCACGATCACGACCTGCCCTTCTACGTCAAAGGTCTCCTTATAAATATTCGACATCATGAACACGTAGTTCTTTTTTTGCGATCCCCGCTTGTTTTGCCAACCGAACGATTTCCAACGCCATTATTCCGTCCTTTAAGGAGCAGGGGGAACCCGCTTGATTAGCGAGGCAGAATAAGAAATTCCGCAGTTCATCAACAAACATGCAGTTACGATTAAAACCAGGAGAAGGCATAAACAATTTTCGTTCCGCTTTATCTGCGCTATAGAGCGATGCAGAACCGTCTTCCTGCTGCCATGTGATCGTCCCCCGCTGTCCCACGATGGTCATGCCATGTTGGGTAGGGCGGGAGACATAATCCAGGCCTACGCTCCCAATGGCACCCGAGACAAACCGAAGGGTAACCTGGGCCACATCCTCCACATCGATCCCAAGCCCGCCTCGTGTGCCGATCATCGCCTGTACCGCCTCCACTTCTCCAAGGAGCCAGCGTAGATAATCAAAAGGGTGGCACAAGGTCAAGAGTACCCCACCCCCCAACTCCGGGCGGGCACTGTAACTTTGCCGATAATCCTCCCAAGGATGCCAGTCGGGCAGATATTCGCCCCAACGCACATGTACCGAGGCCACGGGCCCAAGGATGCCTTCGCGCAACCAGGTCTTCACCATGCGCAAGCCTGGATGCCACCGAAACTGAAACCCAACCATCACCACTAGGTCTTGCTGCCGCACGGCAGCTACCAACTGATCCATTTGATCGAGGGTATGCGAAATCGGCTTTTCGATAAACAGATGGCATCCCGCCTGCGCTGCTTTTAGCGCAAAGGGAAGGTGGAACGCCGTGGGGTTGGCAATGATGACCGCCAAGGGCTGTTGTCGCAACGCCTCGTCGTAATCGTAAAAAATGGAACATCCTGCCAGTTCTTCATCTGGCAGCGTGCTTTTCCCTGTACGATACACCCAGAGGTTTTTCATTCCCAACTGTCGCAAATTGCGAAAGTGGCGGCGTCCAATCGATCCAAAACCCACCAGCAGAATGGGGGCTTCTTGAATCTGGGCCAGGGTATACCGTTGCATCAAGCGAAAAAAGTTGTTCTGAGGACCCTAACGGTGAACGGTTTGCAGGGCCTGTTCCAGCACCGCCTGTACGGACTGGGCGGCCACCTCCCAGTTTAACTCCTGTTCATACCGTGCCCTTGTACTCGCCCGCAAGTTTCGGTAGCGTTCGGGAGCATCACGAAGTTCGTTGATCGCGGCCACATACGCCTCTGCCGGACTCCCTTTCGGCAGCACGACCCCCGACACCCCATCTTTCACGGACGTGGCCAACCCTCCACTCGCATTCGTCAGGGTGGGTAAACCAAAGGCTGCCGCCTCGGAGGTGACAATGGGTGAGGCATCAAACCGGGCGGGGTGCACCAATACGTCGGCCTGCTGATATAACCCCACATACTGCGCCAGTTGCTCCGGATCTCGTTTGTCAAACACGCCCACAAATCGCACGGAGGGATGGTCCTGCTTTTCAGTCCCACAGATGGTAACCTCCGCAGGCAGGCCCTTCTGGTCAAGCAATTCGGCAATCCGAAGCACGATATCAATCCCCTTGCGATGGTAGTCGCGCCCCACCAGCAGCAGGCGTATGGGATCCTGCATATCCCGAACAAACGTTGACCCGGAAGCAGGGACTACGTCGGACGGCAAGGCTGCCGGATTCGGGAACACATGGATTTTGTGGGCTGCAATCCCATACTCCTGCACCAGCGCCTCCTTGTTCCAGGTGCTGTGGGTGATGATTTGCGTGGCGCGTTGCAAGGCCCGCGTCTCCATCCACTTCATCATACGCATGGCAAACGGCCCATAGGAATGCTGATACCCTTGCACGCCACTCATGGTGGTGTCCACCCGATACACGGTAGGCACCGACGCGTTGTAATACACCAGCGACGCCGGGAAAATGGTAAACACCAAATCCGGCTTCGACGACCGAACCTCCTGGTTGAGCAGCGCAGAGGTTTTCCGGACCGATGACCAGGAAAACTTGGAATACTTTTTCCCGGTGTGCCTCAAATATTTCTTTCGAATCCACCGCTCCACCCGCAGGGTGCGGTGGTCTGGATCAAGCGGGCCCAATACCTGCACCTCATGCCCCCCCGCCTCTATCGCCTTGAAGAAGTGGTGGTCCGCCCCGCTTCCCGCCATCGGGTTGTGGGGATCGTGTTTGTAGGCTTCATACAGTACCCGCATACAATCCTAGATATGCTGTTGGATCTCGGCGATAAACCGCTGGATGGTTTGGGTCCAGTTGCCGTTTTCTTCAAAGAAGTCCCGCGCGCCCTCCGCCATGGCGGAATACTGGACTGGATCGTGCACCCATCGCTCCACCACATCTACGAACGCTGTAACGGGGCTATTCAGGTCAATCAGCCGCCCGCTTTTCCCATCGGCCACGGCATCCAGCAATCCTTCTACGCCATATGCCAACACCGGTAACCCGTAGGCGGCGGCCTCCAACACCACAATGCCAAACCCTTCGGAGCGGCTGGGCAATAGAAACAGGTGGCTTGTTGCAAACAACTGTTGCAGCAAGGCTTTTTCATCCGGGTTGGTCTTATCCAACAACCCATATTCGTGCACATAGGGCAGCCCCACACGCGGCGTGGTGCCCACGACATGCAGGTGTGCGTTGATGCCCCGCTGGTGCAGTTCACCCACAATGTCTACGGCTGCTTGCCCGCCTTTGCGCTTCCACTCTTTGCCTACAAAGAGCAGGTTGACGGGGGCCTCTGGCTCAGCAGAAAGCGAGGTTGCTAACGCCGTAAGACGCCCAGGGTCTTCGATGTTTGCCCCAAAGGGAATGGTTGCAATCTTACTTTTGGGGATGCCATACTTTTCCGCTTCTTCTGCCGACCACGTGGCGGGAAACACACACAGTTGCGCCTGCTCCATGCCCCGGCGAATCGTTCGCTGGAACAGCGGAGCCAGGATATTCGGCACGGTAGCTGTCCGCGACTCGGGAGGGTTATCACGGGCAAAATGGAAGGGTAACATGGCATCGGTGTAGATCACAACGGGGAGGTTGGTCTCCACAAAACCGGCCAGCCCAAAATCATTGGTGATGAGCACGTCGGCGGACATCGACTGAATCTGTTGGGTCAGTGCGTGGCCTTTGGCCTCACACTCCCAGGGATCCAGGTAGGTCAGGTACCGGCGGCGGGACGCCTTGGTGACCCGCTTGAGTACCCGCGTAAAGGCGGAGGAGCGTACCTTGAAGGGGCCGACGTACTGGACGGCATGCCCCTGCCGTTCCATCTCCTGGCTCATATGATAATACGTGCCGGACCCCCGCCGCTCATCCCGTGCATCATACATCGATGTGGCATAGATGATGTTCATGCAGCGTCCCTCCGGGCATGGCTTACCTTCCGAAGCAAGATGGTTTGTCTTGGCCCGATCATGACCCTCGCTTCTCCCTGGGTAGCTGTACCAGCGCTTCTAAGAATTGATCGAAAGATGGCTGCACCGCAGGCTGGGTATATGATTGCTCGAAGGTGGCGCGGGCCTGATCTCCCAGCCGCTTACGCAAGGCTGAATCCTTGTATACGCGCAGCAGGTGCGGCCCCATCTCTTCCAGCCGATCCGCCAACATACAGTTTTCCTCATGCCGTGCTTCAGGAAGCCCTGCCACCGCCGCCCGGGTGGCTAACAACACCTGAGCATAATTCATGGCCACGGGCATACGGGTACGCACACCCGTATCATATTCCCATGGTATGATATGAAGGTCATACGGGCGCAACACCGAGGACAGGTCCGACACAAAGCCGGTACAAACCGCCCCTGCCTTGACGAGTCGCTCCTTGAAGTCGGCCGGAATCCCCGCCGTCTTGCCCACCACCCAGAGGGCGGGTTTCGGCTGCAAGGCCGCTTCAAGCTGGGGCCACACCACCTCCAAAAAACGCAGCAGCCCCTGGCGGCTTGCCGTTGTCCCCATCCCTCCCAAATGCACAATCCGAGGCGGATCATGGACCACAGGATCCGGTAAGGCCACGGGGTGATAGGTGATCGGAAAATAGCGGACGCCGTCTTTGCGCAAAAGCCGTAAGCTTTCTGCTTCGGTTGCGGACCCGGTCACCACCCGGTCTACCCGCTGCAACAGGGTTTCTTCGGCGCGCTTGACCGCGCGGTAATGCAGCCGCTCCTTCAGGTTGGTCGGTTGGGTCTGGGCCCGCAGCTGTTTAATTTTCCACTTCCAGTCGTGATGACTGTAACAAATGGGCACACCCAGCTTGGCGGTCACGGCCAGCGCCGCAGGTTGCAAATGTTCGGCCCATATCAACTGCGGTTGATGTTGTTTTACCACCTGCTGCAACGCCGTCCGAAAAAAAGAAGGATAGGTGGCGGCTTCATAGGCAACCGGATCTCGCAAGGCCTGCCAATGCCGCGCCCCCCGACCTTGCCGCACCTGCGCCTGTTGCCCATCAAGCGGGGTGTAGCTGGCTACTTGATCAGCGACCTTGCCATATACGTTGGCGCTGGTTGGGTTTTCTCGAACATCGCCGATGCCCGCCTTGGTGAGCAACTGCACCAGATGCACCGCACACCTGGCATACACTAGGGCTTCGAGATGACTATAAGCCAACGGTGAGGCTCCGCCCACCCCATTTTCCGTGAGGGGATAGTTTTCCCACATAAACACCACCGACATCCCCGACAAGGCGCTGTTCACGGGTTGAGGCATCGGTTTGTGATCAGTCTTCATGGACGACTTCTGCCTGGGCTTGGGCCACCACACGCTCCAACGCCGCTACATCCACCACCATATCTCCGCCCGGAGCCGACTCGTTGAGCAAGTACCAGTAGGTATGCCCAAGCTGACGGGCCAGAACGTAATACAGCGGAATCACATACGAAGGCTCGAACAACTCGATGACAGCAGCCTGGGAAGCAAACAGGAGATTGGTGAGTCCCGCTCCATGAGGAGCCACTATGAGGCGGGCGCTTCCAAAGAGTTGGATCTGCTCGGTCAGGGTTAGTTCTTCCAGAAAAACCTGCTTGAAGCCCCGTGCTTCGAGCATAGGCCATACGGCGTCTTCGTTCACCAGGGCCCGGCGACCGAAAGGACGCGGCGGAACCCGGTTCCGGCTCACGTACACATACGAACCTTCCTCCGCTGCATCGGGGCCTTTTTGGGTACCTAACTGCCCTGCAAGCCACCGAACCAGTTCATCCCGGACAAAACACGGCTTGCCGGTCCGCGCTACAAAAATCAGTTCGTCCACCTGCAACTGCTCATCCCCGGCAAAGACGAGCCGCTCGGGTGCCACGCCCAACCGTGTAAGCGTCTGCCGCATCCAATCAGGCGGGTCGGCGGGGACAACCACCTGTACATCATCGTAGGCCGAATCGGTAAGGAGCGGATAGAGACGGGGCAGGGCCTCGATCATCCAGTGAAAATAGTTGGTGGCAGACCAATGGGTGTACGGCACGGTGGCCCGGCCCGTGATCCGGCGAACAGAAGGCCACCGCACCCGCTCTTCAATTCGGTGTTTATACAAAAACGAATCATGCGCCAGGGAATCGAGCACGAGGTATCGGTCCTGGGTCACGATCCAGCCTTTGTCCCCTTCCACGTATGCGTTCTGGATATGGGCGGTAAACCACGGAGGATGTCCCACCTGAAAACAAGCACGTTGCGCATCCCACATTCCGGTCCCTCCCTGCGTGGTAATCGCCTCAAAGAATGCCTCGGGGGGACGTTCGATGGTGTTGGGGGCGGCCACCTCGGTGATCCCCCCCTCCCGCAACAGCGTAGCGGAAGCTACATCGGGCCGCATTTTGGCCCAGTGATACAAGGCCGGGATGACGCCTCGGAGGGGCCCCCAGCGGGGACGATGAATAGGGAGATGATGCCACAAACCAGAACCTGCCATGTCAAGCGTCACGTAAGGCGGCAATGGCATCGAGGGTATCATCGATGGCACGCTGCCAGGTGTATTCGTTGATTAATACTTCGCGGTTCGCTGCCCCGATGCGTTTTACGCGGTCCTTGTCTTGGGCAAGGGACTCAAGCACTTCCGCCAGCCGGGTGACATCTCCATGGGGAATAACAAGATCGGTATGGCCCTGTTTGTTTAAGATGCCTTCGATTTGTGGCTGCGGTGTTGTGATAACCACCATCCCGCTTGCCAGATAGTCGAAGAATTTGAGCGGCGAGTTGTACCGGCCCTGTCCGGGTCCATAGATACAAAGGCCTACATCCATACAAACCAGCCAGTGGGGCAGGTGATCATAGGTTTCTACGCCATAATAATGCACATTGGGCGGCATTTCACGCATCATGCCATGCCGACCTCTGCCCACGATATGAAAGACGATCCCGTGCTGCCCGGCGTCCCAGAAACGCTGGGCGACGTTTTTTAACAACGCCAGGTTGTTCCATGCAATGCGGGCATCGCCAATCCACACCACATTCAACACATCCTTCCCGTTGGCCATCCGGGGAGCCGGGGCCACGCCCGGATGAAATCGTTCAGGATCGGAGCCGTTGGGTATCACCACCGTTCGTCGAACCCCGATATGTTCTTTTACATAGTGCTCCAGTTCTTCCGAAACGCAGATCGCGAGATCACAACCCGACGCATACTTCCGAAAGCCGTCCAATTGGTCTTGCCGTACCAGGCTTTTTCCATCCGGCTTCATCGTCAGACCAGGAGCAACGTTAAACTCCCACACGACGTGTTTAAAACCCAGCAAGGATCGGTACGGCGCCCCGCCCAAGCGGCACACCGTCGGCGGTTTCCACTCCATGCGGACATAAAACAAGTCCATCGTCCGCAGCGTCTGGGCGCGCTGCCAAATGCCCGATGGCAAAGGATGCACAGCCGGGTGTTTGGTACGCTCCCAGCCCCATAGTTCATGTCCTTCAGCCGTGGTACGCTCAATGAACTGACGGATATGCACCTGGCTTCCCCAGAACTCTTTCACATCATAGTTCACGTTGGCGTAAGCGATGCGCATCAGCTTCCTTGCCCCGCTGTCTGCCGGAGTGACAACACGCCGCCTTCCTGCATCAAGATCTCCCACGCCACTTGTTCGTAGTGTACCTGTACCGTCAGAGAAGAATCGGCAGTGGTGTAGGTGACTTGCGGAAGCGTTGGCGCTTCCATTTGCCCTGCCTCACAAACGGGGAGTTGGAGCAACGTCACCGCGCTTCGTTCCGATCCTTGTTGTTTCACATCCACCACCGTAGGTAACCCCGGCAGCCCTTGTGTATAATCAACGGCCCAATCCACGGCGGGTGGCACCCGTGTGATGCTAAAAACGCCTTCCTCCCCCACGGGCATCAGCACCAACGCGCGTTTCCCCTCCCGGGCCACCTCTAACCGCGTACCCTCTTCTTCGATGTCAATGTCTAGGTCGGGATGCAGATGAAACCGCTGCGTCATCTCGAAAGAGGCGGGCACGCCTGATTCTTCGCCGTCCACCCGATCCATCAGCAGCACAGTTCCTTCGCCTAGATACAATACTGCCCGTTTATGCCGCACGCCCCCCTCTAAATCCACCGACGCCGATGCGCCCACCACGTTGGCGGTATCTACCACACTGACGATGGCGGCACGACCACGAATACTCCCCCGAACCCCGTCGCCGTCTTCATCGGGGACAAGCACCACATTATGTGCCGCGCGCGACTGGACATGCTCCGAATACGGATCGCTGCTTGAAAATTTCTGCCGGCCCGGGTCCACAATCACGTCTTGGCCGCAACTGGAAGCAACAAAAGAGAGCGCATGGTCTTGCCAATGATCCGCTTCGGGGTCGGATGCCGTTGTGATCGCTACATACAGCGAGGTCGAAAACGGGGTGGAATAGTCGCGTATGGCCCCATACCCATCTTCAACCAAGGCGGTGAACCGGGGCGGCGGCGTTCCCTGCTGACCGTTGCTTAACACATACGCCAGTGAAGGATTGTCGGCCAGAAATGGCGTCAGCACCGACGTGTTGGCAGACAGTGGGAAAAGACGTTGCCGCGCCTGGGTAGACGCATCAGGGATGCCAGAATCCCCAAACGGAGCCAGGTGCCCGTCGGGGCGCACAAACAATGTCAGATGCGGCACCATCTGCTTTAGCATGTCCTCAAGATCAGCGTCAGCGTGTGCATCGGCATGAGCAGTAGTCTGCGCCATTGCTTGTATAAACGTGCCGTATTCCGCGAGATGCGCAAAGGTGGAAAAATGGTAGCTGGGCGAATGCTCCCGCTGCACATACGTCGGCGAGATCAAGAACGCTAGCTGCGCACGCAGCCGCGTATGGCCCACCTGTTGCCACGCTCGGTGCTGCCCATGTTCAGGAAACACGGCACTAAAGACCAGCAACGCGAGGTCCTGATCCATGCCGTGGTTATGCTCGTCATTATAAAAAGCAGGCGTTGCCAGCTTGTGGGCATGCAGAAAAAGAAGCCCCAGCACTTGTTCTGCTTCGTCCTCTGTAGCCAACGAAGAATGGATCCACACGTCCCAAAAAGCCATAAAGTTAAGCAGGCGGGCGGCGGTAATACGATCCCCCCAGGTATGCGCCGAGGGATAAGAAAACACCGTATTCCAGGGCAGCTTCACCTCCTCAAACACAATAAACGACGTGTTCTTGCGTGCCCAACTGAGCACCAGGTCTTCTGCACGCTGTAAATAGGCTTCTTCCTGCGTATGCGTATACTGCGTAAGCAAGGAGCGTATAAACGAAACCTCATGGAGCCGGCGCACCCAGCGATGATCGGGATGCAGGTGATCGCTCCACGAGAGCCGAGAACCGATGTCTTTCGTTGGATACCCGGATAGCGAAACCTGCCCCTGCATGAGGTCCGCCGCCATGACCGAGTCGCTGGCAGGAAACGACCACGGGTCTACATAGCCTAACAACGGTATCGCTCCCGGTAACCGGGGTTTGTTTGCAAAATAGGGGAGTAGCCCTCCTGCTTCGTCGACGGCATTCATAGACTCTTCCGCAAACGCTTCAAACGGCGAGGCCGGGCGATGAAAATGCGCCGTGCCCACATAGGCGGCCACCACCAACCCCAGCGCCAAAACATTTATGAAGCCCCATACACGCCGTGGCACGCGCCGATGACGCATAGCATAGGTTAGGAACCAAGCTCCTCCTAACCCAACGCATCCTAACACAACCGCTTCCTCTAAACGCCACGGCTTCCATTCGACCAGATAATTCGCAGCACCGCCTATCCACATGAGAACGCATCCACCGATGGTCCCCACATACAGACGGTGGCTCGGGCGCGGCATCTCACGCTACGGATTCAGATACAGCCCAACTAAAGTCGCGCTTCAAATACGCACACAAGGCCTGGTTATGGGGCGCATAAAACGCAGCGAGTTGCGCCCGGCATGTTGATGACATTTTCTCTTTGTACCGCCCGACGTTCGCAGCCTTAAGCTGATCCGGGAACGAGGCTGTGTGTAACCCCAAAAAGGCATAGACCTCTTTTAGCGTTTGTTCTGGAGCCTGGTACAAGGCTTCACTCTCCAAAATGAGCATTTGCTCACCAGGAAAGAACTGACGCCACCGCCTAAGCTGTGTAAGATACAACCCCCGCTCAAGGTACGAAAAATGGCGATGTTCATACGTTGCCTCGCCGGGTTGCCCCTGCGCCTCTAGCCGCGCTTGTTCTTCGGCGACGGCCTCTTCAAACGGTCGGTGCTCCCGCCCCTTGCGTACCTGATGCTGATAATGAGAATATGCCCGGTCGATGGGGTTGCGCAACAGGGTGATCAGCTTAACCTTGGGAAGGACCGCCTGCATCCGCTGTGGGACGTCGGGATGAAATAAATAATACGGGCTCGCTTCTCCCGTAATGCAGCGTCGACCGTTGAGGCGATGCCAATACTTCTGTGCGTACGAGGGAAACTGCATCCGGTACCAGGCCACGCCTTCGGCGTACTGTTCATCAAAAAAGTGGACTTCTTTGGTCTGTGCCGGAATAACCTGCGGGTGTTTGCGCAAATAGGCAAAGAGAGAGGTGGTGCCTCCCTTCATGGTCCCAATGATTACAAAATCGGGCAAGGCATACAGGGGAACGCCCCGCCTTTGTAACACCCTCCCCGCCTGGTTTAACACGCCCATGATGCTTTAATTCACCACGCCTTCCATCACAAAGAAGGTATGTGCCACCTTTTTCTCCTGGATCAAAATTGTATCCACCTGAAAGTCGCGGAAGAACGACCCATAGCGCGCCGCCACTTCATCGACCTGCTTAAAATGGCGCACATGCGAGGTAAAGGGGAAATCGGGGACCGTACCAAAAAACTGAGCCCCCTTTCGCAGGCGTTGAATCACGTCGAGGTCGCGTTCGACGTGTTCGAGAAACTCCAGGCAGGTGACCGTATCGTAATCCGATGCTAACAAATCGCTTTCGAACACATCGGCCTGTTCGAAGGAATAGGCCGGACACACCTCGCGGGCCCACGCGATGCGGGCTTCGCTGAAGTCGAGCCCGGTATAGGCTGGGATGCCCCGATCTGCCAGCAAGCAGGCAAACTGCCCCGGCCCACACCCGATGTCGAGTACCTGTCGGCTGCCTACCCGCTTCATCCGGTCGACGAGGACGGTCCAGATGGGGTAATATCGCGATTGCGTATACGGTGCCCGCCAGTGTTCATGCTTCCCGAAGGTGTAATCATAGAAGTCTGCCGCCTGCTCACCGTATTCCCATGTCGTCGACGCCTTCTTCTTGCGCTTTCGGCGGACATGTTTCCATAAAATCGGCGGAACGAGCGAACGGAGCGTTATCATAAGGCATGATCGGCTTAGGCAGCAGGAGCGTTCGTCAGGGTATCGCCCGGGGTTGCCTCTTCTTTATTCCATCCCGGATACCATTGGTCCATTCCCTTTCCACAGTACGTAGCAAAAGCTGCCTTCATGTCCGAAGACCACGCTTCATGTTTATTGATGGCATAATCGGCGGCATTGGCCCGTTGGGTTCTGGTTTCCACCGGCTCCACGCCTACAAACTGAAAGAGGCCATCCACCGATTCGCCTAGTTCTTCGAGCCGGACCTGCATCCAACGTGCGCGGGGAAGTTGTTCAAGTTTTTCCTGAATGCGCGTATTCACATACGACCAGTACCAGCAATTCTTTTCAAACACAGACATCGCCCTCCACTCCTCGGCGGATACGGCCCGGCGGAGCGCCCGGCGCAGGAGTTCGACCACGGCGTCGAGCCGATGATCGGCGAACCACCGCGACCATGCGCCGGTCGTGGCGCGTCGCCGGTCCTGGATCGCTGCGTACTCGTCGCCGCGGACCGCCCGCTGCTCGCCGAGCTCGACCCACTCGCGGAG
>JAUIDY010000004.1 GCA_030428385.1 Rhodothermia bacterium | reverse complement strand
CGTGACGACCGCACCGGGCACGTCGTTTATGGAAGTTGGCAGTTCGGCAGACGACCATGACTATGGCACCATCGTCGGCATCGTGGAGGACTTCCATTTCGAGTCGCTGCACCATTCTATCCGCCCCATGGTGCTGCAACTGCGTCCGGCGGAAGCATACGGGGCCGTGCTGGTTAAGCTGTCGCCGGACCTCCTCGCCGCCACCTTGCCGCAGATTCAGCCGATGTGGGAAGCGTTTGAGCCGGGCTATCCGTACCGCTCGCTCTTCCTCGACGAAGACTTCGGGCGCGTGTATGCGCAGGAGCAACGTCTCGGGCAGATCTTTACGTTGTTTACACTGCTGGCGATCTTCACCGCCTGCCTCGGACTCTTTGGCCTTGCCTCGTTTGTGACGGCGCAGCGCACCAAAGAAATCGGCGTGCGCAAGGTCCTCGGCGCGTCCACGCGCGGCATTGTGGTGATGCTCACGAAGGAGTTCACCGTGCTTGTCGGCGTAGCGATGCTTCTCGCCTTCCCCGTCGCGTTCTTGCTGATGCGGAGTTGGCTTAGCGACTTCGCGTATCACGTGCAACTGGGCGTTGGCGTCTTCCTGATTGCGGGCCTCCTCGCCCTCCTGACGGCGTGGCTCACCGTCGGCTACCAGTCGCTGCGGGCCGCGCATACGAACCCCGTAAAGGCATTACGGACGGAATAGGCTTGGACGTATGGGGGTGTGGGCGTATGTGGTTGTGGTAAAATCAGCGTATTGCCAAAACGACGGGCACCCGTAAAGACGTGCCGATGGCACGTCTCACGCTGGAAATACCCCAACGTTCACCCCACCACCCGCCACAGCCAGTCCCGCAGGTAATCCGTGTGGCCCGGCAACAGCGGAATCGCACCGATGCCCATGTCGCGAAGCGCTTGCGCATGACGGCTATCGGGAAAACGGGCGGCCTCGTCGCGCCACGGATACAGGGCAACGGCCTCACGGATGCCGCCGTGTTGATCGCGGAGGGCGTCGCGGTAGCGGTGCAGCGCATTGAGGGCGTCGGCGGGCGGACCGGGTACGCCGTAGCGCCGCTGGTACGCAGGCGAAGCATTAAGGCGGTACTTGGCGTCGAGGACGTAGCGGGCAACGTCAGTGCCGCGATGCACGTCCAGCACGAAGTCGGGCTGCTGCGGCACGAGGTAACGGCGTCCGCTGAAACGCGGGTTGTAAATCAAGACGGCGTGTTTGCTATCGCCGAAATCAATGCGCAGCCGCCGGTGATGGCCTTTGCGGAGGCGCACGTGTAGCCCTCGGTGATCAACCTGCACGAGGTCGCGCCACGGCACGTTGGTGTCCGCAGCTTCTGCGAGCAGCCGCAGCACGGTGAAGAAGCACCAGTATTCGTAGAGCAGGTGCAGGTCTTTCAGGTGAAGTTCAAACGCCTCGCCACCGATGTGCAAGCCGCGCCGCAGATGCAGGCACAGGCGGTATGCCTCTGCATAACCGGGCGCGGTGCGCAAACGCAAGGTCGGTGCCACATGCGGGCTGGGTTCAACTTCCCGCAGCGGGGAAAGCCGGAGTAATGCTGTCACCCGTTGTTCCAGGGTGGTGAGTGTATGTGCTAGATATCGCGCCCGTGTGCTGGAGGTCGCTTCTGCCTGTTCGCTCAATCGCGACAATCGCTGCTGCATGGTATGCAACGCCCCCGCCAGCCACCGATGCTCCGGCGTGTCGAGCGTATAGGTAGCCGGACGCGCAGGCACTCCCCTGCGCACGGGGCCGAGGTCAGGAACGTCCTGCCACGCACCTTTTCCCCGACCTTCGGCGAGGGCGCGCTGCACCAACGGATCGGGGTGTGTGATGCGTTCGATGCGGGTGAGTCGCGGCTCCGGCTGGGTGCTCCACTGCGGATGCTGCACCAGATACCGAGCGGCCTGCTCTAACTTGTCGATGATGCCATGCACCAGTGTGATCCACTCCACCTCCGACGGTGGTTTTTCGTGCTGCCCCGCAGGTTGCACCGCTGCCCGCAAATACGCCACCGACAACGAGCGGGCAAAGGCTTGAAGATCAGCGTGCAGGGCGTCGTAGTCGGCGCGGTAGCTCAGCTTTGAAGGAATAACTTCGACCTGAAACGAGACGTGCGGCTGCCCATCCACAAGCACCACAAAGCGGCTTTCGCCTACCTGCGTCCCAAAGTTGACCACGCCGTGACGCACCTGACTGCCTTCGGCCTGCTGCACGCCCCGGAGCAGCATGGGGTCGGTGTGGCGCACGGCGATGTGTTGGCCCGCCCGGCTCCGTACAAAGAGCGTGTAGTCTGTCTGCTCGAACAGACACGGCATGGCACCGTCGTCCACCTGCACCGCTGGTTTGTGCTTTCCATGACCCGTCACCACCAACCCAAACGGCACCGCAGGCGGGGCTTCGGGCGGCACCGCCACGGGTTTCTGCCGCCGCTGCGCCCATGTCAGCCGCACCACGCTGGTTTCGATGGAAAAGAGTTCGGGCACGGGACTGCTTGACAGGTGATCACTCGCTGCCAACATACCAAAAAACCCCAACGCCCGATGCCTCAAAAGACACCGGGCGTTGGAAAAAAACAGCAGGACGTGTGTCGCAGTAGCCAAACTGTCCCTTGAGGGAGCTGTCGCTCATCGACTGGGAGTGTATCGCCGTGTTGATACACCCTCCGTCTTCCGCTGACGCGGAATCCACCTCCCTCAAGGGAGGAGTTTGCAGGGTGCTCGCGTCAGCGCTTGCTTTACAGCGAGTCGCGGAGGCCCGTCAGGATGCCATTGATGCGGGGTTGCTGGTTCGCGGGGGCCATCGACAGAGCCTGCTCGTACAACTGAATCGCCTCGGCGGTCTGGCCGACGTTGGCATAGTATTCACCCAGGCTGTCGTGCACGTTCCACGAACTCGCGAACGTCTCCACGTTGTGCGTGAACATCTCCCCGGCTTTGTTCATGAAGCCTGCGCCCATCAGTTGATAGCCAAACGTGTTCACTTCGTTTTCGGTCGCCGCATCAAGGCCCGCTGCAATGAGCGCTTCGGCTTCGGCGGTGCTGCCGGTTTGCATCAGCAGGAGCGCCTTGACGCTGGTGTTGGCAAAGGTAGGCTGGGCCTGAATGGCGCGGTCTACCCACGTCATCGCCTCCCCGTGGTTGGTGTTGACCTGGGCGGCAAAGGCCGCGCCCTGCGCCAGACGCGCCGGGTTGAAGCCCTGCAGGTTGTCGAAGTCGCGCCGCATCTGGGCGAAGACGGTTTCGGTCACATCCACATCAATCGTCACCGGCACCATCACGTCGCCCCAGTGAATCGCCAGCGTGGCCGCCGAGGCGTTGATGTCGGGGAAGCTGATCTGCATGGTCTCCTTAAAGTCAGCGGATTGGGGCTGCGCCGTCACGCGGAGGGCGTCTTCGGCGGGGTCATAGTTGAAGCTGCCCCACGACCACGAGTTGTTGCTAAAAATGACGGTCCATTCGTCCTCGGTGGGAATGGTGTGCAAGCCGTAGGTGCCCGCCGCCAGGTCATTGCCCTGAATGCTGACCGGGGTGGAGAATGAGATCGTGGTGTTGTTGTTGGCTCCGGTGCGCCACACCTGGTCGTAGGGCACAACGCTGCCCCAGAGGGTACGACCGCGGGCCACAGGGCGGGCATAGTTCACCGTGATCTGGGTGAGCCCAATGGTTTGCGAGACGGTGGCGGCCTGACTCGGTTGGGGCAGTTGCAGGGCAGGCTGTGCCACCGCCGTGTCGATGGTCAGGCACAGCACAAGCATCATCAACAATCCCTGGGTGCCTCGGATAAAGTGATTCATGGCGTCTCCAAAATGGGTTAGACAAAGAGTGGGAGTTACGATATTACGAGACGACCCGGTGCAGGGTAGGGGCATACGGATGCCCCGGACGTGTCGCGTTATGAACCGGGCGTCAGGCGCGGCGAGTAGGAAGCATGCTGTTACGAGTGCGAATGCTCATTAGGTCGTTCCAGAAGGCAGGCATCGATATGTGCATTGAGGTTTCCGCATCAGGCGCGTAGGTTTCGAGGGGACTTTTTCTAGCCACCCAACTTCCCATGAAACACTGCACCCGCTCTTTGTCCGGCATGTTGTTTGGCATGCTGCTGGCACTTCTGTTCACCTCCGTTGCCGTCGCCCAAAACGCCTCGGTGCGCGGCTATGTGGCCGACGCTGAAACGGGCGAACGCCTGCAAGGCGCCACCATCGCGTTGCAACAACCGGGCGCCCCGCTCCTCGGCAGCGCCACCGATGGCGACGGCTATTTCATCATCAACCGCGTGCCTCCGGGGACGTACACGCTGCGCGTCTCGTTTATCGGATACACCACGCTGGAGCAACCGCTGACCCTGGCTGCCGGGGACGTGGTGCAACGCCGCCTCGAACTGACGCCGTCGCCTGCCGAGATCGACGAGGTGGTGGTAGAAGCACAGGCTGAGACCGGCGTGACGGCGGTGGTGGCAGGGCTGCAAACCCTCGACGCGGCGCAGATCGAGCGGGTGCCGATGCCGGGCGTAACGGGTGACCTCGCGAGCTACCTGCAAACGGTGCCGGGCATCGTGGCACAGGGCGACCGGGGCGGACAGCTTTTCGTGCGTGGCGGGTCGCTGGACCAAAACCTCGCACTGATCGACGGCTTGCCGATCTACATGCCGTTCCACATCCTCAGCTTCTACTCGGCCTTCCCCGAAGAAATCATCGACGGGACGGATTTGTACACGGGCGGCTTTGGCGCGCAGTATGGCACGCGCATGTCGTCGGTGGTGGATGTGCGGGCGCGGAATGGCAACAAACAGTTTTTCTCCGGCGCGGCGTCGGGAGCACAGTTCCTGAGCACGCTCCGCGTGGAAGGGCCGCTGGTGCCGGGGCGCGTGTCCGTGCTGGGATCGGTGCGACAGTCGCTCATCGAAGACGCCGCTCCTGAACTCTTCGGCCAGCGCTTCCCGTACCGCTTCGGCGACCGCTTTGGCAAGGTCCACGCGCTGATTAGCGCCTCGCATAGCGTCTCGTTCACGGGCCTGCACACGTTCGACCGGGGCGACCTCGCGGGCACCAAGCGCCGCTTCGATGGCAGCCCGGACGCCGGGGCCAGTTCCACCCCGCCCGACAGCGCCGAGGTCGGCTGGGAAAATACGGTCTACGGTGGGCGCTACGTCTACCGCTCCAACTTCATCCCGCTTGTCGCCGAGTTGGTGGCGGGGCGCTCGGAGATGCAGAATGACATCGGCCCCCAAGGCACGCCCGAGCGCACCTCCGGCATCGCCAGCACCGACGCAGCCGCCCACCTCACGTATTTCCTCGGTGGCGGGCACGAAATTTACCTCGGTGGTCGATGGCGGCGCTCCGAATTGGATCTGGAGTTAGGCGGGCAGTTTCAGGAAATAGAAATTCTTCAAAACGAAATCGAGGAAGTCACGGCCTATCTGGAAACGAGCTTTTCCTTGCAGAACGGCGCGGTAAGCCTCCAGCCGGGCCTCAACGTGTATGCCCTGCCCGACCGCAGTGATATGTGGTTCGAGCCCCGCGTGCGGGCCGTGTGGCAACCGGACTTTCTGAGCCGTCGGCACCGGTTTAGCGCCGCCTGGGGCCTCTATCACCAGACCATCGTGGGTCTGAACGACGAGCGTGACGTGGGCAACATTTTCACCGCCTGGGTCCCGGTCCTCGCCGACGCTCCCGTGCCCCAGGCCATGCACGCCATTGTAGGGTGGAGTGGGCAGGTGGTGCCGGGCGTTTCGCTCGCTGCCGAAGGGTTTTATAAAGACCTGTCGAACCTGTCGGTGCCGGTGTTTAGCGTCTTTCCCAGCTTCACCACGGATCTGCAACCCGCCGACGGACACGCCGAGGGCCTAGACCTGCGCCTTGAAGTACACGACCGCCCGCTCAGCTACGACTTTACGCTGGATGGCTACATCAGCTACGCCCTCTCGCGGGTGACCTACGAGACCGAAACCTTAAGCTACCATCCGTCGCACGACCGGCGGCACCAGGTCCATGCGCTGGTGCATGCATCGCGGGGCGAGATCAGCATGACGGCGTCGTGGCAATACGGATCCGGGCTGCCCTTTACCGCCTCGGGCGGCTTCGACGAGTGGCTCTTCTTCACCCCGGACGCCGACGTCACCGAGACGCCGGGCAGCGTGCGCGTGCTCTACGACGAACCGTTCGCCCGCCGCCAACCCACGTACCAGCGCCTCGACATCTGGGCCGAGCGGCGGGTGGAACGCGGGCGGCTCGTGGGCACGTTGCGGGCGGGTGTGGTCAACGTGTTCAACCGCGCCAACCTGTTCTACTTCGACCTGTTCACCCTCCAGCGCGTCAACCAACTGCCGCTCACGCCGTCGCTGGGCTTTAAGCTGGAGGTGCGCTAATGAACCGCTGGCTCCTCTTCCTTGTGCTGGCGAGCGTGGCCGCAGGCTGCTCGGGCGACACATTCATCGACCCGTTCGACAACGACCAGCGCTACTTCACCCTCTACGGCTACCTCGACGAACTGACGCAGCAGCACCAGCTTCGGGTCATTCCCATCCAACGGACAGCCGACGACATCGTGATTCCGAGCGAAGAGCAAACGCTCAACGCCACCGTGCGCACCATCGACCTGGCGACGGGGCAAGAATATGCATGGCGGTACCGCCTGGAACCCCTCGCCGACAACACCTTCGCGCACATTTTTGAAAGTAGCTTCCCGATTCGGCAGGAGCGCACCTACCGGCTGGAGATCGAACGATCCGATGGCGTGGTGACGTGGGCCGAAACCACCGTGCCCTCTACCCGCACGTTCCCGACGGTTGAGCGCAGCGCGGTGGTAGACGAAAATGGCGTCATCAGTCAGGAGGTAATTGTCCCCGGTGCGTCGCGTCCGTGGGGCATCAACGTGGTGTATTACCTTGCCGAAGACCTGTGCAACCACCCCGCCGTGAAGGTGCCATACGAGCGCGTCGCCACGCGGGTGAGCGAGGGGCAATGGGGCTTTACCATCAACCTGAGCGACGACAGCCCCGGCGTGCAAGCGCGCGGCATCAATGACTTCTTTTGTAACCCCGACTTCCTGCCGCTTCGCTTCATGGGCATCGAATACCGGCAGTTGGACGCCCAGTGGGACCTCAACGCCGACGTATTAGACCCCGCCGACTTCACCCAACCCGATGCCCAGAGCAACGTGGTGAATGGCTACGGTTTCTTCGGCTCGATGGCGTATTACATCGACCGTTTTGATGTGACCCAGGAACTCTCCGACCAGCTTGGATTCCCGCGATGCGCGCTGGCGAATGGATCATGCGACGAATGATGAGACTCGACCGCTTTTTTATCCTTCTCGTTGTGCTAGGTAGCGCGGCGGGTTGCACCAGCGACACGTTCATCGATCCGTTTGACAGCGAGGCGCGCTACTTCACCCTCTACGGCTATGTGGACGAAGTAAGCCGCGAGCATGCCTTCCGGGTGATTCCCTTACAACGCACCGTGCCCACCATCGGAGCGCGCGAAACGACAGAGCAACCCGACGCGATGGTGCGCCTCATTGACCAGAATACCGGAATTGAAAGTACGGGACGGTACGAACTCGCCCGCCTCGCTGATGATACGTTTGGGCATGTGTTTCACTTAACCCAGTTCATCCAGCAAGGACACACCTACCGACTGGAAATCGAACGCTCGGATGGCGTGATAACGTGGGCGGAAACCACCGTGCCCACCGTAGACCAAGAAGATGATGTGCCCATCCTCGCTTCGGCGGTAGAAGAAACAGGGGGCGTCTTTACCCAGGAGATCACGCTGGTGGGCGTCACGTCGCCGTGGGACATTCAAGTATCGTATTTCGTGGCCTGCGACCGCACCATTCCCATTCGTTTCCCCTATGGCAGGGTGGGCGAACGGGTAGAAGAAGGGTGGCGTTTCACGATCAACCTGTCGGCGGACACGGAGAAGGTGATCGAACAAGTCCCGTTCGAACCCAACTGCGTAGACTTCGTCGCGACCGGCGAAACCCGCGTCCCGCCGCTGGTATCGATGGACGTGCGGGCGATGAAGCTGGACCCCAACTGGGAGCCCCCTCGCGACGAATTTGACCCCGCCCTGTTTGCAAGTCCCACAGCCGCCTCCAACGTAGAGCAGGGCTACGGCTTCTTGGGCGCGGCGGCCTTGTATGCCTTTCCCTGGTATGTGGACCAGGACCTGGGCGTCCGCCTCGGCTATCCGCGGCTGGACGACTCCTATGACGGACGGTAGGCTATCTAGAATCTGAGGAGCCTGCCGGGCTTCCCAAAGCCAGAATAAGCATGAGGCTCTTGCTCCATCCTTTCTTTGAAAGCGTGCCATTGGCGTTCTTGCTTTTGGCCCTATTCACCGGCTGCGCAGGCGATACGTTCATCGACCCGTTTGACAACGAGGCGCGCTACTACACCGTCTATGGCTATCTGGATGAGGTGAACCGCGACCATGCCTTCCGGGTGATTCCGTTGACGCGGACCATTCCGACCATTGAAGCACGGGAGGAAGGCGAAGCCCTGGATGCCGTCCTGCGCGTGATCAACCTGAGTACGGGCGCGGTAGCCACCGGACGCTATGCACTGGAGCGGCTGAGCGATGACACCTTCGCGCATGTGTTTCATGTAAACCAGGTCGTGTGGCAAGGCGACGCGTTCCGCGTAGAGGTCGAACGTTCCGATGGCACCCAGGTCTGGGCCGAGACCACGGTACCCGAGGTGCATCCGACAAACGACGCCCCGCGCTTTAGCCCCGTTGTTGAAGCCGATGGCGAGATCGTCCAGGATATCATCCTGCCGAGGATGACGTCTCCCTGGGGCATTGAACTCTGGTACTTTGTCGCCTGCGACCAGCGCGCCGTACCGATTCGCATTCCTTACGGACGCTCCGGCGAACGCGTGGAGGAAGGGTGGCGCTTTACTGCACACCTCTCCCGCGACACCCCGGCGGTGCGCATGCAGGCAGAGGCCCTAGGCTGCCCGGGCCCCGAACGGCTAGAAGGCCCCGTGCCCCCTCCGCTCATCAAGATGGGCATACGTATCAAGAAGCTGGATGCCACCTGGGAGCCGCCCAACGACCGCTTTTCCCCCGACTTGTTTGCCCATCCCACCGCCTTCTCAAACATCGAGAACGGCTATGGCTTCTTCGGCTCCGCCGCGTTGTATGCCTTCGACTGGGAAATTCCCGACGACCTACCGGGCCGCCTCGGGTATCCCAACTGAGTTGCTATCCTATCCGCTCGGGCGACCACACCACCACCTCGATGCGGCGGGCGAAGTGCAGGAGCGGTGGCGGCCCTTCCACGGTGAGGCCATGCGGTGCCAACATTGTGTTTTCGTCGATGGTCGCTTCGGCGCGTTGTAGCGGCCACGGCGCGTGGTGCACCTCCGTGCGCGAGAGCAACCCATCGTTGGCTTGCGCATACAGACAGTAGCGTTCGGTGAGCCAGTGTTCGAGGGTGCCGGGTGTAGCCTGATACACCTCAGAGGTAGGCGTATAGGTTCCTTCATAGACTGCCGGACTGTCTTTCCTCGAGGACATATACTCGACCGTTCCGCCGTTCCAGGTGAGCGCCATCTCGGCCTGGTAATACGGCAGGTGAAAAAAGCGCCGCGCCGCCCACACCGCCAGCGGGTTCGTTGCGTCGAGGCTCAGAAACCACACGCCGGGCTTGCCCTCATAGTCCACATACAGCCGCACGTTGAGTTCAGGAAACGCCGAGATCCACGGCAGGTCGGGCAAGGGCCGCCGCATCACGCCCTCCATACGAAACGGCACCACTCCGATCCACGACGTGCCTTCGTATTCCTGAACCGTCAGCGCCTCGGGCACCAGCGGTCGCAGCCGATCTGCGTCGATGGGCCAGTGGGCAAACAGCAGGTCGCACCATGTCTGCCGCCACGTCCAGCGGTTTCGCGGCATCGGCCACGGACGGTGAGCGGTGTGTATTAAGGCGGGATGCATGGTGTGAGGGAAGAGGGTTAAAGGAAGAGGGAAGGGTACGTAACGATGAAAGATTCAACCTTTTCTAGCCATTGGTGAAAGCTTTTGGGATGAATCACCACCCTCTTCGGGTTGCCTATCGGTTCTACCAACCAGAAAGAAAACCCCCTCTTCCCCCAAACCACCTCCCGCTTCCCTCACCAATTCCTGTTACAATACTAAAACGGGGGAACAGCCCTGTCAACCTCGCGTGCTACCCGTCCTTTTGCATTTCTTGAGGCAATGCTTGCATGGGTACTCCCTGGACAGACATCCAAACGCTGGGCGCGCTGAAGGCGTCGGGCTACAAAATACGGTCGGTAAAAGACGAACTGCGGGCCAACCTGATCGCCAAACTCAAGCGCGGCGAGACGATTTTTCCTGGCATCCTAGGCTACGATCGCACCGTGATTCCGCAGATCCAGAACGCCATCCTGGGACGGCACGACATGATCCTGCTGGGCTTGCGCGGTCAGGCCAAAAGCCGCCTCATTCGTATGATCCCGAAGCTGCTGGACGAGTTCATTCCCGTGGTGGCAGGCAGCGACCTGAATGACAACCCGTTTGCGCCGATCTCCAAATACGCCCGCGATCTCGTGGATGAACACGGCGATGACACACCCATCGCGTGGTTGCACCGCAGCGAGCGCTACAGCGAAAAGCTCGCCACGCCCGACACCTCCATCGCCGACCTCATCGGCGACATCGACCCGATCAAGGCGGCGCACCACCGGCTGACGTACGCCGATGAAGAAGTCATCCACTTCGGCATTATCCCGCGCACCAACCGGGGCGTCTTCGCCATCAACGAACTGCCCGACCTCCAGCCGCGCATCCAGGTGGGGCTGTTGAACATCATGGAAGAGCAGGACATCCAGATTCGCGGGTTCAACATCCGCTTCCCGCTGGACCTGCTGATGATCTTCTCGGCCAACCCCGAGGACTACACCAACCGGGGCAACCTGATCACGCCGCTCAAAGACCGCATCGACAGCCAGATCATCACCCACTATCCCAAGACGGTGGAGATTGGCATGGCGATTACCGAACAGGAGGCGTGGCAGGAACGCACTGACGTGCAGGTGGCGGTGCCGTATTTCTTCCGCGAAATCATCGAGCAGGTGGCTTTTGAGGCCCGGCAGAGCGAATACATCGATCAGAAAAGCGGCGTGTCGGCCCGCATGACCCGTGCCGCCCTCGAAGACCTGATCTCCGCCGCCGAGCGCCGCGCCCTGATCAACGGCGAAGAGGAAACAACCGCCCGTATCAGCGACCTGCACTTTGTGGAGCCCGCCATCACCGGCAAGGTGGAACTCGTCTACGAAGGCGAGCAGGAAGGGGCCCAGAACGTCGCTCGGTTGCTCATTGGCAAGGCCGTCAAGACCATCTTTGCGCGTCACTTCCCTGACCCGTCCGACAAGCAGCAGCGCCAGCCGTTCGCCGAAGTCATCGGTTGGTTCTCCAAGGGCGGCACCGTAGACCTCAAGCCCGATCTGCCGTTCGACCAGTACGCCAAGACGCTTGATCGCGTGGACGGCCTCCACCAAGTGGCCAAACAATGCGGCAACCCCAACTCGCCCGCCGAACTCGCCGCGATGATGGAGTTTATCCTCGAAGCACTGCACCAGCACTCGCTCATCGGCAAGGACTATGTGGAAGAGATCGGCGCGTCGTACAGCGACATCATGGGCTCGATGCTCTCGTCGCTGGGCCGCTTCGGAGCCGACGATGACGACGACGGCTTTGAGGACGATGAGGACTTCGGGCGGTATCGGTAACATTGGGTTTGTCAGGTCGCAAGCCTGCATTTTATCTTGTGATGCAGAAAATTTCGCAGAGCGATGCTTAGAAATAAATTTCAGCTTGATAAAACGGCGTTTTCCTTTGATGCACACGAGGATGTGACAAAGGAACGGGCATACTGGCTTTCGAAGTCTCCCGACGAGCGGTTAGAGGCGATGGAACTGATGCGTCAGATTAATTACGACTATGATCCGGCTACCGACCGAGTTTCGCGAGTTCTTGCAGTTGTTGAAAGACCATCAGGTTAGATACCTGCTCGTGGGGGGCTATGCCGTGGGGTATTATGGCTATCCGCGTACTACCGCTGACATTGATTGTTGGATTGCTCGTGATCCGAGTAATGCGAAACGGATGGTGCACGTCTTGACCGATTTTGGATTCGGGGTTGAAACACTGAAACCTGAGATTTTTCTGGAAACAAATCGCATTGTCCGGATGGGCTACGCCCCTCTCCGAATTGAGGTAATGATGTCAATCTCTGGCGTCACGTTCGAGACCTGTTATGCCAAACGCACCGAAGACATGCTGGATGGAATTGCTGTCAGCATTATCGGGCTGGATTGCTTAAAACAAAACAAACGAGCTAGCGGGCGGCATAAGGACTTGGACGACCTGGAGCACCTGTCCTAACCTCGGCGCGTCGTACAGCGACATCATGGGCTCGATGCTCTCGTCGCTGGGCCGCTTCGGAGCCGACGATGACGACGACGGCTTTGAGGACGATGAGGACTTCGGGCAGTATCGGTGATGTTGCGTCTGTCTGGTCGCAAGTCAACAGGTCTCACTGTCCTAAAACCCCGGCAAAACGACCACCGCTCCCTGTTTTCTCCAACCAAGGTGGAGCAACTCGCCGTTTGGCCGAATTTCCACGCGTCAATATCCCTTTTGCTTGGGAGGATCGTTTCGAAACCGTATTATCCCGAAAGGGTTTTACTAATTGGATAAAGTAAAGCAAAAGCTCACAAGTCTTACTTTCATGTCTACCTCATCGGTCTCCAGCAAAGGGCAGGTGACGATTCCGAAGGCGGTGCGCGAGCATTTACGGGTCGAACCCGGTAGTGCGGTGGAGTTTGTCATTGCGCCTGATGGAACGGTCGTGCTGCGCAAATACCACGAATCCGCACGGCCGCTGCGTGGGGCGCTTCGGCAGTTTGCCCCGGCCACTCCCCTTTCCATCGAGGCAATGGATGCTGCGCTTGCTGATGCGGTCGTCCAGCAAGAGGACGCTTGACCATGGCGAAACCTGCCGGGGGACTGGATACGAATGTCTTGGTACGCTACCTCATCGCCGACGACCCAGCCCAGTTCGAGGCCGCGCGCGATTATATTGAAACCGCCTGCACTCCGGACGCGCCGGGGCTTATTCATCCTGTGATGCTGTGCGAGTTGGTGTGGGTGCTTGGCTCCGGCTACCGTGTACCGAAAGCCGAAATCGTCGCGGCCCTCGATACGCTGCTCCACATTCGGTCGCTCCGCGTGCTGGAAGCCGAAACCGTCCGCGACGCACTCGCCCTTTACCAAACGCATGCCGCCGACTTCGCCGATGCGCTGCTTCATGTGGCGTATCAAAAAGCTGGGGCTGCGGGCCTGGTAACCTTCGACAAGAAGGCTTGTACCTTGCCTGATACACGCTCTTTGCAATAAGCCACGCAGGTTACCGTAACCCAACAACCTGCTGACCTGATAGACCCTATATGCCCTACCCCACCCTCGTCCTTAAATCCGGGCGCGACCGCTCGGTACGCAACCGCCATCCGTGGCTGTTCTCGGGCGCAATCAAGCAACTTCCTAAAGCCAAACACGGCGACATTGTGGCGGTGAGCACCAACCAGGGCGAGGTGCTAGCGCATGGTTTTTTTAACCCGAAAAGCCAAATCGTCTGCCGCCTGTTTCATTTTGGAGATTCGCCATTTGCCTTTGAAGAAGCGGCGTATTGGGTGGCTGCCGTACAGCGCGCCCACGCCCTGCGCCAGCCACACCTGACCCACGACACCACCTGCTTCCGGCTCCTGCACGCCGAGGGCGACGGTCTGCCCGGCGTCATCGCTGATGTGTATGGCGAGGTGGTGGTATTGCAACTGCTCATCAAGGGCATGGCGCAGCGACTCCCATTTCTGCTGCAAGCCTTCAGCGCACTCGGCTACCATAAGGTGTGGCTCAAAACCAAAAAAAATGCCCGCGTCCTGGAGGGCGTGGATGTGCAAGGCGGCTGGCTAACAGAGGCCACAAGCAAAACGACCCGGAGCGTACAAGAACATGGCCTGCACTTCAACGTGGACATCGAGACGGGGCAGAAGACGGGTTTCTTTCTCGATCAGCGCGAAAACCGGGCGTTGGTGCAGCGTTTCAGCGCCGGTAAGCGGGTGCTGAATGCGTTTAGCTATACGGGGGGCTTCAGCGTGTATGCCCTCGCGGGCGGCGCGGCAGCCGTGGACTCGGTCGATTCGTCGGAGCCTGCCCTGGCGCTGGCGGAGGAAAACGTGCGGCTCAACTTCTCCGATGCGGCGCACCAAACCATCGCCGCCGACTGCTTCGACTTCCTGCGGGAAGACCGCACCTACGACCTCATCGTTCTTGATCCCCCGGCCTTTGCCAAACATGCCCGTGCCGTGCGCAACGCGTCCCACGGCTACAAAGACATCAACCTGAACGCCATGCACCGCCTCACGCCGGGCGGCTTGCTGTTTACGTTCTCCTGTTCCCAAAACATCGACCGCGACCTGTTTCGCAAGATCGTCTTCGGGGCCGCCGCCGACGCCGGACGCACCGTCCGTGTCCTCTACCAACTCTCGCAACCGCCCGACCACCCCATTAATATCTACCACCCGGAAGGCGAATACCTGAAAGGGTTGGTGCTGCATGTGGAATAGGTATGGGCGTATGGGGGTGTGGGCGTATGGAAGGTTGACACCGTTTGCCGATGACCAAACAATCACGGCCTTTCAAAAAAACAGGTCGCCTGCTCTCCCTTTCCCCATACCCAACCACGCCCACACCCGCCAACGCCTCCCCTCTTTTTTGCCTTGTTTTTCTAGGTAATGCCGCCGTTTTTGGTAGTTTCACCCTATGACAAGCCACCCGAACCGCCGTCTCCCTACGTTGGTTGGCTTGTTTTCCCACCCTCACCTCACCACAAACTGCATGGCATCCTGGCTTTCACGGTTGTGTACCCCGCACGGCGGATGCTGGGTTTGGGTACTCTGGATGCTGTTTCCGCTTGCCACCCAGGCGCAGTTTGCCACCGTGCGCGGTCGTGTCATCGATGCGGCCGACGCCCAGCCGTTGTCGGGAGCCGCGGTGGTGGTCGAAAGCATGGACGACGGACGCCAGATGGGCACCGCCGCCGACGATGGCGGCTATTTCATCCTCACGCGCATCCCGCCCGGCACCTATCTGCTGCGCAGTTCCTTCGTCAGCTACCTGGAACACGCCGATACGCTGTCGCTCGACTTCAACGCCAATGTGGCACTGGAAATAGCGTTGCAGGTCGATGAAGCCCAGATGGACGAAGTGGTGGTGGAAAGCCAGCGCGGCAACAGCGTGGACCAGGGCGTGGGCGTGCAAACCATCCGCCCGTCGATGCTGGCGCGGGTCCCCACGCCGGGCGTCTCGGCGGACCTGGCGGCGTACTTGCAAACCCAGCCGGGCGTGGTAACCCAGGGCGACCGGGGCGGGCAGCTTTTTATTCGTGGCGGCACGCCCACCCAGAACCTCATTATGCTGGACGGCATGCCCATCTTCCAGCCGTTCCACATCGTCGGGTTTTACTCGGCCTTTCCCGCTGACCTCATTGCGTTTGCCGACGTGTACACAAGCGGCTTCGGCGCGCGGTACGGCGGGCGGCTTTCGTCTGTCATCGATGTGAACACGCGCAACGGTAACAAGCAGCGGGTAGTGGGCGCAGCGTCGGTGGCTCCTTTCCTTAGCACGGTCCGGCTTGAGATCCCGTTCGTCCCCGAGCGCGTCTCGATTCTGGCCTCGGCCCGCGAGTCGGTCATCGAGCGCATCGCGCCAGACATCATTGGCGAGGAATTGCCGTACCGTTTCGGCGACCGGTTTGCCAAACTACATGCTTTCCTCAACCGCACCAGCAGCCTCGAACTCACCGCCCTGCACACGTTCGACGAAGGCGACATTGCCGACACCGAGGGCATACCCAACCTGCTCCGCTGGGCCAACACGGCGTATGGTGGCAACTACACGTACCTGCCCGAAGAGTCGCCCGTGCTGGCGCAGATCCGCTTCTTCGTCTCTCGCCTCGAAAGCAGCTACGAGCCGTTTCGTTCGCCCCTGCGCACCGCTAAGGCCCAAACGGGCGGGGTGGAAGCCAAGTTTGTGTACTACCTTGGCGAATCGGTGGTGCACGCGGGGCTGTTTGGGCGCAGCTACAGCTTCAGCAACCGCTTTGGCGAATTTGAGAACGAAGAATTCCTTTCCGAAGGCGGGCTCTACGGCGATGTGCGCTGGCAGGTCAACGACGCGCTCCGCATCGAGCCGGGCCTGCGGATGCATTCCTTCCCCAGCCGATCCAAGATTTCGTTCGAGCCCCGCTTCCGCATTGACTGGCAACCGCCCCGCTTAGAGGAACAACACACCTTCAGCTTCGCCTGGGGCCAGTACCGCCAGGACATCATCGGCCTGCACAACGCCCGCGACGTGACGGATGCGTTCGTGGCGTGGGCGCCGTCGCCGCCGAACCGCCCCGTACCCAAAGCCACACATCTTTCGGCAGGATGGAAGGGCTGGGTGTTCGATCTCTTCACCGCCTCGCTGGAATTGTATCGCAAATCCTTCGATGACCTCGCCTTTGCCGAATATGGCGGCGGCAGCCAGACGGGCCTCCTGATTAATCCGGTGGATGGCACGTCCACCGGCCTCGACATGAAGCTGGAATTCCTGCGCTCCGATTTCTACGGAGCGCTCAACTATGGCCTGGGCAAGGTCACGTACCTGCCCAACAACAGCGCCAACCTCGTCGGCATCGCGCCGGAGCGGGTGCTGCCGCCCGTGAAGTTTTCGCCCCCGCACGATCGCCGTCACCAGGTGAACCTGCTGGGACGCTACGGACGCGGGGCCCTGTCGATGAGTGTGCAGTGGCAGTTCGGCTCGGGGCTGCCGTTTACGCGCTCGGCGGGCTTCTACGATGCCCTCGACCTCGGCCAGCCCGACGGCGCGTTTCACACGCAAGCCGGGCAACCTCAATTGATTCAGGCAGGCAACCTGTACGACAGCCGCCTGCCCGCCTACCACCGCCTTGACATCTCCATCGAGCGGCAGTTTGAGTTGCCCCGGTTCCGCGCTGTGTTGCAAGGCGGTGCCATCAACGTCTACAACCGCGCCAATCTGTTCGACTACGACCTGTTTGCCGGACGCCGCATCGACCAGTTGCCCTTCATCCCGTCCCTCGGACTCAGCGTGGAGGTCAAATGATGATAACCAACCAACACCAACCCATCGTTCCCCCCAACCTCCCAAACTCCCACACCCCCAAACTCCCACACACCCTCTCCCCTTTTCTCCCTTTCCCCCTTCCCCTCTTCCTCTCGCTTTTCCTTTTCCTCGCCGCCTGTTCGTCCGACTTCGACCCTATCGTAGACAACGACAACGAATTCTTTTCCATTTACGGCTACCTCGATACCCGAAGCGACACGCAGTTCGTCCGCATCAGTCCGGTTCGGGAGACGGCGGCGCTGCCGCTGGAAGCAGGCAACGTGGTGGTTTCTTCCCGCAACGAAGCCACAGGCGACGAAGTGGTGTGGCAGGACTCGCTGGTGCAACTCGACGACGGCACCAACGGCTTCCTGTACTACGCGCCGATGGCAGTGACCCACAGCGAGCGGTTTCAGCTGTCGATCCGCCGCAACGATGGCGCAACAACGGAGACCCGCGTAACGCTGCCCGACCCGACCACCGCTGCCACCGACTCCGTGCGTCGTTTTCTGGACGAATATGAGCAAATTGTGATCTGGAACGACTTTGCCGAAACGCCCCACAACGCCACGGTGCAGTATACGGTGGTTATCCCCGGCAATGATCCCGCCACGATTACCCTTCCCATAGGCGACGATGGCGAAGCCGTGGACGATGCCTGGGCGCTCCACATTCCGCTCAGCCGCAACCGCAACGAAGTCCTTTCCCGGTTGAACCGCCCCGTTCAGGGAACCAACATCATCCTATGCAGCGTCCGTATGACCGTTGACGAATTCGGCCCCGAGTGGAAGCGCCCGCAGACGGATGTCACCAACGGCTTTGGTTTCTTTGGTGCCGTGGTTCATCACTCGGTCAGTTGGACCCTCACCGAAGACGTCCGCACCGAAATCGGCTACCTCGCCACCGATGAAGGCTGCCCCTAGCCTGCACGCCTATTCTCTCCCTCTGCCCAACACCTGTTTCCCCCAATCCTCATCCGACATCCCTCAATTATTGACGTACATTTCCCTTTCTTTCGCAGGCTTGAGTCCGTAACATGCGCCATCTTTTTCGGCTGATGCTTTTCTAGCTTATGAATATGTTTTCGCTGCGTGCCACGAAGTGCCTTCGAATGGGGTGGTTGCTGCTGATCGGTACCCTGCTTCCGCTTTCTCTGGCCCAGGCCCAAAATGCTACCTTGCGCGGCTTTGTCGCAGACGACTCCGATGGGCAGCCGCTCCAAGGCGTCAACGTCATCCTGACCAACAGTGAAGGTGCGTTGCTGGGGGCCGCCACCGACACGGACGGGTTCTACGCCATCTCACGCATTCCCGAAGGCACCTACACCCTGCGGGGCACCTTCATCGGATACCAGACCTACGAGACCACCATTACGCTGGAAGAAGGCATCCGCACGTTTAGCTTCGAGATCACGTTTGGCGAGGCCGAACTGGGCGAAGTGCTGGTAGAAAGCGAGCGCGAAACCGTCGGCGCGGCGTCGGTGACAGCGGGGTTGCAAACCATCCGGGCGCAAGATATCGAACTGGTGCCGTCGCCGGATGTGTCGGGCGACTTGGTGCAGTACCTCGGCACGCTGCCGGGCGTCGTTTCCACGGGGGACCAGGGCGGACAACTCTTTATCCGCGGCGGCGAACCCACGCAGAACCTCGTGCTCATCGACGGGGCGTTGCTGTACCAGCCGTTCCACCTCATCGGGTTCTATTCGGCGTTTCCGTCCGACATCATCAACTCGACGGATGTGTACGCAGGCGGCTTTGGGGCGCGATACGGCGGGCGGCTTTCGTCCGTGATTGATGTCTCCACGCGCAACGGCAACAAGCGCCGCCTTGCCGGGGCCGTGTCGGTGGCTCCGTTTGTGAGCAGCGCCCGCCTCGAAGGGCCGCTCGTCCGCGATCGCGTGTCGTTTATGGTGTCGGGCCGCACGTCGGTGATTGAGCAGGGCGCGTCGAACCTGATCGACGATCCGCTGCCGTACAAATTTGACGACCAGTTTGCCAAGCTGCACGCCGAGCTTTCCGAAAACAGCCAGGCGTCCGTCACCGCCATCCGGACGTATGACCGGGGCGTGTTGGGCGAAGAAGACGGTTCGGTCCTCGGTAGTGAAAACGAGGCCGATCAGGTCATCTGGAACAACCAGGCCATCAGCGCCCGCTACCTGCTGCTGCCCCGCACCCTGCCAGTGCTGGCCGAGGTGTTGCTGTCGTATTCCAGCGTCGAGAACACGTTTGGTCCCGCCAGTGCGCCCTCGCGTTCTTCCGCAACGGAGCAGTACAACGTGGCCGCCAATATGACCCATTACCTCGGCGCTAGCGACATCAACTGGGGCCTCTACATTCGTTCCTCCACGCTAGAGAGCGAGTTGGGCGGGCAGTTCCAAAACCTGCAAACCGACACCGAATTTATCACCGAAGCCGGGATCTATATCGAGCCGGAGTTCTCCTGGGAGAATGGGCTGCGTATCCAGCCGGGGCTGCGGTTTCAGTCATTCCCCAGCAAGGGCCGCAACTTCGTCGAGCCGCGCCTGCGGGCCGTGTGGCAGTTGGGCATCCACCGCGTTAGCGGGGCTGCCGGGATTTACCATCAGGAAATTGTGGGCCTGAATGACCGCCGCGATGCCGGGGATGTGTTCACGGCGTGGACGTCGTCGCCGCTGGGCGTGGTGCCGCAGGCCATCCACTTTATCGGCGGCTACCAGATCGAGCCACGTGGCGGCTTCGAGTTTTCGGTCGAAGGGTTCTACAAGAAGCTGGACAACCTGTCGGTGGCCGAGTGGAGCGCGTTTCCCCGGTTTAACACCAACCTGCAACCCGCCGAGGGGCAGGTATACGGTGTGGACCTCCGCATGGAAATCGAGCGGTTCCCGTTCTACGGCTTCATCAACTACGGCTACTCGCAGGTGGATTACGACGCCCAGCAGGAGTCCATCCAGTTCTGGTTTGGCACGTTGGAACAACGCTACTCGCCGCCGCACGACCGCCGGCACCAGCTCAACGCGTTGGGCAGTGTGAAGCTGTACGGGTTTGCCATCAACGCCCGCTGGCAGTATGGCTCGGGCCTGCCGTTTAGTGAGGCGCTGGGCTTTGACGAGTTTGTGCTGGTGGATGGCCCGGTCGATGTCACCGAACGCCCCGGCGACACCCGCGTGCTGTACGGCCGTCCTTACGAAGGCCGCCTGCCTACGTACCACCGCCTCGATGTGTCCGTCGAGCGTGAGTTCCTGTTCTCGCGCAACGCATCGGCGACCCTGCAAGCCGGGGTGGTGAACACCTACGACCGCAACAACCTGTTTTACTTTGACCTGTTTTCGCTGCGCCGGTTGAATCAGCTTCCGCTCCTTCCTTCGTTCGGCCTCAAAGTCGAATTGAAATAAGCCACGGCGACTGCGCTTTATATCAGAGTTAGTTATCTATGCGACGTACTTCCGTCTTATTAACCTTGCCGCTGCTGCTGGTCGCCCTGTTGGTGGGCGCGTGTGAGGACAGCGTCAACCCGATCCTCGAAAGCGACCGTAACTTCAGCCTGTTCGGCACGCTGGACATGGACCAGGACACCCAGTTCGTGCGGGTGGTCCCCATCCGCCCCACGCTTTTCCCGGATCCCAATCAGCAAATCGACATCTCGTTTGTCTCCACCGACCTGACCTCGGGCGCAACTACGGTATGGAACGACTCGCTGATCACGTTCGACGATGGCTCGACGGGGTTGATTTTCTACGCCCCGCTGCGGATCCGTCCGGGCCGCACCTACCGCATTGAGGTTGCCACGCCCAGCCTCGAACTCATCACCAGCGCCGAAACCACGGCCCCCACCCTTCCCTCAGCGATAACGATTCAGCCAGAGAGCGTGGTGAATGTGGGCGGTGCCATCGGGCGCGGCTCGCAGGTTATTCAGTGGGATGGCATTGTAGACGAGCCCTTCCAGATTGAGTTGTGGTACCGGTTCCTCGCCGCCGAGGCCACCGCCTTTAACAACGTGATGCTGCCGTATGCGCCCGCCAACACCCCGATGGGCAACGGCTGGGAGATCGAGTTGGACCTTCGTAAAGACCGCCTTGCCCTGGACACCATGCAGGCGGTAAACGTGACCGAGGTGCCGCTGCTCGGCCAGGGGCTGCTGGTGACGGTGCTCGACGGCGCATTCGTCCCGCCGGGCGGCGTCTTCGACCCCGACGTGTTGTCCCAGCCCGGCACGTTCTCGAACGTAGAAAACGGCTTTGGCTTTGTCGGTACCGTGGGCCGCTTTGCCGCCGAATGGGTGTTTGCGGATGAGACCTACGACGACATGAACTACCTCCACATCGAGGATGTCTTCGGCAAACGCACCCTCGACCTGCCCGAGGCAACGCTGCCCAAGCCCGCTACCCGCGTGCCGGTAAGCCCGTAGGCTGTTTTAGACACCGGCTGGAACCTGTTCAGCGTCGGTGGCTAGATGGAGTCTGTTCGACGACCCTATCCATCACTGCCACCCTCCGTGCCTCGTATCCTCGTCATCATCCCTGCCTTCAACGAGGCGCGTGCCATCGGGCAGGTCATCGGTGACATTCCCAAGGCGTTGGTCGAAGAAGTGGTGGTGGTGAACAACGCCTCGACGGACGAGACCGAGGCGAACGCTCGCGCTGCCGGAGCCACGGTGCTGCGCGAAGATCAACGGGGCTATGGCTGGGCCTGTCTGCGCGGCATCGCCTACGCCCAAACGCGCAACCCCGACATCGTCGTCTTCCTCGACGGCGACTACAGCGACCACCCGGAAGAACTGGCCTTGCTCGTCGCGCCCATCCTGAACAACGAAGCCGACTTCGTCCTCGGCTCCCGCATGCTGGGCAAACGCGAACCCGGCGCGATGCTGCCGCAAGCACTCCTGGGCAACCGGCTGGCGTGTTTTCTGATGCGGCTGTTCTGGGGTGCCCGCTACACCGACCTCGGTCCGTTCCGCGCCATTCGTTTCGACCGGCTGCTGGCGCTGAACATGCAGGACAAAACCTTCGGCTGGACCATCGAGATGCAGATCAAGGCTGTGCAGGCCGGGCTGCGTATCCGCGAAGTGCCGGTGTCCTACCGCAAGCGCGTCGGCGTCTCGAAGATCACCGGCACCGTCAGCGGCACGGTGAAAGCGTCGGTCAAAATCTTGTGGACGATAGCGAAGTATGCGTTGGCGACGCAGCGACGTCCGCGCCAACCCTGAAACCGTCCCCTTGAGGGGGCTGTCGCCCTTCGGCTTCGCTCAGGACAGGCTCCGCGACTGGGGGTGTACAATCGGCGGCTATTACCGATTCCGTTTAGTGATGTCAGGATAGCACAGGTCCTCTTTCCCATGTTCCCTCTCCCTTGATGGGAGAGGGCCAGGGTGAGGGTGAAACAACGGAGCTTGTCTCTACGCTTCCCCCTCACTCTGTCTCTCTCCTGCCTGGGGAGAGGGAACCTTTCTCGAAGGCACGTATCCAGACATCAACATTTGAAATCCACACCCTGCGACCTCGCCTGTGGCTCGGCCACCTCCCTCAAGGGAGGGGTTTGGCGTACATCCTGAACGGCTTCCGCGATTGTCGGCATCGATGTCCGGGTTTAAACGGATTCCTGTACCAGAAGCCGTTGGCTTCGCGTTGTGGGCCTGCGCGGTAGCGCTTCTTCCCATATTCTCCCTTCCGAACCCAGCGTTTTTTTCGGAGGCACATTGTATTTTTAAGAGACGCATTGTCTGGATGTAATTCCGGCAACTGTCTTGTTGGGGCGCGGCACCCGGTGCGCGTTCCATCTCCGCTTTCTTTACCGCTTCCGATATATCCCCTACTCCCATGGCACACAAAATCTGGTTCAACGGGGAACTCATCCCCTACGAGGACGCCACCATCCATGTCCTCTCGCACGTCGTCCACTATGGCTCCTCGGTCTTCGAGGGCATTCGCTGTTATAATACCGAGCAGAAAGGCCCCGCCGTCTTCCGGCTGCACGAGCACATGCGCCGCCTCGTCGACTCGGCCACCATCTACCGCATGGACTGTGGCTACTCGGTGGAAGACCTGAACGCCGCCTCGCTCGAAACCATTGCCGCCAGCGGGCTCGAATCCTGCTACATCCGCCCGGTGGTTTTCCGGGGCATGGGCTCGATGGGCGTGAACCCGCTCAAAAACAAAGTGGACACCTTTATCGCCGTCTGGGAATGGGGCGCCTACCTCGGCCCGGAAGCGCTGGAGCAAGGCGTGGAAGTGCAGGTAGCCTCGTGGAACCGCATGGCACCGAACACACACCCGGCGCTGGCCAAAGCGGGCGGCAACTACCTCAACGCCTCGCTGGTGAAGATGAACGCCGTGACCAACGGCTACGCCGAAGGCATCATGCTCTCGACGGACGGCTACGTGGCCGAAGGCAGTGGCGAAAACCTGTTTGTCATCCGCGACGGCACGATCTACACGGCACCGTCCAGCCTGTCGATTCTGCCCGGTATCACGCGTGACTCGATCATCCGGCTGGCCCGCGACCGGGGCTACACGGTGGAAGAAAAAACCATCCCCCGCGAAGCCCTGTACATCGCCGATGAACTCTTCTTCACCGGCACCGCCGCCGAGGTGACCCCGATCCGCTCGGTGGACAAATACACGATTGGCAGCGGCTCACGCGGCCCCATCACCGCCGAGTTGCAAGAAGCCTATTTCGACATCATCCATCGCGGCAACGACCCGTATGGCTGGCTGACGCCGGTTCCGGTGGCAGAACCTGCTTAACCCACATCAACTACACAAAAAAGGGGTGCTTCCTTACGAAGACGCCCCTTTTTTTATTCCATCAATGCACTGCTAAAGTACTTCCCACTTTCGTGCGATATACGTTCCGTCATCTCGAACAGTAGTAAGGGATCTCGACGAGTGGAATTACCTCCTAACGACGGGATCACTCACCTTCGTTCGGGATGACAAGATTGATGCACTTCTCGTTCTAGGAAATGGAAAAGGCCAACGAGCCAAGACATGCGCAGCACCGGGCAGGTGGCAGCCCAGAAACCACTGACTCACCCGAATCATCGGCTAGGGAGCGCTTTGCCCTTGACAAAGAGAGATCATAAAGATGTTATGCAGCACGGCCCCGCGAGCGAAACCAATTGATCGCGAGCGCGAGCACGAAGCCCCAAAATGCGCTGTTCGCAACAGCGGCAATAAAAGCAGCCAAAGCTTTCGGCAGAAATATCCCTAGAGCTGGTGCGAGCACGTAAATCAGCGGAAAACCCGCGCCCGTTCCTACGACGACGAGTGCATCTTCGAGTGGCGACGGGTTTCGTTCGAACGCTCCAAGCGCCAGCGCACTCGCCACAGCGTAGAGGCCGAAGGAGACGATTATATGCAGCGTCCCCACCAAACCGACTTGTCGTGCAGAGGGTTGAACTGTTGTCATTGGGAGTGCTGCATAACGGTCGAACTAAGCCGCAAACCGCAGCGGCGACCTTTTTAAAAACTATGGAATCACTGCTGGCCGAACAACGCGCAAACCCTGAAGCGGGTTGTCGGCTTGAGTGATGGGTTATACTGCGTTTACCATGATTGCCTCGGCCACAGTATCGTGCTATGCGACCCTAGAAACCAGAGTTTGTCGAAATATGTCTCGCTCATCCCTGAATGCAACCCTGGTGAAACCCAAGGACGCCAATAGAGCTGCCGAGGCGTGGTTGCCAGCATGAACCCGTGCTTCTAATACTTCTGCCCCCAGAGTCAATAAATACCCTGTAACTGCGCTGATTGCTTCCTTCATAAACCCTCGCCTACGATATTGACCACTCATTGCATAGCTAAGTGATACACACGTCTCCTTGAAATTATGGGCAGCAAGATATCCTATAAACACATTGGACTCTTTCAGGGCCACTACCCAATAGATATCTCGCCCCATTTGAAAGGATTTCTGGTTGCGTGCGATCTTGCGCTCAACGTCTGAGACTGTAGGTGGCCCGTTGTCCGAAATGAAGGGAAAGGCTTGTGGATCTTGAAGAAGCTGCACATAGGCCGAGGTATCAATAGTTGAGAAGCCTCTGAGCAGAAGGCGGTTTGTTGTCAGGTTGGGAAAGCTCATCATCCTAATGAAATCTGGCGTAGCTGAGCGGTATAACGGCGCAGTTCAGGCGCGGAGGGCGACCTCATCTTTCAGATAAACTACGGAGACACTGACACGCAGGCAAACTCAAACCGCCGCGCCCTCCGTCGCCTTCAATGGTTGTTAGGGACCGTATTTATGCGCTTGAAGCTGTCTCCTCATGGCTCACAGGCAGCTTGACGATGAACGTGGCTCCTTCGCCGTCCTCACTCTCTACCCTAAGCGTGCCGCCGTGGCCCTGCGTGACGATGTCGTAGCTCATCGACAGCCCCAAACCCGTCCCTGTACCCGTCGGCTTCGTCGTGAAAAACGGCTCGAAGATCTTCTCGCGAATCTCCGCTGGGATCCCTGGTCCGTTGTCCTGTACTCGGATCTCTACCTGACCCTCGGCCTGCCGGGTGGATACGGTCACGGTCGGAATGTACGCACTGTTGACGTTGACTGCGCGATCATGAACGGCGTCGAAGGCATTGCCAAGCAGGTTCAAGAGCACCCGCCCAATCTCTTGCGGCACGATCTTGACAGCACAGGCGTCTACGCCCAAGTCCCGCTCGATTTCAACCTTGAGATCAGGCACCTGCGCCTGCTTGCCATGATAGGCCAGGTCGATGTGTTCCGAGACCAACGCGTTGAGGTCGGTCGCTTCGCGCTGCCCACTGCCGCCGGAGGCATGCTGCATCATAGCATGGACAATGCCGTCGGCCCGTTTGCCATGATGGGCGATAACCGATGCGTTCTGTTCAAGGTCAGCGAGAAGGTCCTCAACGTCTTCTCCCATAGCAAGCGCCTCACGAAGTTCCTGGGCGAGTTCTTCGTTGAGCTCGGCGAAGTTGTTGACGAAATTGAGCGGGTTCTTGATCTCGTGGGCAATGCCCGCAGTCAACTGTCCCAAAGACGCCAGCTTCTCCTGCTGTATGAGTTGCGCCTGCGTCGTCTTAAGCTGGCGCAGCGACTGTTCCAGCGCAGCCGTTCGCTCAGCAACCTGCTTCTCAAGAACGACGTTTTGGTTGGACAGAAGTTCATTCTTCTCTTCTGTAATCTTCAACACTTTTTGGGCTTCTTCTTCCACTTCTTTCAGTATTTCCTTGTATCTCACAGCAATGTAGACCGTCAGCAATAATGGCGCAGAGAGAATGACGACCGTGAGCAAAGGTCTTTGGTATTGCAAGAAAACCTCATAGTCATACTTGTGAATACTGGTGAATACAACTCCCCCCAAAGTCGGCATCACCATGGAAGCGATTACGGCCCATTGCGCTTTTGTGAGAGACTCCCATGAAGTATATACCAGATAACCAAAGTAGAGGACCATTATGGAATTGATGATTCCGAAGGGGATTGAAATATCATGCAGATGTGCAACGATACTGGCGATGGGCAAAAATAAAAGGATGAGTTTTGTTAAAAGAGATAGTTTCCCTTTCAAAACCCATTCTACAACGATGAGTGTCGTGGCCGTGAGAGATACGCCGACGGCGGCATAGATGACCACCCGTATCTTTTCCACCCAATATGGAAGCTGTACATAATACCCTACGTTGTAAGACAGTACCAGAAAAAGAACCAGCGTGGTGAGAACAGCAATAAGCAAGAAAACTTTTTGGCCTCGATTCAAGAAAACCAGGAGCCAAAATAATAAGGTCAGCAAACCTGATACGGCTATCCAAAGCGTATTATAAATGGAGTTGCGCTGAATATCCTTTTGCACGAATTCATGATAGCCGGGTCCCGTTATGCTAATGAGTTTTGCCAAGTTCTCCGGCTTGAGCCGGTTATGTCTTTCGGTGAAGAAATCCTCTTTGTACACAAAATGAACGGCTATGAGATATTCTTTGCCGGCCAACAGCTTCACCGGAACGGGATACTTCGAGATTGGATTGTAAGCGGTGAAGGGTTTTCCCGTATTCCCAAATGTTGCAGCCAACTCACCATCAATGTAGATATCGGTAGCGGCCCAAAGATTTCTGCTTAATCCCAGAGCAATATCGCTCAATGTGCTGTCGACTTTGATCCTCGTTCGGAACCACCCCTCCACTCGGCCCTCGGAATCTTTCATGGAGGCCGAAAGGCTGGTGGGCTTCATTCGTTTCCAGTCAGTTAGATCAATTCCGCTGTTTGCCCATGACTGATCATGTCCTGATCTGAACAACCATCCTTCCAGCGGAGCCAGGAATATTTGCTGGCGCGTATCGAACATGTTCTTCGAAACAGTAATCAATGTATCCTGAACGGGCGGTGGCTGGCTGAGTCCGCCGACGTCTGTGCTGACCTGGGCCGTTGCCGGCAGCCCAGTCAGCATAAAGGAAGCGGCGAGCAGCAGGCACAGACTGGTCTTGGAAGGGAGGTGCATGGTCCAGTCCCAGATATTCGTCGGATGATTCCCAGAGGTGTTCTCTCTCCTACACGACGCTTTTCCAGAATCGGCTCACCGTCGCACAATAGCAACAGTAATCCTGTCGCTTCAAAGATATGGCTCTTAGACTTGCAGACCCCTAACGGTTTTGAACTCTGCCGCGAAGGGCGGCACTGCGTTTGTACGAAGCAAGGAAACACTTTTGCTGAAACGAAGCAAGCCCGACGAGCCCGTTGTCGGCTTGAGTGATTTGTTATCCCACTTTGTTCTGCGACTCTCACAGAAGCTTAGAGGCATCGATTGGCAAACCAGCAGCTTGCATCTCGCGTGCGAGTTGCCATCGCCAGCCACCGTTTCGGTCCATCGGTACGTACAGTATTCCCTGTATGTCGGATGGGATCTCAACGTCTTCCTTGTACAAGGCACAAACATTTCGGCGACCGAGTTTTGCCACAAAAAATCCAAGTTCAAATATTACGTTTTGCCTTGCACGTGGCTGAAGTGCTTTAGGCTGAGTTGCAGTGCCACCGACATCATCTGGCGTCAGCAACACCACCGCGAAGCGGACGTTTGCATACTTCTCGAATTTCTCAATAATCGTCTTTCCTAATGAAGGCTGTTCGTGGAGCACAATGGCTTCAAGTTTCATTTTTTCAATAAAGCGTGCTACGGATTCTTTTGCCTCGTCGTCATGACCGTGGACGACAAATATACTTTTTGATGTTTTAGTTTCGGCTTGCTGAGTGAGCCCACGGATCACCCGTATAAGTCGCTTCGCGTCAGTGTCTTTGCCCAATGTCACCACTGGTCCAGCATCATCGATCATATCAGGTTTATAGTCCGCTGGGTCAAGAACACTATAAAGCACTACCGGTACTTGTGCATTTGCTTTGCGAAGCAATTCGTGACAACGAAGGCCAGCTCGGTAATGACCGCCCGTTGCTACGTCTTCTGGAGGTGGCTCCATGTCCGGCTGCGGATCGGTCCATCGGACCATTACATCGAGGATGGCAACGTCAGGGGGAGACTTTTCTAACGTTGGAATGCGCGACCGAAACTCCTGCTCTGATTGAACGTGATCAATAACGGCATTAGGAAAGCCTCTCTCAAGTTGATCGCAGAGCGAATCTGCCTGCAAATGATCATCTTCAAGCAGTAGTATCTTCATGAAGCTTATTTCGGACGGGAGGGTAATGTCAGTCGGAAGGTTGTTCTTCCAGACGAGTTAGTCGGGTCAACGGTAATGTCTCCACCATGAGCCGTCATAATGTTTTTTGAAATCCATAAGCCAATCCCCGATCCTTCTCCGGTGACGCGCCGGGCTGCATCGCCCCGCCAACCACGTTCAAAGATCTCTTCAATATCTTGGACAGAAATTGGTAGTCCTGTGTTTTGTACCGATAACGCGAGTTTTCCCGGGTTGGAAACTTCGGTGGCAATTTTGACAGTCGTGTCACGGTATGAGTATTTGACCGCATTCTCCAAAACGTTGCGTAGTGCCTGCTCGAAGAGTGTCTTGTCAGCTACGATTTCTTGATCTTTCATCTGAACTAGCGATGCAAATCGAATATTGGAGTGACTCGTCAACAGATACGCCATATCGTTCAGGACTTCATTTATCATACGAAGCAGAGCACTTTCGCCTATCGGCGTAGCGTGTAATTCGACAGATTCCCCCTGTGATAGCTTGGCAAACAACTGCGAGTTCAGCATCGTTCCGCTTACTTTTGCGAGCAGGGCTACAACGCGGGCAACTTCGCGGCGAGCATTATCTGCATTGGGAATGCCGTCGAGTTCGTCCAAAGCCACTTGCGCCAGTCGATATGCTTGAACAACTGGCGACTTAAGTTGATGGTGCAAGTCCTCAACAGCACGAGCGTACTCGACGATCTGATCGTCTGGTTTTTGCGGTTCGTCAGCCATCACCGTGAGTTGTGGGATAACGGCCTGCGCCTCACCTGCAGCACAAGCAGTGGTGAAACGAGGCATGATTGTTTAGGCGAATATACGAAGCACAGCGGCTAGCGTGCGGTCAGGTGGAGGCGCTTGTTATCCGGCTTTGGCTACTCATTGCACCCGTTACAATCTCCTTCAAAAGCCTAATCGCCATTTTTTGGTGCCGCAGGACTATAACAACGTTTAGAACAGCAAAGAACAACGGTATGAATGTGAAAGGCCACAGGCCATTATACTGTATCGCCTCGCGGATAAAGACAAGGGTACCTAGAACAAAGGTGATGGTTAAGAAAATCGACAATCCAGAAGGCCGAACCTTAGCCTGAATAACCGTTCCTTCATTCTGTTTTCCGTTGACTATTTCTCCCCTTATCACAGGCCCCGCACCATAGAGCGGTCCTTGAAGTACAAGTTTAAATCCTTCAGTGGCAAAACGTGAGGCGAGATACGGCGCATTCATAAATCGAACGCGTTCGAACCACGTGGAATCTTTAAAGGCTTCTTTTATGAGTGCTCGTCGGTCTGTTGCCGTATTGAGACGCACAGCGATCTCTTCAGGAGGTTCGGCAACATGTATTTCAACAGGCTTGCGGATCATCCTCGTGCTTGTCAGCCGGATAACGTTTTGGGCTTCACCGGCGCAGGGTACGCCAGCGCTCGTGCGAGGCAATGTAGACGCGGCGGACACGCGAAGCAAGCCGGACATCCCTGCGTCCGAGTGGAAGCCCGGGTTATGCCGCCGTGGACTACTGGATAAGTTCCGCGAGTTCTCGTACACGTTCATAAACAACGTCTCCCGGGCTACGACCGGCTGCTTTCGCGTGGAGCATTTTATGCAAATGCGAATCACACAACACTGCAATCATCTTCCCATCGCTCATTGGTTTCCGCAGCCGGAGATAGTCGCGTTCCTCAATGTTTCGGGTGAACACGAGTACGAATTGCCCCCTGTGTGCTGAGCACCTTCCAGCAGCCTGATTTACGTCCTCGTTCTTGAGCTTCGCCTTGTTCTTTAGCTCCACGGGAATGAGAGTGTTGCCGTACTTGCTTGCGACGTGCCGCCAGAAACCACTCTCGGCACGGATACCCATCGTTACGTCGATTATCTCCGTGCCGTCAAGATTTCGTACCTGCCGCTTCAGCTTTGCCAAGTCAGGCTCAAAGATAAGCGGGAGCGTCTCCTCCATATACTCCTCGTACGCTTTCGCGCACTCCGTCCCCACTTGGATGTGGCTGAGCCGCTCGATCATCTCGTCCGGGTCAAACGAAAAATCGTAGTGCCCGCCTGGACTGACGATGGTGGTAGGGGAAACAGACGGAGCATGCAGACCACGGGTGTGCCGCTCGGCCTCCATTGCTTGGTACCCCTGACGCACCTGCTCCCCGTGCCGCTTGCACAACTCGTGTACGGCGATTGTTGTGTCGGAACCGCCCGGATCTGTCGCTCCCGGCACGTGGCCTACAAGTTCCACAATTTCGTTGACGTGCTCGCGGAAGAATTCGGCCAGCGACGCGTCTCGAAACCGATCCGCCTGCCACAGGAAGTCCACGAGCGACTTGATCTGCCTGTTCTCGTCGAGCCCCTCCATTACGAAGTCGTAGACGTAGTCGGTGCCCCCGTCGTAGTCACCAATCCCAGCCGCGTAAGCCGCAAACCGGCGGTCCACGCATTGGTTGCATGTACCGCAATGCTTACGCGCTCCCTGCGCCCCTCGTGTCACGCCGCACGAGACTGTGCTCGGGTAAAGCTCGGCCAAGCCGTGGTCTCTGAGCCGTCTGACCACGTCGGTCTTTGTGAGACGCAGGAGAGGGTTCAAGATTTTAATTTCCTTCTCTGCAACAAGGGAGAACAGAGCTTCTAAGAGGGAGATCGCCTGCGGGTGCGTCGTCCTGCTAGCCCTAGCGTTGATGAGATTCTGGCGTCGAGGGAAGTTGATGCCCGTAATACCGTTCTCGAAGAGGTGGATGTGCCCGGAGCCCGCTACATGGGAGATCGCGAACGCGATGGAGCAGAAAAGGAGCGAGCGGGACCGCTGCGTCTCGTCTCGTGCTTTGACGCCGTGAAGGCGAGACTCGAAGAGGTATGGGTAGACCTGCGAAGGGAAATCATTTCGCAGCCGCCCAATGAGCCCGCGCTGCGTCTTCTTGGCTCCTGGATTTGACGCGTGGCTCACGAGGTACACGTCGTGCCCTTCAGACAGGGTAAGCAGATCGAGGGTACCAACGAGCGAATCTAGGCCGCCCGAAAAGAGTGCGACGCGAACCTCCTTGTCCGCTGGTGGCAAAAACTTCTCTCGGTCGAAGAGGTCCGCAGCAGGTGTGGTATGACCTGGCTCGAACTCAAACTGGTATTCGGCGTCACCAGTCATGAATGTCAGCGCCGCCGCCAGCGCCGTTCCTACTTCAGGCTGGGACCAAAAGTCGAAGTCACGGACCTTCACGCGGTAGAGGAACCGTCGGGCCCACGCGTGGAACACGACAGCGTCTGACCTCCCCCGGTGTACAAGTCGGTCTCCAGCGTGGACGTAGGACGCGATCTCAAGGAGATCCAATAAGCGATCCGGGAGGTGCCATACCGATCGCACGAGGCTAGGGAGCCCGAGGCTGAGATTCCGATTCGGTCCATCTCGGTAGTCAAGCACCTGCGCATCGTCTCCCGTAGAACCGGGAGATGCGCCATTGCAAGCGAATATGCGGAGGGGGGCGACGGCCATCATATGGCATCCCGCTCCCTTAGAAGCTCTTCCCTGATCTTCCTAAAAGCGACTCCAAGAAAGTCTTCCACCTCCTTCAGCGTAGGCAGCCCCTCCTTAGTGTGCCCGTTGAACCAGCCCGCTGCGAATGACTGCGTGATCTTCGCTGTCTCCTCCGAGTGCCGAGCGACCCCGTTATCGAACCGCTCCCGTTCCTCAATAGTCGGGATGACCGCAGATGCCTCCCGGTCTAGGAAATAATCGAGATACCGCCTCGTGAATGCTGCGAAGTAGGTATGTGCTAACTCGCTAAATCCTCGTCCATCTCGTACCCCGCGCCACGGTTCGTATGGTTCGGGCGTAGGGGCGAAGAGATCATGCTGGGAAGAGGGATGACGCTCATACCAACCCACAAGAGCATCCGTAGCTGCCTGCGTCGCCAGCTCAGAGTACTCCCCTTGACCGCCCTGCCCGCGGGTCCACCGTCGGAGTATGAGACCAAGTTCGAGCGGAGTTCCGCCGTCAGGGAACTTAATCTCCCACGGGTGGACCTCAGTGGGGTCCTCCGAACGAGCCGCGACGGCAAGGCCGACGAGGAATGCAAACGAGGCTTGTACTCCTGTGTCTCTTGGGAGATCTGGGATTCGGCGCTGAACGTTCTCCACTACGGCCTTCGCAACGGGCTCCACACCTCCTTCAGAGGTAAACGATCCCATACGGGCTACCACGTCCCGCCAAGGACGCGAGCGAGGAAGCGCGCCTAGTCGTTCGTGACCCATACCTCGGAGTATAGCGAATGGTGACTACTCATGATTAGGGAAAAGCCCATTCTCTGCGCCATCGTGGGGCGGAATAACGGTTTTGAGCTCTGCCACAAAGGGCAGCACTTCGATTGTACGAAGCAAAAGTAGGTACTACGACCCGACGAAACAACACCGATGAGCCCTTCGTCGGCAGCAGTGGGGGTTATGCCGCAACCTTTTCGCTACGCAAGCCGTGATGCTTGTATCGCCCACCAGCTACCAATCCCCCAATTAGTAATGGCGAGAAGTATTCCTGGACATGCGCCCATAAGTTTGGCCTTCCATGATGAATGTCGGATGTCAAGCGTTGACAGGGCAATCGTACCAGCAAGAACCAAGGACAGCCATCCAGCCCAATCGGAGTTTTCGATCACGTAAACGGGCTGTTTGCCCACGAAAGGAAAGGGAATATCAACGGCTTCTGTGCGCGGCTCCATGCCGCGAAAGAGCATCGGTCCAGCGATAGTCAGGTTCTTCCATGCCTCTTGTTGGTCGGTTTGTGGAAGTTCTGCGGCTATATTGCATGCATCCACAAATAGAATAGCATAAAAACCATGAAGAATTGTTAGTAGGATGGCGAGAGTTAGATAATGCTTCACCTTCAGTTTGACGCCCTTGACCTCGAATTCGTCCTTGCCAAGCAAGCGAATTACAATAACCGTGCATGCGATTAATGCCCCATATTGAATAAGCCCATCCAGCCATTCTGCGGCCTTTATCAATCCGGTTATTTCAAGATCGGGTGAGGTCATTATCGGGAAAATGCACTAATTATACTTGTAGCGTAAAAGTAGATGACGATGATAAATAAGAAGGACAAACCGACCAGTTTGGCAATCGGGACAAAAGCAGCAAGGATTTTACTAGCCTGTGTGTCTTTATCGGCGACTGCCTTTCGCACCTCAGTAAACGAGGAGGCGATTCCAATGGCAGTTGCAACTGGAATTGAGAGCGCGATTAGGAAAATCGCCCCAACTAAAACAACACCAACGATGTTGATAAGCCATTCAGGTACGGAGACCATTTATCTGTATGGTCTGGTGCTTTGCGGCATAACGGTAGAGTTCAGCCGCAGCAAGCTACGCCGACTTTCAGGAAAGCTACATAGGCGAAAACGCCCAGACAAGCTCAAACCGGCAGGCTTGCTGTCGCCTGGAACGATTTGTTATGTGCCGTTTTCTTCGCCGGAATCCTTTCTCGCAATACCGTTTGACACTAAGTTCATTTCGTAAACTCGAATGACAAAATCGGCAGCAAGCTTGAGGCGTGATGAAAATCCCTTCCCTCTTGTTGCTGGCGGATAACCGGGGAGAAATTCTACCGCAGCTATATGTTTATTATGGTTTTTAACATAGTTGATTGACGGAATGCTATCCGCATCCCCAGATACCAGAATAGCAACGTCATAATTTGCTTGTAACGCGAGCATATCAACGGCAATAGAAGTATCCAATCCTTTTTCCGCAACGCTTTTGGTGATGAAATCTACCTTCCAATGCCCGCACTCGAAGATGTCGATAAAATCAGTGCTACTCCTCACTCCATGATAGAAACGTTTCATCCCATCGAGTATGGACTGCTTTCGCTCATACCACTCTTTGAATTCATCAAAGCACTTTGCCCAAGCTTCCTTGGCAACTTCCTCCTGCCTCGCTCCTGGCATCTCCGGCCCAACAAGTGCCATATAGTTTCTCCTGATTTCCCTGTTAGAATCAAATCTATCCCGTAAATGCATCTGGGCTTTGGGATCAGTTAGATCCCACTCGTCTATGGATCCTACTACATACCAATACACGCGGAAGAGTTGGGCAGGCGGGGCTCCGCCTTCTATTGTCTCGTTCCAGGCCGCAACGGCTACTTCAAAGATGTGGTGAAAGAAATTCTCGTAGTCGTCTACTTGAACGTTCATATTTTTGAGCGATCCAAATAAGTTTGAGCCATCGACGAAAATCGCGAATCGGTGCATGGGTCTTGGAGATTAGTGGTCAACCTGTAGGCACATAACGACTTGCTGCTCACCCGCGCAGGGCAGCACAGCGGTTGCACTCGGCAATAAAGAAACTGCTGCACGCACGAAGCAAACCCGTTAAGCTCTGCGTCGGCGTGCAGCAGCGGGTTATATGGCCGTACTACCGGGGGATGCGTGGTAAATTTAGAGCACGGCCTTCGAGGTAGCGGAGCAATTGGTGAGGATCAATTGCAGCTCCCTTACTCAAGTTGCATCCGGGATGGGTTAATCCCAAATTGAAGCGTTCGTTTCCCCCACCATAGGTATGCGGAATCATGTGATCGACGTGCTTCTCATCTAAAGAAAGAGGCTCACCGCAACGGGCGCAAAGTCCGTTTTGCTCATCATAAAGCTCCTGGATTAGATGGGCGGGCCACATTCGGCGCGGAATCGGGTCCATTTCCTTGAACAGTTCAGCACACTCGATTGCCTCAGCCATCAATTCATAGAAGGCTTGGTCATCAAGCTTCTTGGCACGCTCAAGTAGCTTAGAGGCACGATCATCCATAGTTCGCTCGTTGGGCTCGTGTCCGATGATTTTTCAGCCGCCGTTTCAGGTTCTTGGCTCGGGTCACATCGTGCTTGGATTCATTGTACTGAATGAGATGCTCCAAAGACGCCAGCGTCTGATCCAGATCCTGCCGAATGACCCGCAACTCGCCATCAGTACGGTTTGAGTAGTCACCGTAATTATCGAGACGGCGCTCAGTGTCATCACAGAAAGCATCCATTCGGGCACGTTGCTCTGCTAGCTGTTGCTCGTGGTCGTTAAGGCGGCGCTCGTGGTCATCGAGACGGTTATCCACCTGGTCGCGCCATTTTCTGTTTCCAAACATACGCAGCTTGGGATTTATGAACGGAAGATGAACACCGAGTACAGGCACAGAATCCTCTGGTTCCTTGCCTTGTGTAGACACTACGCGGAGGCCATATAACAGATGATTATAGGAACAACGTTCGTGTTATAACACGAACATCTTTCGTATAGTACGCGGCGCAAAATAGGGGTAAGCGCTAGGGAAAACAAGCACTTGTTCGGTAAAGACGCTTATGGATATACGAACATCTTTCGTATATCCCCCATCTGTTTTAAACACCTCCGCTACGGCACCTCGTTCGCCACATTGTACAAGACCTCGGTGGTACTTTCGTTGTTGCTGTCGTTGCCCGTCACCAGCAAGTCGGGGTCGCCGTCGCCGTCCATGTCGCCCCATGCCACCTTGCCAAACGCGATGTCCTGCGGCATGGTGGTCACGTGGATGTTCTGGAAGGCCGTGCCGTCGTACGCAAAGATGTCGGTCTCGCCAAACGCGTCTTGCAGCGCCAGATCCAGGTCGCCGTCGCCGTCATAGTCGGCCCAGGCAATCGAGCGTCCGCCGCGCCCTTCAAAGTCGGCGAGGATGTCGACAAACGCGCCGCCATCGTTGCGGTACACGCGGGCGACGGAGTTGCCATTCACGGAGCCCGTCACGGCAAAGTCGAGGTCGTTGTCGCCGTCGTAGTCGCCCCACGTGGCTTCGCCGTTTTCAAGACCGGGGAAGCCAGCCAAGATGTCGCGGAACTGCCCGCTGCCGATGTTGCGGTAAATGCGCAGCACCACAAACCCGTCGAAGTTACCCGATAACAACAGGTCATCGTCGCCATCGCCATCGTAGTCATCCAGTTCCACTGAGCCGTGGGCCACGCCGGGCAAGTCGCCGCCCGTGGCCGTGGGTCCCAGTTGGACAAACGTATTGCCGCCATCATTGCGGTAGATGTCGGTGACGGTATCGGAGCCGGTGTCGCCAGCCAGAATCAGGTCAAGGTCACCATCATTGTCATAATCGCCCCAGGTGGCCGCTGCAAACGCGAGCCCACGCAGCGGAGCGCCGATGTCCAGAAACTCGCCGTTGTTGTTTTGGAAGATATACGCAACACGGGTGCCATCCTGCGTCCCTGCCAGCGCCAGATCCAGGTCGCCGTCGCCATCGTAATCACCCCAATCGGCAGCGCTGCCCACGAGGGCGGGCAGGGCTTTGTTGCCCATCACCAGCGTCCCGCCGTCATTGTCAAACACCTCCGTCAGCGGCGATGTAACGCCAATGGAAGACGTGGATTGGCCCGTGAGGATGAGATCGTCGTCGCCGTCGTTGTCATAGTCGGCCCACGCCGCGTCGCCAGAGGCAATCCCGGGCAGTGTGACGCCAGCGTCCACAAACGGCGAGCGGGGCAGCACCGCAAATTCTTCGGAATACTCGCTCTCGTTGCCCGATGCATCCTCGGCGCGGAGACGGTAATAATAGGTCGTGCCGTTTTCCACGTCGGTATCGAGGTACGAAAGGTTATCCGCCAGCAATGTAGCCAGGCGGGTCTCGGCGTTGGGCGTGGTATCTCGGAAGATGCGGTAGCGCACCACGTCGGGTTCGGCGTTGGCCTGCCAGCCTAGCGTGACAAAGCCGTCGCCTTCTTCTGCCGTAAAGCCCGCCGGAGCCGCAGGCGGCGTCATGTCGTCGGGGTTGGAGGAAAAGATCTGCTCTTCGGCAAAGGGCGACGTGCGTCCGCTGCCATCGATGGTCTGCACGCTCCAGTAGTACGTGCCCTCCGGCAGGCCACGCAGTTCCCACTCCAGCCGATGACCGACGTTGCCCGCCCCCGGAATCAGCCGCCGTCCGTTGGGCAGGGCCATCGCCGAGAGGAAGCTCGCACCGCCGGGCAAGTTGCCCACGCGCAGGTTGTAGGTGAGCCCCGCCGCTGCCGTCTCGGCATCGGAAGCAGCGTCCCAGGTAAAGACCAGTGCATCGCCTTCGCGACGGGCCCGCAGTTCGGTGGGCGCGGTCGGGGCGCTGTTGCCCGATGTTAACTCGTTACGCAGCACATCGGTGCGCCGTCCATCCGAGCGCAGCCCCAGCCCAAAGGCGTCGAGGTCGCCGTCGGCGTCATAGTCGCCAAAAAACGCGGTGCCATTGCTCAGGCCCGTCGGCTGGGTGACGGGCGAAAAGCCGTTCCCGCCATCGTTCTGGTACACCCGGAAGGACCGCGTCCCCAACGGCGCAGTGCCACCACTCATTACCAGATCCAGATCGCCGTCGCCGTCATAATCACCCCAGTCGATTCCGCCTTGAAAGCCCCCATCCAGGTCTACGCCGATGTCGTTAAACTGCCCACCATCGTTGCGATACACACGGGCGCTGCCGCGAAACATAAACGGGCTCAGTCGCCCCCCGTTGATGGCGATATCGAGATCGCCATCAGCGTCGTAATCGCCCCATGCCGCCGAGGACCATGCCATCGCGCGGAAACGGGTATCTACTTGGGAATACGAACCATCGGCGTTGTTGCGATACACGGCGGTTACCCACGCTTTCGCCTGCGAAATGCCGGAGATGAGCAGGTCGTGGTCGCCATCGGCATCGTAATCGCCCCATTCAATGGAGCCAAAGGCCAGCCCTGGCAGCCCTACGTCGCGGCGCACCCAGCCGACGGCGTCGCGCAACTGGTTTTCGTAGATCCATGCGGCATAACTCCCGTCGCTGGTAATCCCGGTGACCGCAAGGTCGAGGTCGCCGTCGTTGTCATGGTCGCCCCACGCCAGCGCTCCATTCGAGACGCCATCCAGCGAAATGGGAAAGCTGAAGAGGACTTCACTCTGGTTGTTGGCGTGCAACACCAAGCGCCCCGGCTGCCCCTGGCAGATTCCCGCCATCGCCATGTCCACATCGCCGTCGTTGTCATAATCCCCCCAGGCCACGCTGCTGTTGGTGCAGTTTATAAACGGCGACGGGGGGCGGACGTCGAGCGGCTGGTTTTCATTAAATGGGAAGCTGTAGCGCGTTTCATACACCGTTCCGCCCATCGGGCCGGGATACGTGAAGTCGCCATCGTACGAATAGACCCCATTGAAGCGCGCGCCCATGTTGCCCGTAATGGCGATGTCGAAGTCGCCGTCGCCGTCGTAGTCGCCCCACGCGGCCGCGCCATCCTGCGTGGGTGGCAACTGGTTGAACATCACCCGATACACCAGATTTTGCGCAGACGCCTCCCCGAGGCTCATGGCCAGAAGCAGTGAAAAGAAAAATGTCCGTTTTAACAATGTCATTCAGGTACTTTCTAAAGGTTACGGAGCAGGCGCTTCGGTGCCGGAGGATATAGAAGCACCCACCGTGAAGGTTTGTTCGGGCGCAAAGGCCGAGCCCACAAAGCTGTGGTCCACGGCCTGTACGCTCCAGTAATACGTTCCGGGTGGTAATAACGACAGAGGCCGTGCCAGCGCGTGGCCCGCATTGCCTGCCGCAGCGACCTGCCGTGTGCCGTCCGGCAAACTCATCGCCGCGACCACCTCTTGCCCACCGGGCGTGGTGCCGACCCGTACATTGTAGGTCAGATGCGACGTCTGCGCATCGTGTGCGGCCTCCCAATTCAGGGCCACGCCCGCTTCGGTCACCGTGGTATTCAACCCCGCGGGAACGCCAGGGCGGGTGTTAAACGGACGGGTGTTGTTGAGGTAGATGCGGGAGCGAAGGCTGCGAATAACGGCCAGATCAAGGTCGAGATCGCCGTCCCAGTCGAGCCAGGCAAAAGCGGCATTTTCGCTATCGGGGATGAAGATGCCACTATTCACAAAGCTGCGCCCGAGGTTGAGGTAGATCCGTATCCCGCCTGACCCGGAAGTCGCCACGTCGATACGGCCATCGTTGTTAAAATCGCCCGGATACAGTTGTACAGCGGAAGGGGGCAACCCTGTGGCCGTCGCGTTGCCATCATCGTAATACACCCGCGTGTTGGCATTCAGGGCGGTGAAGCCCGAGACCATAAGATCCAGCCGCCCATTGCCGTCGAAGTCAGCCCAGGCCAGGGACGCATTGCTCACGCTGGCATACGAAGTCCCTTGTTCGAACTGGCTATTGTTGTACGCATAAACGCGGGTCAAGAAGCTGCCGTCGGCTGCGGACTGCCCTGCCACCGCCACATCAAGGTCGCCATCGTTGTCGTAGTCGGCCCACACGGCGTCGCCGCTAAAAACACCCGGCAACGCAGCATCGGCATTCATGAAGGTGTTGTCTCCCTCGTTGCGAATAACCGCCGTCAACGGCAGGTTATTGGTGCGTCCCTGCACCAGCAAGTCGAGGTCGCCATCGGTATCATAGTCGCCCCACATAATACGTCCGAAGGCCACGCCCGGGAGGTCTACCCCTGAAGCTGCCCGGACGAACTGTCCATCGTCGTTGCGCTGCACCCGGGTAGAGGGTGAGGTAAAGTTCACGTTCCCGGTGAACGCATAATCCAGGTCGCCGTCGCCGTCATAGTCACTCCAGGCATGCGTCCCGCCCACAATAATGGGCTGCCTGGCATTGATGTTGATCAGGGTATCGCCTTCGTTGCGATAGATGTCGTTGAACCGAAACTGGGCATTGCCTGCCACAAGGAGGTCCATGTTGCCATCGGCATCGTAGTCGCCCCAGGCTGCGCTTATGTCTGTCCCGCGCGGCAACCCAGGATCGACCTCCGCAAGCAACGGCAAGGGATCGGCGGCGGCTTCTTCGGAGAACACGCTTTCGTTGCCCGAGATGTCAACCGCCGTGAGGCGATAATAATACACCGTTCCGTTTTGCACCCTATCGTCGAGGTAGGTGATCCGCGTGCCGGCAGTGATGGACACCAACCGCTCGCCGGTGCCGGGTGCCGTGCCGCGGTACAGACGGTAGCGGGCGAGGTCTTCTTCTTCATTCTCGGCCCAAGAAAGGAAGACCTGTCCATCTCCTGGCAGAACCTCCAACCTTTGGGGCGGCGCAGGCGGAATCTCGTCGTTGGGGTCCCCGCTGATAATGATCTGTTCCTCGCCAAATGGCCCGCCGCGATAGCTGCCGTCGATGGCCTGCACGCTCCAGTAATACACCCCTTCGGGCATCCGCAGCCGCCACGACAGCCGGTGCCCCACGTTGCCAAAATCAGCAATCAGGCGGTTGCCATCAGGGCGGGCCATGGCCGATAACACATCGTGCGTACCGGGATCGAGCCCCACCTGCAGGTTATAGGTCAACCCCGCCGACGGGGTAAAATCATCCGTGACCGCGTCCCAGCTAAAAATCACGTCGTCGCCTTCGCGCCGGGCGTGCAAGTTTTGCGGTTCCGCTGGGGGCTGGTTGCCGGGGTTCAGTTCATTGCGGAATTGCTGACTTAAGGGGAGCCCTGTGGTGCTCCGGCCCACCATATACAGATCGAGGTCACCATCGTTGTCATAATCGCCCCATGTCACATCGCCATACGCCACGCCAGCAAAATCGCCAATCGGAGCAAAATCATGGCCCAGGTTGCGAATGATCTGTAATCGGTTCACGGTCACCGGCCCCGATCCGCCTACCGAAGCCACATCCAGCCGCCCATCGGCATCATAGTCGCCCCACATGACGCCACCCTGAAACCCACCAGGTGCATCCACCCCAATCGACGAAAAGCTACCGCCGGTGTTTTGGAACACGCGCAGGGTTCCCCGGAGCAGAAACGGGCTCAGCTTGCCGCCCGACAACACCACATCAAGGTCGCCGTCGGCGTCATAATCGCCCCAGGCAGCCGTGGCAAAGGCCAGCGCATCAAAACGGGCTCCGATATCCACGAAGGCACCATTGCCATCGTTGCGGTACACCTTTACAAGAAAAGCCTGAGGCTGGGCCTGGATGCCGGAAACCAGCAAGTCGAGGTCGCCATCACGGTCATAGTCACCCCAATCGACTGAGCCATAAGCCAGGGCCGTCAATCCAGGATCACGTCGGACAAAGCCACCCCCCCTCTCGCGTTGATACTCATACAGAAAGGTGGCATCGGCTCCCGTTTCGTCTTTCCCGCTGAGTGCAAGGTCAGGGTCTCCATCATTGTCATAATCGCCCCAATCCATCCCCCCGAAGAATGTGCCCGGCAAACGGCTATCTAAGGCGAGGTGCACGGCACCGCCCACATACTCATAAAGCGTTACCTCGGGCACACCGGCATCATTCAGGCCATTGGTCACCAGGTCGAGGCTGCCATCGCCGTTGTAATCGATCCATGCCACCTTGCTAATGCCACTGGGACGCAACGGATTCTCCGGGCGCGGGTCGAGAATACCACCCTGGTTGTAGGGAAAATCGTAGTCGGTGCCAAAGATCGACCCGGCTTGGGTCTGCCAAATCACATCCCCGGCATTGATATGCAGCGTGGTGGTTCCGGCTGTTTCCCCACCCGAGATGGCGACGTCAAAATCACCATCCTGGTCCACATCGCCCCATGCCATCTCGCCAAAGTAGACGTTGGGAATCGAGTCGGCCATGATGCGAAAGCCGCCTTCTACCTGCGCCCAGGCGGGCACCGCAGCACCCATAATGCCGAGGGTCAAGGCACCATAGGTGAGGCACACCTTCATTACGGCTCCACGACAACAACACACACCCATGAAACCATCTAGTTGAGCAGCATGAGTTTCTGGCTCCATGCGGATCCGCCCACCTCCAACCGCACAAAATAGACCCCGGCGCTTACCCGGCGTCCAGCCTCGTCGGTGCCGTCCCAAACCACCTGTTGCTGGCCCGCAGGCTGTGTCTGACTGACCAAGTGCCGTACCTCGGCTCCCAAAATGTTGTAGATGGTCATGTCCACCTGAGTGGGCGCGGGGAGGTCGTAGGCAAGGGTGGTGGCTTCGCGGAACGGGTTGGGGAAGTTGGCATGCAGCGCAATACGGGTGGGCAAGGTGCTGTCCTCGGCATCCGTGGCGGAGTCGTCGCTTTTCCCACTTATGGTGAACGTGCCCTCCTCAGAAAACGCCGATCCTTTGAAGGCATGGTCCACCGCCTGCACACTCCAGTAGTAGGTGCCGGGCTCCAGGTTGAGTCGCCAGCGGGCACTGCTGCCCACATTGCCCGGCGCGGGCACCCACCGTTCCCCGGTCTCCAATGAGGACATGGGCGCAACCACATTGGCGCTTCCGGGCGAAGTGCCGACGCGCAGGTTGTAGCTCAAGCCTGCCGCCGTGGTTTGTTCATCGGTTGCCCGTTCCCAATTAAGTGTCACGCTCCCGCCTTCCGCATTGGCTTGCAAGCCGGAGGGTGCAAACGGCGGCGTGTTAACCAGCCGGTGGTCGTTGCGGTACAGGTTCGTCAGGGGGTTGCCGTTGGAGCTTAAGCCGCTCACGATGATGTCGAGGTCGCCATCGCCATCGTAGTCGCCCCACAGGGCCGTGGCGAGGCTCGCCCCGCTTAGCGTGACGGTTTGCACAAACCGTCCGCCGCCCTGGTTTTGATACACGCGTCCGAACTGGGTCCCGAGCGCTTGCCGTCCTCCGATCACAAGAATATCGAGGTCGCCATCATTGTCGTAGTCACCCCAGGCGCTGGTGCCATACACAATGCCATCGAGGTTGGTATCCACCTCCAGGAAACCGCCACTTTCATTGCGGTAGATCTTCACGACGCCATCTAGCACAAACGGGCTTAGTTCGCCGCCGGTCAGCAGGATGTCGAGGTCGCCATCGTTGTCGTAGTCGCCCCAGTCGAGTGAGGTAAAGGCGAGTCCTTCGAGTGACGCCCCGCTGTTGGTCAGGGTGCCCGCGTCGTTGCGGTACACTTCGGTGAAAAACGCCCCGGTGTTGTCGGCTCCAGAAAGCAACAGGTCGAGGTCGCCATCCGCATCGTAGTCGCCCCAGGCGGCGTCGCCGAAGGCCACATTCCGCAGGTCGGTGTCTACATCAGTGAAGACGCCCCCGTCATTGCGAAAGAGGTGCGACTCGAACTGTTCGTCCGAAGTAGAGCCGGTCAGGAGCAGGTCAGGGTCGCCGTCGTTGTCATAGTCGGCCCATTCGGCAGCACCGCCATACAGCGCGGGCAAGCCCACATCCGCCACCTGAAAGCTGGTGCCGTCCTTGCGGTACATCACGGTGCTGGCCTCAAACGGCGCTTCGGGTTGCGCCGTGCCCATCATCACAAAGTCGAGATCACCATCGGCGTCGTAGTCGGCCCAGCTTGTTTCGGTGTGCCACAACTGCTGGGGCAGTGCCATTTCGTTGTAGTTGTGCCGCCACAAAACGGAACTGCCCGACGAGATGATTTCTTCGCCTTCACTCATGGCCACAAACGAGGTGGGGAGAAAGGGCTGAAACCGGTTGGCATTGCCCGCCACCACAAGATCCAGGTCACCATCGGCATCCACATCGGCATAATCCAGCGAGCCATAGTTGATGGCGGGAAACTCCGTTTCTACATAGGTGAAGGTGAAGGGCTGCGCCATCGTAGCCTCAACCGAGACCAGTAACAAAACGCCAAGCAGCAACCATCCGCTACAAAGCCAGGTGTTTGTTTTATTCATGCAATGCGTCATCCAAACGTTGTCATTGTCTTTCAAGTCGCCATACCCGTGTCACAGATCTGGCAGGTTGCAATCTACCAGTGCCTAGCCAGACGGATGCGGTTTCTCCTTGGAGTTTCTGTGTATTTAGTACCCCAAGAAACCAGCGGGTTAAGATCTGTGCCTGAACCTACAGTTCAAAGGTAAAAATTGATGCGTTTGCTGCTTTTTCACACTCCTTTTTTAAGGCCGAAGGCCTCCTTCCTCAATCACAAATGTACCTTCCGCTGCAAATGATGAAGCAGCAAAGCTGGCGTCGAGGGCCTGCACGCTCCAGTAGTACGTACCCGCTGGCAGGTTGCGCAACGTCCAGGCCTGATTCGGCCCCACGTTGCCCGCCTGGGGCACGAGCCGTGTCCCGTCTGACAAGCTCATGGGCACCATCACCTCCGACCCTCCCGGGGTAGTGCCTACCCGCAGGTTGTAGCTTAACGCGGGCACGGGCGTCTGGGCATCAACAACCACATCCCACGACAGCGTGGCGGCGGCACCCGCTATCGCCGCCTCCAGGTTGCCCGGTGTTTCAGGAGCGGTATTACCGGGGCGATAGTCAAGCTCAAAAAGCCGGACCGACAGGTTGGTGAGCAGCACAAAGTCGAGGTCGGCATCCTGGTCATAATCGCCCCATGCGAAGAACGGGATAGCGGTGCCCTCCGGCAGGTCAAAGTCGACGTTGACGAACACGCCGCCGTCATTGCGAAAAAGCTCGGTGGTGCGGTCATCAAAACCAGCCATGTCAGGGTCGCCATCATTGTCGTAGTCGCCCCACGCCATTCCATCGATCAGGCCGTCTCCGAACCCAATGCGCGTACCGTCAAATAGGCCGCCCTCGTTTACATAGACAAAGGCACTGGTAATATTGGGACTGCCAATCGCCACATCCAGATCGCCATCGCTGTCATGATCCACCCATGCAATGTGTGACCGAACGCCGGGCAACAGCGCGGCATTGATATCGGTGAACGCACCGTTGTCATTGCGCAAGACAAGAGAGCGGAAGTCATTGTTCAGCAGCCCTGACATCAAAATGTCCAGATCACCGTCGTTGTCATAATCGCCCCATGCCACCTCGCCATTGATGAGGTCAGGAATTTCGATGGAGGAAGACAGCAGTTGACCCGCCCCGTTGTTCTCATAGAGGATGGTCAGGGGAGCCTGTGCAAAGCTGTTCCCTTCGGGGCCAGGGCGGTTGCCCGTTTGCAGCAAGTCGAGGTCGCCATCATTGTCATAATCACCCCACGCCATCGCTCCGCCAAAGACATCGAACAGGTTAATGTCGGTGAGGACAAACGTGCCTTCGTCATTGCGGTAGATCTGCGAAACCACCTCGCCGCCGATGCGGCCTACGTCGCCGTTCAGGGCCAGATCGAGGTCGCCATCGTTGTCATAATCGCCCCACGCCACGGCACTGCGGAAGTTGGGCGGCAGGCCGCTGTTGATGGGCGTGAAGGTGTTGTTTCCATCGTTGCGGTAGATGTCGGCAAGGACCACTCCGTCGCCGTTGCCCACCAGCACCAGGTCGAGGTCGCCATCGTTGTCATAGTCGCCCCAGGCACCCGCCCCATCACGCAAGGCGGGCAAATTGACAGCATGGGCGGTAAGCACCGGCGCGGGCGTTGCGATTACCGTCGTGGAGAAGGTGCTTTCATTGCCTGAACGATCAAGCGCCGTGATGCGATAGGCATAGGTGGTTTCATTTACCACGCTGGTATCGTCGTAGAACTCCGTCCCCGCCGGGACACTTGCGAGAACCGTCCCTGCATCCGGCGCAACCCCGCGATAGATGCGATATGACACCAGGTCGTCTTCGCTATTCGGAGCCCACGTCAGCACTACCTGCTGGTCGAGAGCCTGCGCGGCCAGCATGGTGGGAGCCTCTGGCGGCACGGTATCATCGCCGCCGCCCTGTCCGTCGAAGAGTTGCTCCGCAGCAAAGACGGAGCCTGCCTGCGTGGCGTCGATGGTCTGCACGCTCCAATAATAGGTGCCTTCGGGAAGCCGCAACCGCCAACTGGTGCGGGCCCCCACGTTGCCTTTTGTGGAAACCCGCCGCTGCCCCGTAATAGGATGCGCCAGCGCACTCAGCACCTCTGATCCGCTAGGGCTGGTACCCACACGCAGGTTGTAGGTCAAAGCCACTGTGGGCGTCTCATTATCGGCAGCCGGCTGCCACGAAAACCGAACAAATTCGTCCTCGCGAACGGCCTGCAACCCTTGCGGGCTTCCCGGCCGCAGGTTGTTGGGCGCGGAATTACGCAGGACCCGGTTGATAAAGATACGGTGCCGCACCAAGCCATCCTCGCCCATATACGCCACATCCAGGTCGCCATCGCTGTCGATGTCAAACCAGGAGGCACTCCCGTAGTCATACCCGTCCAATTCTAATCCTTCAATAAACGTAGTGGCGAACGACCCATTGCCTTCGTTCCGCAACACCTGCATCGTGGACGAGGTCCGGGGCCGCACAAAACCCGTGCTCAACAAGTCCAGATCGCCATCTCCGTCATAGTCGCCCCAGCCTGCATCGCCATAAAAAACACCTGCCCCCGTTACCACCTGCGTGAAACGCCCTCCTTCATTGCGCCAGACACCCGCGACGGCGTTCAGCAGAAACACCCCAAAGCGCGCCCCGGTGATAAAAAGGTCGAGGTCGCCATCATTGTCATAGTCGCCCCAATCCAGCACTCCAAAGGCAAGGTTGGGCAACCCGGCATCAATTTCGGTGAAACTGCCGTCGCCTTCATTGCGGAAAAGGAAGATGTGAAAAGCCTTGCTGGCCGTTGCCCCCATCAGCACCAGGTCCTGGTCGCCATCTCCGTCATAGTCGCCCCACGCCGCATCGCCAAAGGCCACGTCAGGAAAGGGCATGGCAACAGGGGTAAACGTGCCGTTATCATTGCGATAGAACAAGGTCTGCGGCACCCCATCGGCGTTCTGCCCCGCGAGCAGGACATCGCTGTCGCCATCGTTATCGGTATCGGCCCACGCAATCATGGACGCGTACAGGCCCGCCAATCCCGTGCTCACCTCCACAAACGCCCCGTCTTGATTCTCAAAAAGGGCCGTGACGGGATCGAACGGAGCCACTTCGGTTCGCGATCCACTCAGCAAGGCATCCAAGTCGCCATCGTTGTCATAGTCGATCCATGTGGCATCCGCGTGAACAAGGGCCAGCGGCAGTTCCCGGCGGTTGTACACCAGGCTACATATGCCCGTCTCGGCATCGCAGACCTGGCTCACCGCCACGATCCGCGTCGTCGGGAGGCGCACATCTTCCTGCACAGCTTCTCCCAAGCCCACATTGATGATCTGCGGCGAGATGCCGGTCGCAAGCAAGTCCTGGAACCCGTTTCCGTCAAAATCTCCCCAGGCGGCGGCTCCCAGATAATGCCCCGGCACATAATCGCCAACGCCCGCGATAGGAATAGATTCAATGGGACTGGCATCACTTTCAGGAGCCGTATTGACCCGCAGAAATGGCTGGGCGTGGCTCGACAACGTCCCAGTAAAAAAGAGAAGGAGCAGCGCGGTACGAAAAAGCATAAAACCGGTGAGGAGATTCCTGCAAGAGCCACGCCTTTCCTGAACGGTTGTCCCAGACGGTTTCAGGATCAGGAGCTTGGCCTCAAAGATCTGTACTTGGGTGGTAAACAAAAAGGGAAAATACCGCACCTATGCCCTTATTTTTAGCTGCGCAAAAAAGGGGACCTGTCTCAACCGGGCTTTTTAAAGGGCAAAAAGGTTTGAAAGACCCCAAAGGTGCGCACATGCTGGGTTCCCATAGGATCCGCATATTCGGTGACGAACATGGTGAACACGTAAAAATCAGAAAAATCCGTGCGCAGGAGCAGTTCGGCAGGAGTGGCGGTGGCCACCATGCGGTCGAGCACATTGTCATTATGCATCCGCGACCGCAGGATGTCATCTGCCTGCGCCGCCATCACGTCATACCGCGCCTGCAACTCCTGTTGGAAATCATCCTGAGAAGGACGCGTAAAAAACCCCGCCAAGGCCAGGGCTACGATGATGAACAATACCAGCTTTTTTCCCATAACATCCTCTGGGCTTAATGATCAAGGGAGCAGCCACTACCCATTATCGGAGGAAGCGTTGTCTTTTGAAGGTGGTGGCGTGGTATTCAGCACGCCCTACGTAACCAGCACCCCTTCCTGCGCCGTGGGGGCAATATAACCGCGCAGCCACGCCGTGAGGGCATAAAACAGCGGCGTATCCAGCAGAGCGATGCCAGCCTTAAAAAGATATTGCCCCACGATGATATTCCACCACACGCTTCCGGAAATCGGGGTCGTATTGGGGTTGGTGTCCACCTGGGGCCAAATCACCAGTGCAATGGTCACCACCAGCACCGTATCGACGAGTTGGCTAAAGACGGTGGATGCGTTGTTGCGCAGCCACAGGTGCCGTCCCTTGGTCAGGGTGCGCCAAAACTCAAAAAGCTGCACATCGATAAACTGCGCCGTGAGGTACGCAATCATAGAACCGAAAACAATGCCGGGCAACAAGCCAAAGACCGTACTAAACGACTGTTGATCCACCGGGGACTGGTCGAAGATGGGCACGTAGTTGGCTACCATCACCACGAGGGTCACGAAGACGCTGACGGCAAAGCCCACCTTCACGATCAGCGTCGCCCGCTTGCGCCCATACAGCTCCGAGATCAAGTCCGTCGCGAGAAAGGTGACCGGATAGGCGATGATGCCACAGGAAAGCTCTTGTCCGAACAGCACAAAAAACTTCCCGGCAATGGCATTGGTCATGACCAATGCGCCGAGGAAAATACCGGCAAGGAGCAGATAAACCTGTTCGGCCCGCCCCGGCGCAGACACACGCAGGGCTTCGAGGGGTGATTCCATGGGTGGCGGGAAATGGATGGGAGACTACTGATCAGCGCGGATCTGTTCGAGGGCCTGGTTCAGGGTGATCAAGGCATCCTCGGACAGGTGCTGCACCAACCGCTCGGTGACGGCCTCGACGGTGGGTTGCATGCGGTCGAGCAACCCCATTCCATCAGCGGTGATCCCTACCTCCACCACGCGGCGGTCGTGCTCGGCGCGGCGGCGGCAGATGAGCCCGGCATGCTGCATGCGGTTGAGCAGGCGGGTTACGTCGGGCGTTCGGTCCAGCAACCGCTCGCCGATGTCGCTGCATGTGCGCCGGTCGGGATGGCTCCCCCGCAGGATGCGCAAGACATTGTATTGGGCCGGTGTCACACCAAACGGAGCCATCGCCGTCGCCAGTTCATTCATAAGCCACGAACTCGTAACAACAATATTTAGAATGGCTTCGTGGCCCGGCGAGGCAAAGTGGTTTTGTTTGATCAGTTCCGAAAGCTTCATGAGGAGGCCCTTGTTTTAGCGACCCGTGATGAACGGCCGATGCTCCACCACGTTCCGCCCACGGCTTCGCTATAAAACCGCGCGAACGCGGTTGTGCCGCTGCGCGGTGGAGGCCGTCGAAAGCGTAAAGCCAAACGTAGAGCCACGCCCCGGGCTGCTTTCGACGACCAGTTCGCGGTCATGGGCACCAAGGATGTGCTTCACGATGGCAAGGCCGAGGCCCGTGCCCCCCTGCTGCCGCGAGCGGCTGCGGTCTACCCGGTAAAACCGCTCGGTGAGGCGGGGGATGTGCTCGGGCGCGACGCCGATGCCGTCGTCTACCACTGAAATTTTCACGTCGCCGGAAGTAAGCATGCGTGCCACCAATTCGACGTGGCCCTCCGCGTTGTTGTACTTGATGGCATTATCGGCGAGGTTGGTCAGTACCTGCCGGATACGCTCACGATCGCCCCAGACGGGCTTTACGTCATCGCCCACGCGACAGCGCAGCGTCACGTTTTTCGAAGCGGCGAGTGGCTCCAGCGCATCCACCACTTCGTGCATCAACATGGGCAAGGCAAACGTGTCGACGGTCATCTTGAGGTCGCCCGTCTCAATCCGCGAGATCTCGGTGAGATCATTCGCAAGATTCCCCAGCCGCCCCGCGTTGCGCAGGATTTTTTCCACAAACCCGTGCCGATAATCTTCGTCGTCCAGGGCTCCTTGCAACAGCGTCTCGGCGTAGCCCTGAATGGAGAAGATGGGCGTTTTTAACTCATGCGAGACGTTGCCCAGAAACTCGCGGCGGTAGTTCTCAATGCGTTTGAATTCATGGATCTCTTTCTCCAGCGTCAGCCCGGTGCGGTACACCTCCCAGATTAATCCATTCACTTCATCGCCGCGGGCCAGCTTCGTCGCCTCGAGTCCTTCAAACTGGTGTTTGCGGATCTGCCGCAAGGTGACCCGTGCCACATCAAGCCGGTGGGCTACCATCCGCAAAGCCATGCCATACGCTACCGCACCGCTGACTACCGCCACCACCAGCCCGGCGGGCCACGGCATGGCCCATGCACTGCCCGACGTGAGCAAGACAACGGCAAGCACGGCCCCTGCCACACCAAAAGCGAGCTTCAGGGCAATTTTGCTAGACCAGCGTGGACGGGATTCGGGCATGGGCAGCTACCTCTACAATCGTTCTACCAAGAGTACGCGATTTTGCCCAAAAAACGCTACTCCATAAATTTGTAGCCGACGCCTTTCACCGTCTCGATGTAGATATTACTCAGCTTTTCGCGGATTTTACGGACGTGCACATCCACCGTCCGGTCTACCACATACACATCGCGCCCCCACACATGGTCGAGCAGTTCCTGGCGCGTGAAGACCTTGCCGGGATGGGACGCGAGGAAATAGAGGAGTTCGAACTCTTTGCGCGGAAACCGCAGTTCCTCTTTGTCGGAGCCTCGAAAGACGAGATAGCGGTCGCGGTCGATCTCCAGGTCGTGAATCCGCAGCAGGTCGGGCGGCTCCTCGGTGCGGCGCTGGGTACGCAGCAGCGCCTTGATCTGGCTCAGCAGTACCGGGACCGAGATGGGCTTGCTGAGGTAGATATCGGCCCCGACATCCAGTCCTCGCACGTGGTCTTCATCGCTGCTGAGCGCGGTCAGCATCAGGATGGGAATCTGGCGCAGGTGCGCACTTTGACGAAGCCGCCGACACACTTCGATGCCGTCCATGTTGGGCATCAGGATATCGAGCACAATGAGGGACGGAGCTTCGGCCTCGGCCTTGCGCAATCCTTCAACGCCATCGCGGGCCAACACCACCTCAAAACCGGCCCGATGCAGGTTATACTCCATCAGGTCGAGGATGTCGTCCTCATCATCAACGACGAGAATCTTTGCTTGCGCTTCAGTAGGGGTAGCTACCATGGGAAGAGAAAGGACCGCGTGGTTCATAGGAGCGTCGTGGGGTTGAGCGACCCGGGGTGGAGTGCCAAAAGTACGATGACAGGGTCGCCACGCTATTATGTTATCATTAAATGCCGGGTTTCGGCACGCGCTCTGCGGCGTTCTTCTTGCCCCGTTCACGTTACGGCCGGGGCGCGTAGTTTATCAGAAATGAACCGCGTGTGTGGCTGACGGTGGAAGTTTGCCCAAAGGTGGTTTTCAGAAAGGCCGGCAGGTCCTCCGTATACGCCGGGCTGTTCGCAAAGGAACCAACCACATAGATGCCTGCCCCGGAAGCAAAGGCATCCGGGGTCCTCTGCCCCGTGCCCGCCGGAAAAACCGCGGTGCCTTCATAAATCCCGGCCAGGTATACCCCCTTCGGATGTGCCGTGAGCACGGGCAGGGCCTTGCCCTCCACCACAAAAGACACCACGTCCACCTGGCTCTCCGGCACCGCACCGATCAGGGACGGGCGCTTCCAAGACAGGATGCCATCCGCATCGTAGTGTCCCACAAAAAGACCCGGACGCCCTTGCCCGGCCCCGCGCACGTCGATGCTGCCATCGCGGTCCAGGTCCATCTCATTGCTGAACGAACCCGCCACATACGCTCCCCCCATTCCATCGGCTGCCACACTGAACCCGCCTTCATAGCCCGTTCCCGTAGCCGACCGCATCCACACGGCGCGGCCAGATCCTGTGTATTTGGCGAGGAAAAAGTCGCCGAGTCCTTCGTGGGGCACCTCTCGCCGTCCGTCACCATCAAAATCGACATCATACAGATAGGTGCCTGTTACAAACAGGTGGTCGTCGTCATCCACCGTGAGGGCGTACCCCACCCCGGGCAATGGCACCACCCACAACGAGCGGTTGCGTGGCTGATAGCGGGCGACGAAAAAGGCGGGACGCCCATCGGCGCGGTCCGAGATCCAGTCAGTGCGACCATCGCCATCCAGATCGAGTTCAGGCGCGGTTGTGAATCCGGTGAGGTAAAGAAAACGATCATCCGCATAGAGCCCGGCAATGCCACTTTCGTCAGGCTCATAGGACCACACCCAATCTACTTCACCCGCTGGATTATAGGCCGTCAGAAAATGCCGGACGGTGCGCTTTTGGCCGTCCAGATCCCCTTTTCCATTTCCTGTAAAGTCGGTCCCCACCAGCCCTTCGCCTGCGACAAACGCCGCGCCAGCTTCATTAACCGCCAACTGGTAGCCCTTCGCCCCGATCTCGGGTCCGGGCGCCACCCGTACCCACTGCAAAACTCCGTCCGGCTGGTATTTGGCGAGGAAAAACTGCGACCGTTCGTTGCGGTCGTAGTCCAGATCCACCTCGGGCGCGCCGTCGCCGTCGAAGTCGGTATTGCCGATGCAGAACCCCATCACGAAGACCGCGCCGGAAGTGTTGGCAGCAAGATGTGTGACGAGCCACTGTCCACTCGCCTCGGCCTCCCACAGGCGCTGCCCGTCGGCGTCATACTTGGCAACCAGCGTGCCCGGAAAACTGCCCGTTTCTGCCGAGTTGGCACCGTACATGGCCCCTTCGGCGTCCATGTGAACCAGGGTGTGGGCCGTTTCCAGCGAATGCACCCAGGTGATGGTCCCCGTTTCCTGCGCAGCCACCACCGGATTAATCAGTAAAAAAAGCAACACCCCGACGCCCAAACGTGCGATCATAGCATCCACCGATAATGCGTGACAAATCACGATACGGTACTACGCCTGCGTGTCATGTGCCATCCCCCTCTTCAAAGATTGCAACAACGTCAAGGTCCGTGGTTCGCCAGCCGGAGGTCGCGGGCAACGAGTTGCAGGGAGACGCGGCCCTGCCATTCGTTTTCTTCGACGGAAAAAAGCAGGTCCAGCGGACGACCCTCGCGCTGGCTGGCTTCGACCGTGGGCAGGTGCTTGCCCAACCGAAAGCCGATCACATCATGGGCCGCCGAGCCGTTCTGAGCCACCTTAAACTTGAGATGCGCCCCGCTGCCCACCGTGCGCGGCCTTCCCACCACCCGCAGGCCATCCGCCTGAAAGACCGGTTTCATGTTTTCGGGGCCGAAAGGGCCAAACTGCTTCAGCACCGCCCAAAACCGGTCGTCGATGTCATGGAGCGTCACCTGGGCGTCGATGTCGATGGAGGGCAGCAACAGATCGGGGTCTTGAACCATCGTTTCGATCACGCGGTCGAGGCGGTCGCGCAGCGCCGGGACGTTGGCTTCGGGCAGGGTGAGCCCGGCGGCAAAGTCGTGCCCGCCAAACTGGGTGATAAGGTCATCGCACTGCTTCAGCGCTTTGTAAATATTCACGCCGGGGATCGAACGGGCGGAGCCTTTGGCCGCGCCGTTGGCCGTGCATAACATCACCGCGGGGCGATGATACCGGTCCACCACCCGGCTGGCAACGATACCGATGACGCCCTGGTGCCAGCCAGGCTCATGCAACACCAGGGCATGCCGAAACCGACCGCCCATCTGGATTTTCGCCTTGTCCAACGCATCGTCGCAGATCTCGCGGTCCAGCTTGCGACGGTCATTATTCACGCGTTCCAATTCCTGCGCCAGGTGCTGGGCTGTTGCCATGTCGTCGGCCAGCAGCAGTTCGACGGCCTGTCGGGCGTGTTCCATCCGCCCCGCCGCATTGATGCGCGGCCCGATGGCAAACACGATGCGGTCCACCGTCACATGGTCATAATCCACACCGCCCTGCTTCGCGAGCGCCCGCAGCCCAATGCGTGCTCCTTCTTTTAATTGCACAAACCCTTCCCGCATCAGCACGCGGTTTTCGCCGACGAGCGGGACGAGATCGCTGGCGGTAGACACCGCAACGAGGTCAAGGTATTGCGACGCGGACTCCGGATCCTGTCCCAGCCGACGGAGGGTGGCCTGCACCAGCTTAAACGTGACGCCACAACCACTCAGTTCGTTAAACGGGTAGTTGCAATCCGGGCGCTTGGGATCAAGCACGGCCACGGCGTCGGGCCACGTCTCGCCCGCCGTGTGGTGGTCGCAGATAATCAGGTCGATGCCGAGCGACCGGGCATAGGCGGCTTCGTCAATCGCCGTGATGCCGCAGTCGAGTGCAATGATAAGCTTCGCGCCCTGGGTTTTGGCGTGGTCGATGCCGGCCTTGCTAAGGCCGTAGCCGTGCTTGAAGCGGTCGGGGATAAAAAAATCGGCGGGCACGCCCTGGCTGCGCAAAAAGCTGGTCATCAGCGCTGTAGAGGTGGTGCCGTCCACGTCGTAGTCGCCATACACCAGCACACGCTCACCCCGCTGGATGGCCTGCCCCACCCGGTCGGCGGCGGCATCCATGTCTTGCATCAGGAACGGATCGTGCAGCGTCTCCTTCGAGGGGCGGAAATAGCGCCGCGCCTCATCGAACGTGGTGATGCCCCGCAGCACCAGCGCCCGCGCCAGTGCTTCGGGCAGGTCGTTTAACTGCCGCGCCAACATCGGCACCGCGCCCGCATGAGCAACGTCTTTCAGTACCCAGCGATATTTTTTCGTTCCGTTCTGCGTTTCCTGCACAAGCCTACCGTTCTGTGTTCAGATGTTCAGGGTTTCTTCAGATGACGTATAACGGCTCCCTCAAGGAAGGAGTGCGTACACCCTGACGATAAAGAAAAGCGACCTGTGGCCACTCCGCCGCTCAAGTTGAAGCCAGGGGGCGACAACGTCAAGTCATCCCTTCTGGATTTCGCCCTTTTTCTGCCGATTGGGTCGTCAGCGGGTGGCGCGGAGCGAAAAGAGCAACGGGAAACCGGGGTGGTCTTTGTGCACATACCGCCCCGGTGCCGTCGCCTCCACAAAGTCGAAGCAGTTGTATGGGCTGAAGGGATATTCGCGCAGCGATTGGATCCGTAAACCAGCGGTAGTCAGCGCCGAGATGATAGTGCCCAGGGGGTGCGTCCACTCGTAGGCGTCGTGCGTAAAATCGGCGTCGGGCTCCGCGTACGAGCCCTGGTTGGTGTACTGCTCGGCGCCCTGCGGAAAGTAGGTATGCTCCAGCCGCCCCGCGTCGTCCAGCATGTTGATCGCCGGATGAAACTCGACGATATAAAACGTGCCACCCGGCTTCAGGTAGCGGGCCACCAGCGCGGCCCATTTGTTAAGGTCAGGCAGCCATGCCAACACGCCATACGAGGTGAAGACGATGTCGAACGTGGCATCAAGGTGCTGCGGCAGGTCGTAGAGATCAGATGCAATAAACGTGGCCGGTAGCGCCAGTTCGTCCCTCAAGGCGCGGGCGATGCGGATGGCTTCGTCAGACAGATCAACACCGGTGACGACGGCTCCTTCCCGCGCCCAAGACAACGTGTCTTGCCCGAAGTGGCATTGCAGATGCAGCAGCGTTAGGCCCCGCACGTCGCCCAGCGCTTCCCGCTCGATGGACTGGAGGCTGGACTGCCCCGCCCGGAAAGCATCGGGGTCGTAGAACGCAGAAGTTTCATGCAGGCGGGCCCAGCCATTCCACAGGCCCCGGTTGGTCTCGATGTACGGTTTCATCAATCAAGTATCGGTTTATGGACTTCAGGCTCCGCCCAGCGTTCGTGAAACATAAAACGTGAATGTTTTGCGTAACGATGGGTTTTGGCTTCCTCCTGTTTTACGTTTCAGAAAACCAACGGACTACGTCTTTCCCGTCCTGCCTTAGTTGACACGGCAAGTACCGAATAAGATACCTATACTCTAGGATTGATGGACCTGCTGAATCATGTGCTTTGCTTTTCCGTAGGGCGATCTACCATGCACCAAACCTCACCACTTTTATGAAACGTTACCCTTCCCTTCTCCTCACGTGCTTGATGAGCGGCCTGCTGCTCTTCAGCGCCTGTAAGTCGTCTGAAAACGCCCAGGAACCGCTGACGATGGAGCAAGAGCTTGTGCAGAAGCACATCGCGGCCCTGGGAGGCCAAGAAAACCTCGATGCCTTGACCAGCTACACGGCCATGGGCACCCTGGACATCCAAGGCATGACCCTCGACATGACCATCCAGCAGAAGCGCCCCAACATGACGCGCAGCGACGTGGACGCCATGGGCATGCAGTTCGTCAACAGCTATGACGGCGAGACGGCCTGGAACATCAACCCGATGATGAGCACCAAGCCACAGAAGCTCCCTGCCGAAGTCGCCGCTGTCTCCAGCGAAGGCGCCGACATGGATGGCATCCTGGTCGGGTATGAAGCCGACGGCTACACCCTCGAATACCTCGGCGAAGAAGTCGTCCGCGAGCAGAACACCCACAAAATCAAAGTGATGCGTCCCGAGATGGCGGACGTCACCGTGTATCTCGATGCCGAAACCTTCCTGATGGTGCGGCAAGACGGGCAAGGCGTGGACGGCCAGACGGGCAACATCGTCCCGACCACGACCTACATGACGGATTACCGCGAAGTCGGCGGTGTGCAGATTGCCTTTGGGATGGAGATGGTGCAAGGCGGCCAGACCGTCCGCATCAAGCTCAATGAAGCCACCCCCAACGCCGAGATCGACGACGCAATCTTCGCTTTTCCGGAAGATTAGCCGTCGTTTTGTACCATGATGCGAAGGGCACCCGGCTATCTTAACGCCGGGTGCCCTTTGTCTTTGCGCGCCATGTTGTACCTTGTCCCCTGTGTTCTGCTTTTGGTCGTCTCTCCGATTCTATGGTTCTGCTTGTTTTTTACGTCTCGCTGGCGCTGGGTATTTCGTTTTTGTGCTCGGTGATGGAGGCTGTGCTCCTGAGCGTGACGCCGTCATATGTGGCGATGAAAGAAAAAGAAGACGCCCGGGCCGGTGGACGCCTGCGCAAACTCAAAGAGGACATTGAGCGACCGCTGGCAGCCATCCTCAGCCTCAACACCATCGCGCACACCGTCGGCGCGACGGGCGCGGGGGCGCAGGCCACCAAGGTGTTCGGCGATGCATACGTCGGTATCATTTCCGGCGTGCTGACGCTGCTCATCCTTGTCCTTTCCGAAATCATTCCCAAAACGCTGGGTGCGTTGTACTGGCGCGGCATGGCCCCCAGCATTGCGCGGATGCTGGCCATCATCGAGTGGCCCATGAAACCGCTCGTGTGGCTGTCGATGGGCATCACGCGGATGCTGTCGCGCGGCGACAAGGGAGCCTCGGTGAGTCGCGCCGAGATGGCGGCACTGGCCGAAATTGGCGAACGCGAGGGCGTCTTCGAGGAAAGCGAGTCGCGCTTCCTGCAAAACCTGTTTCGCTTCCGTTCCATTCGCGTGCGCGACGTGATGACGCCCCGCACCGTCATCTTTGCCCTGTCCGAAACAATGACTGCGGCTGACGTAATCGAAAAACACGAAAGCCTTCGGTTCTCTCGCATCCCCATCTTCCAGACCAACCGCGACGAAATCAGCGGCTACGTGCTGAAGGATGAAGTCCTCCTGACTGCGGCCCAGAACAAAGGCGACACGCCGCTGCACGACCTGAAACGTGAGATCCTCGCTGTGCCCGAGACGCTGCCGCTACCCACCTGCTTCGAGCGAATGATGGACCGCCGCGAACATTTTGCGCTGGTGGTGGACGAATACGGCGGCACGGCGGGCATCGTGAGTATGGAAGATGTGGTGGAGACGCTGCTGGGCCTCGAAATTGTAGACGAAGCTGACTCCGTGGACGACATGCAGCGCCTTGCCCGCAAAAAGTGGCAACAACGCGCTGAGCGTTTGGGCCTTGTCCCGGACGACCTTGCCAAAAACACCGCCGCCGAGCGCGATGCGGCGATTCGGTTGGGACTCACGGGCGGACCGCCACCTGCGCCGAAGGGGTAGGTGGCTGGCCCTTCTGTCCGCCTGAATCTCAGAAAACGATCCACTGCTCCCCCAGATCTCGCATGTTGGAGTGACGCCTCTTTTTCACCCAAGCGATCACTCTTCCATGCCACGCACATTCACATACACGCTTCTTTCGCTCACCCTCGTCCTTTTCCTCGCTGCCTGCGATACCAGCGGAGCCAACGATGAGCCCACCGCCGCCCTCGAAGGCGAATGGTCCGGCGTGAGCTTCCGCCTCAGTTCCTTCCTCGACCTCAAACAGCAGGGCGATGCCATCGCAGGCACCCTGCGCATTGCCGGAGTCTTTCCCAATGGCCGTCCGCTCGATGGCGAGATTGACGACTTCGGGCGCTTCCGCTGGACCGTCCTGAACGGCTGCGAAACCTGGACCGGCACCTTCCTCCTCGACGATGAAGGCAACATGCTGGAGGGCACCATCAACGTGGAAGGCGATAACTGCGCCCGCCCCACCTCGGCGGTCGACCCGACCGTTTCGTTTACGCGCAACCTGCCTGCTGAAACCCTGCCCGTCGAATAACACGAGTCCGAAGGCAGGGCGTGCCACAAACATTGCGCCCGGCACCGCGTTCATCTGCGCCGGTTTCACGCACGCCCTGTCTTCATGATTAAGCTCACCGACTTCGCCGACGCCCCCCTCCGCATCTTCAACAAGCCACCCGTCCCTGCTCCTGAAAAAATCCGCTCGGTGCACCTGATTGGCATCTGCGGTACGGGCATGGGTTCGTTGGCGGGGCTGTTTCGGGAAGCCGGATACGAGGTGCAGGGTTCGGATGAAGCCGCCTATCCACCCATGAGCACCCGCCTCGCCGAAATGGGCATCGCCGTGCAGGAGGGCTACGACGCGGCGCACCTGAAACCGGCTCCCGACCTGGTAATCGTCGGCAATGCATGTAAGCCTACGCATGTGGAAGCGGCCTATGCCCGCACCCATGAACTCGTACAGCAATCCTTTCCCGAAGCCCTGCACCACTTCTTTCTGCAGGGCCACCGTCCGCTGGTGGTAGCGGGTACACACGGAAAAACCACCACGACGGGCATGCTCGCCCATGCTCTTCGTGAGGCAGCCCTCGATCCGGGCTTCCTCGTCGGCGGGGTGATGACCAACACCAACCGCAGCTACGCGGTGGGCACCGGGCAGCATTTTGTGGTGGAAGGTGACGAATACGACAGCGCCTACTTCGACAAGCGGCCCAAGTTTTTGCACTACCGCCCCACCAGCGCCATCGTCACCTCGATGGAGTTTGACCACGCCGACATCTACGCCGACTGGGACGCGTACCAGAAAGCCTTCCGTGCCTTCGTCGGCTCCATGCCCTCCACCGGCCTGCTCGTCCTCAACGGTGATGCCGACGCTGTGTGCGATCTGGCGGACTACACCTACGCCCGGGTGCGCCTTTATGGGCTGGACAACCCCGATGCCGAAGTCACCGCGACGGATGTTCAAACCGTCAGCGGCGGACAAACATTTACGCTCTCGGTGCAAGGTGAAGCCGTGGCAACCATCGCCTTGCCGATGAGCGGACGGCACAACCTGATGAATGCGCTGGCGGTGTGTACGCTGGCATTAGACGAAGGACTGACCTCCGAACAAATTGCTACCGGGTTTGCCTCGTTCAAAGGCATGAAGCGCCGCCAGGAAGTGCGGGGCGAAGCAGGCGGCGTGCTGGTGGTAGACGATTTTGCCCACCATCCCACTGCTGTTCGCGAGACCATCCGCGCCGTGCAGGCCCGCTGGCCCGAGCGCCGCATCGTTGCCATCTTTGAACCGCGTAGCAACTCCAGCCGCCGCAAAATCTTCGAGCAACCCTACAGCGAAGCCTTCGACGATGCCGCGCTCGCTTTTCTCAGCGCCCCGCCGTTTCGACACAACGACGAGGCCGCGAACTTTATGAATGCGGAAACCGTCGTCCAGCATATCCACGAACGCGGCACCCCGGCGTTTCTCCGCCCCAGCGCCGACGCGCTGCTGCCCCTCCTCCTCACCCACCTGCGCCCCGGCGATGTGGCCCTGATCATGAGCAACGGCAGCTTTGGTGGCCTCCACCAGCGGTTGCTGGATGCCTTGGAACGTTAGGCTGTGGGCCGTCAGTTTGGTCGGTCTTGCTTCCCCTTTTTCGGGTGCTTGCAACCAGTTTCCCTTCTCCCGCTCACCCTTTCTCCCGTTTGCATCCTTACGTGCAAAGCGCTTCCTGTTTTCGGCCGGAAAATGTAAGCGCTTCTAACCACACCTCTTCACCGATCCTTCACTGAATTTCCTTTCACCAACGTAACGTCATAGCTATAATTCATTGTCAATAATTTAGGCACATACCCAATTATGCCTAAAAAACTTAGTCTGACAGGAAATTGAATTAATCAAATATGCCCTTTGTCGCTTGGCGCTTCTTGCCCGCCCGGCTGCAAAATAAAGAACCTCACCGCACAGGACGGGCAAAAAAAAGCCGTCGGTGGATTGGTTGAGCCCCGATGCCACCGACGACTGCGTGCACGACTATTTCGCCATGCAAACAGGTAAAGCGCATGAAACCGTATCGAGTTCCTCTTCTCATTGTAATGCTTGTGGTTGCGATCTCGCACCGGGCCACGGCACAAGAGACGAACATCCCCTTGGCCGCCGCAGACCCTTCCGACACGACAGAAACGGCGGCCTCCACCGCCTCTTCTGCTGAAGCCGCCGAGCCTTCTCCCGATCTGTTCGACGCCCTCACCATCAGCGGGCAAGTCCGGCACCGCAGCGAGTTGGACCGGAAGTCGGCCGCTGAGCCACCCAGCTTGCATCTCCTGCGTACGCGCCTCAACGTGGCGTTTCAGCCTGCCGCTGATGTCAAGGCGTTTGTCCAGATCCAGGATGCGCGGACGTTTGGCAACGGCAACCCCGCTGCCGGACGTGGCACGCTGGACGGACAAGCCCCGGCGCTGGACCTGCATCAGGCGTACTTCGCCGTCTCCAACCTTTTCGGCAGCAACCTGAACCTGAAGGTGGGCCGTCAGGAACTGGCGTACGGTAACCAGCGGCTGATCGGCAGCGTCGGCTGGAGCAACGTGGGACGCACGTTTGACGCTGGTGTGCTGAGTTATGCCAGCGACAAGGCCAAGGTGGATGTCCTCGCCGCCCGGCTGGTGGACGACCGAGCGACCTCCCAAAACCTGCTGGGCGTCTACTCAACGTGGTCGCTGGGCGCGCCGTCGCTGGAGCTTTTTGCGCTCTATGATGACAACGACGCTGAGATTGCAGCCGGGCCTGATGCGGGTGAATCGGCGCTGAACCGCGCCACGGTGGGCACGACGCTCCGGGGCAAAGCCTCGGCCTTCGACTATGAAGTGGAAGCTGCCTATCAGTTTGGCAAAACCGCTGCTGGCGACGCCGCCCGGTCCTCCATCGCCGCGTACCTCGTCAGCGTGGCCGCTGGCATGAAGGCTGGCAAAGGCCGCATCGGGGCGATGTACACCATCCTCTCCGGCGACAACAACGCCACGGACGATGAAGCGACGACCTTCAACACGCTTTTCGCTACCAACCACAAGTTCTACGGCTTCCTCGACTTCTTCCCCTTCAACGCCACGTTCCGTCCCGGCGGCTTGCACAACGCCGTGCTGCAACTGAGCCACCCGCTCTCATCCCGTATGGGGGCCAAGCTAGACGTGCACCATTTCCAACTGTCCGAAGACCTTGGCGAGGGCACGGCGCTCGGCCAAGAGGTTGACCTCACCGTCAACGTCAAATACAACGACGCCTTCAGCATTGTTGGCGGCGCGTCGGTCTTCGTCGCCAGCGATCAGGCCGAAGCCGTGTTTGGCACCAGCACTTCCACGTGGTTCTTCCTCGGCACCACGGTCAACTTCTAATCCCCTCGATTCCCTCCGAACCCACCCCGCCCCCGATAAAAACATGGAACTCAAAGGAAAAGCCACCCGCATCAACCTGTTCAACATCACCACGCCGCAGATGCGGGCGTTTCACATGTCCTGGTTCGCCTTCTTCCTCTGCTTCTTCGCCTGGTTTGGCATCGCCCCGCTGATGAAGGTGGTGCGCGAAGAACTGGCGCTGACGCCCGCGCAGGTGGGCAACACCATCATCGCCTCTGTCGCCGTCACCATCATCGCCCGCCTGCTGATCGGCTGGCTGTGCGACCGCATCGGGCCGCGCCTCGCCTACACGTGGCTGCTCATCCTCGGCGCGATTCCCGTGATGGCGATTGGGCTGGCGCAAGACTACACCACCTTCCTCATCTTCCGCCTCCTCATCGGCGTCATCGGCGCGAGCTTTGTCATCACGCAGTACCATACCTCCATCATGTTCGCCCCCAACGTCGTCGGCACCGCCAACGCCACGTCGGCGGGCTGGGGCAACCTCGGAGGCGGCGTCACGCAGATGGTCATGCCGCTCATCTTCTTGGGCATGCTGGGCCTGGGCATGACAGAAGCGATGGGCTGGCGTGTGTCGATGATCGTCGCCGGGGCCGTGTGTATGGTCGTGGGCGTCCTGTATTACTTCTTCACGACGGACACCCCCGAAGGCAACTTCAAAGACCTCCGCGCCAAAGGCATCGAGATTGGCACCAAGAAATCGGCCAAGGGCACCTTCCTGATGGCCTGCAAGGACTACCGCGTGTGGGCGCTGTTTTTCATCTACGCCGCCTGCTTCGGCATCGAACTCACCATCAACAACGTCGCCGCGCTCTACTTCGCCGACTACTTCACGCTTGACCTCGCCACGGCGGGCGTGGTGGCCGCGCTCTTCGGGCTGATGAACATCTTCGCCCGCACCCTCGGCGGCGTGTTTGGCGACAAGTTTGGCGCGAAGAAAGGGCTGCGCGGGCGCGTGCAGTGGCTCTTTATCGCCCTCTTCATCGAAGGCATCGCGCTGATGCTGTTCTCGCGCATGTCGGTGTTGCCCGTCGCCATCGCCTCGCTGATCTTCTTCAGCCTGTTCGTGCAGATGTCGGAAGGCGCGACGTTCTCCGTCGTCCCGTTTGTCAACAAGAAAGCGCTCGGCTCCGTGGCAGGCATCGTCGGGGCCGGCGGCAACTTCGGTGCCGTGATGGCCGGATTCCTGTTTAAAGGCTCCATCGCCTGGCCTACGGCTTTCCTCATCCTTGGCGGCATTGTGCTGTGCGCCTCGTTCCTCGCCTTCGCCGTGCGCTTCTCCGAAGCCGACGAGAAAGCCGCCAAGGAGGAATGGGAAACGAGAATGAAAGAAAACGAACAGGCGGTGCTCGCCCCTGCGATGGCCTAATGCTCCAGGGATCAGGAAGGCGGTGGTTCCCCCGGTGCCGCCTTCCTGATCCCTGTTTTTTCAACACATGACCACCAAACCAACATGTTTTTGCTGATAGCCGAACGCCGATAGCAAACAGCCAAAACCCTAAACGTTCATCCCACCATGCAACCGTTTAGCGAAGAACAAAAACAGTATTTACAAGGCTTTATGGCCGGAGCGATGCAGCGCGGCGGCTTGCCCTTTGCGGGGCAGACGGCCGACGGACGAATCACGCACGACCCCGACGCGGCGACGAACGACCTCGCCGAGCCGGGGATTGATACGCTCTATGGCACGCCCTTCGACGAGTTGTGCAAGCAGGAGCGGATCAAGCTGGAAAAAAACCCGCACGCGATGTGGGACGAAGTGGTGGCGAATGCGGCGGCGGGCAAGATGCCCGAAGGCGACGACATCTTCCGCTACAAAGCGCTCGGCTTGTTCAACGTGGCCCCCGCGCAGGAGGGCTTTATGCTGCGCTGCCGCATCCCCGGCTGCATGCTGCGTGCCGATCAGCTTCGCGGCCTCGCCGACCTCGCCGATGCGTACGGCGCGGGCTATGGCGACATCACTACACGCGGCAACATGCAGCTCCGCGAGATCAAGGCCGAACACGCCGCCGACGTGCTGCTTGGCCTTTACGACATCGGCCTGACCTCGAAGGGCGCGGGGGCTGACAACCTCCGCAACATCACCGCCTCGCCCACGGCGGGCTTCGACCCGCAGGAACTGTACGACGTGCGGATGATGGCGAAGGCAATGAACCACTACATCCTCAATAGCGCCGACCTGTACGGCCTGCCGCGCAAGTTCAACATCGCCTTCGACGGCGGCGGCCAGGTGAGCACGGCGTCGGACACCAACGACATCGGCTTTATGGCGGTGCGGGTGGACGACGGCGCAGGCGTGGAGCCCGGCGTGTATTTCCGCCTCGAACTGGGCGGCATCACCGGGCACAAGTCGTTTGCCAGCGACACCGGCTTTATGATGCGCCCCGAACAGTGCGTCGCCGTGGCGGCCGCCATCGTGCGGGTCTACCTCGAAAATGCCAACCGCACCAACCGCAAAAAGGCGCGCCTGATCTACCTGTTGCGGGATTGGGGCGTCGAAAAATTTATGGCGGAGGTGCAGCAGCGCCTCGCCTTCGACCTGATCGCGTTGCCACTCGATCAATGCACCACCCGCCCCCCGGTGGTGCGCCACAGTCACATCGGTTTCCACGCCCAACGTCAGAATGGGAAGCAGTACGTTGGTATCGTGGTGCCGGTGGGACGCATGCGGTCGGAGCAGATGCGCGGCCTCGCCGACATCGCCACGCGCTATGGCTCCGGCGACATCCGGCTGACCATCTTCCAGAACCTGCTGATTCCCGACCTCGCCGACGCCGATGTGGACACGGTCAAAGCCGCCATCATCGCCCTTGGCTTCCACTATGAAACCGAAGACGTGCGGAGCGGGCTGGTGGCCTGCACGGGCGCGGCCGGATGCCAGTATGCCAACTCACGCACCAAGGAGCACCTCCTCGTCATCGGCGACTACCTCGCCGCGCAGGTGCCGATGGATCAGCCCATCAACATCCATTTTACCGGCTGCCCCCACTCGTGCGCCCAGCATTACTGCGGCGACATCGGGTTGCTGGGCGCGTCGGTGAAGCTGGACGACGGCACCCGCGTGGACGGCTGCACCATCGTGGTGGGCGGCGGCATGGATCAGGACCAGGGCATTGGCCGCGAACTCATCCGCAGCGTGCCCATCACCGACGTCCCGCCCCTTCTCGCCACCGTGCTCAACACCTACCTCCGCGAGCGCGACGGTGACGAGTCGTTTGCCGCCTTCACCCGCCGCCACGACGAAGCGGCGCTCCAAACCTTATTCCTCGAAACCACGGACGTGTCATGACGCCGACGATTCCCGACAACGCCCCCTTCAGCCGCGAGCAGCGGTCGTGGCTTAATGGCTTCCTCGCCGGACTGTATTCGGTACAGGAGGTCAACCCTGCGACCCTCGGCTTTGCCGCCCCGGAGCCCACCGCCCCCGCCATTCCCGTCACCGTGCTGTTTGGCTCGCAGACGGGCACCGCCGAAGGGCTGGCGAAAAAAACCGTCAAGCAACTGAACACCAACGGCTTTGCCGCCGAGGCGAAGGCACTCGACGCCGTCGACCCCGCCGACCTCGCCGCCACCGCGTACCTGCTGATCATCACCAGCACCTATGGCGACGGCGAGATGCCCGACAACGCCCAGCTTTTCTGGGACGCCCTCGCCGACGACGGCGCGCCGCGCCTCGAACAGACAACGTTTTCGATCTGCGCCCTTGGCGACAGCAGCTACCCCGACTTCTGCCAAGCCGGCAAGGCCCTCGACACCCGCCTCGAAGCCCTCGGCGCGCAGCGCCTGCACCCCCGCATCGACTGCGATATCGACTTCGAAGACCCGTTTTCCGAATGGCTGGATAGCGTCAGCGAAGCACTGGCGGAACCCTCCGGCGATGGTGCCCTCGCGCTCGCCTAACGGCTCGCGAGGGAAGGGGGATGAGGGAAGCGGGATGCCCCTTTTTCCTCAAACCCACAACCCTCTTCCCTCTAATCTTTTCCCTCCTCCCACACCATGCTCGTCCCCTTCCTTCCCAACAATGCCCCCTTCACCGAGGAACAGCGGCAGTGGCTCAATGGCTACTTCGCGGGTTGGGTGTGTGGAGCCAACGGCAGCGCCACGGTCCCCGCGTTTGGCGGCGATGGACAGGTCATTTCCGGCGATGGACAGGCCGTGGGAGAACCCGTGCTGCCCGAGCCTGAAGCACCACGCTACGACCGCAACAACCCCTTCGCTGCCCGGCTCCTCACTAACCGCCCGCTGAACGCCAAAGGCTCCGTCAAAGACGTGCGCCACATCGAGATCGACCTCAGCGGCTCGGGGCTGACGTACGAGGTGGGCGACGCGCTCGGCATCATCCCGCAGAACTGCCCCGCACTGGTGGGTGATCTGCTGGAAGCCTTTGGCTGGACAGGTGATGAAGCTGTGACACTTGGCGATGAAACGCTGCCGCTGCGCGATCCCTTGCAACACCACCGCACCATCACCGAGCCGCCGAAAGCCCTGCTCGAGGCCTATGCCGAACAAAGTGGCGACGGCGACCTCCGCGCCATCCTCGAAAACCGCGACGCGCTGAACGACTTCCTCTGGGGCCGCGACGTGCTGGATCTGGCGCTCGCCTACCCCGATGTCCGGTTTGAACCGCAGGCTTTTATCGACCTACTGCGCCCGCTGGCGCACCGGCTCTATTCGATTTCGTCGAGCCCCAAGGCCCACCCTGGACAGGTGCATCTGACGGTTGGCGCGGTGCGCTACGAAGCCCACGGACGCGCCAAGACGGGCGTCTGCTCCACGTTTCTGGCGGATCGGTGCCTCGACGAGACGCCGTTGCCTGTGTTTGTGCATCACAATAACGCCTTCCGCCTGCCCACAGACCCAGCGACGCCGGTCATCATGGTTGGCCCTGGTACCGGCATCGCGCCGTTCCGGGCCTTTCTGGAAGAACGCAAGGCCAGCGGCGCAACGGGTAAAAACTGGCTGTTCTTCGGCGACCAGCACGAAGCCACCGACTACCTGTACCGCGACGAACTGGAAGCCTTCCTCAGCGACGGCACGCTGGACCGGCTGGACCTCGCGTGGTCGCGCGACGGCGCCGAGAAGGTGTACGTGCAGCACCGCATACGAGAGCACGCCGAGACGCTGTTTGCATGGCTCGAAGACGGCGGCGCCTTCTACGTCTGCGGCGACGCCTCGCACATGGCAAAAGACGTAGACGCCGCCTTGTTCGAGGTCATCCGCACTGCAAGCGGACTCACCGAAGAGGCCGCCGCCGACTACCTGAAACAGCTAAAACGCGCCAAGCGCTACCTCCGCGATGTGTATTAGCCCTCAGCGCCCCCTTTTCCTCGTCATAACGAATCCCGCCCTTGCGGGATGTGGTGATCTCACCCCTTGCGGGAACGCTACCTGGGGTCGGGGTGAGATCGCCACGTCGCCTCCGGCTCCTCACGATGACCTCGCTTTATATAAATCTTAAACCCAACCTGTCATGGAAACCACCCTTTACGAACGCCTCGGCGGAGAAGCCGCCATCAACGCCGCCGTCGATGTGTTTTACGGACACGTCGTTTCGGACGAACGCATCAAACACTTTTTCGAAGGGACCGACATGGAGCGCCTGAAGCGCCACCAGCGGTCGTTTTTGACCGTGGCCCTGGGTGGCCCGAACCGCTACAGCGGACGCACGATGACGGCAGCCCACGCCCGGCTGGTGGAACGCGGCCTTGACGACACCCACTTCGATGCCGTGATCGAAAACCTGGGCGCTACGCTGAACGAACTGGGCGTCCCCCCCGCCCTCATCGCCGAAGCCGCCGCCATCGCCGAATCTACCCGCGAAGATGTGCTGGGCCGAACCTCTGTGGCCGCATGACCACCTACCCAACCCCTCCCTTGAGGGAGGTGGCCCGCAAGGGCCGGAGGGTGTAATCAGCCAGCGAACTCCACCCCCTGCCGCCACGCGACAGCCCCCTCAAGGGGCCGTTTTTCTAGCCAAGCCGAACCTGTTGTGAGAACCACCAAACAGACCATCAAATCCACCTGCTGCTACTGCGGCGTCGGATGTGGCGTGGAGGTGACGCGCCACCGCGACGGTCGCCTGTCCATTGAAGGCGACCCCGACCACCCGGTGAACCGGGGCATGTTGTGCAGCAAAGGTCGGTACCTGCACCACGTGGCGATGGATCAGACAGACCGGCTCCTGTATCCGATGTTGCGGCATCGCCGCAAAGAGACACTTCGGCGCGTTCGGTGGGATGAGGCGCTGGAGTACACGGCGGGGGTCTTCCGGGGCTTCATCGAAGCCCACGGCCCCCGCTCGGTGGGGTTCTACGTCTCCGGTCAGCTCCTGACCGAAGAATACTACCTCGCCAACAAGCTGATGAAAGGGTTCATTGGCTCGAACAACATCGACACCAACTCGCGGCTGTGCATGAGTTCGGCGGTGGTGGGCTACAAAAAGGCCCTCGGCGACGACGCCCCGCCCATCAGCTACGACGACATCGAAGCGTGCGACTGCTTCTTCATTGCTGGCGCGAATCCGGCCTATTGCCACCCCATTCTTTTCCGCCGCATCGAAGCCCGTAAGCAGCAGAACCCCGATGTCAAAATCATCGTGGTGGACCCGCGCCGGACGCAGTCGTGCGCCCTCGCCGACTTGCATCTGCAGGTTCAGCCCGGTACCGATGTGGTGCTGTTCAACGCCATCGCTGCGCACCTGATTGAGCAGGACCTGATCGACCACGACTTTATCGCTAACCACACCGACGGCTTTGAGGCGTGCAAGGCTTCCGTGCACGCAACGACGCTGGAAGAAGCCGCCGCGATCTGCAAAGTCCCCGTCGATGACATCCGGCAGGCGGCACAGTGGATGGGCGAAAGCCCGACGCTGCTGACCCTGTGGGCGATGGGCCTGAACCAGAGCGTGCACGGTGTGGATAAAAACCTTGCGCTGCTCAACCTGTCACTGCTGACAGGAAAAATCGGCAAACCCGGCTGCGGGCCGTTTTCGTTGACGGGCCAGCCCAACGCTATGGGCGGGCGCGAAGTGGGCGGCCTCGCTAACCTGCTGGCGTGCCACCGCGACCTTAGCAACCCGCAGCACCGCGCCGAGGTGGCGTCGTTCTGGGGCGTGCCCAGCATCGACGACAAGCCCGGCCTCACCGCCACCGAAATGGTCGCGGCAATGGAGCGCGGCGAATTAAAAGCGCTGTGGATCATCTGCACCAACCCCGCCGTGTCGCTGCCCGACCTGAAACGGCTCGAACGTGCCCTCGACGCCTGCGAATATGTCGTCGTGCAAGATATTTCCAACCACAGCGACACGCTCCGCTTCGCCGACTGTGTGCTTCCGGCGGCGGCGTGGCTCGAAAAGGTGGGCACGATGACCAACTCGGAGCGGCGCATCACGTACCTGCCCAAGCTCATCGACCCGCCCGGCGAGGCGCTGCCCGACGTGGAGATCCTGTGCCGCTTCGCCGAGAAGATGGACTGGAAAACGGCCTTCGATTACGAGGACGAAGCCGCCATCTACAACGAATACCGCCGCCTGAGCCGGGGCACCACCATCGACGTGGCGGGGCTGAGCCATGCCCGCCTGCAAGCCGAGCGCTCGGTGCAGTGGCCCTGCCCGTCCACCGACCACCCCGGCACCGACCGGCTGTTTGCCAACGGGCAATTCTGGACGCCCAACGGACGCGCCCATTTGCACGGCGTGACGCCCACCGAAGCGCCCGACCCGCCGACCGACACGTTCCCGCTGATCCTCACGACGGGCCGCACCCGTGACCAGTGGCACACGCGCACCAAAACCGGCAAGGTCAACCGGCTGAACCAGCACCAGGCGGTGCCGATGCTCGAAATCCACCCCGACGACGCCGCACCGCTGGGCCTCACCGACGGGCGCACCGCCCAAATCAGCAGCCGCCACGGCGAAGTCACGGTCCGTGCCACCCTCACCGACGCCATCAAACCCGGCACCGTGTTCCTGCCGATGCACTGGGGCAAGATGCTGGGCGGTCATGATGGAAGGGCCAACCTCGCCACCAGCCACCGCGTCGATGCCCGCTCGAAACAACCGGATTACAAGTACACCGCCGTACGTGTGGAGCGGGTGGAGAAAACGAAAGAGCGGATCCTCGTGGTGGGGGCAGGCGCAGCGGCGCGCAACTTCGTGGAGACCTACCGCAAGCACAACACCGAGGACGAAATCCACGTCTTCGGGCGCGAGCCGAACGGCTTCTATAACCGCATCCTGCTGCCCGATTACGTAGGCGGCGAGCGCACATGGGAATCACTCTCGACCATGTCGCCCGAGAAACAGGAAACGCTGGACTTCCACCTGCATACCGCGAGTGAAATCGTCAAGATCGACCGCGAGGCCAAGGAAATTGAAGACGCCTCGGGCAAACGCCACGCCTACGACAAGCTGATGCTGTGCACCGGCAGCCGCGCCTTTGTGCCGACGGGCGTGCCGATGGGCTGGGACGGCGTTTTCAGCCTGCGCACCCGCTGGGACGCCGACCGCATCAAGCGCTACCTCGAACCCGGCGCGCGCGTGCTCATCATGGGCGGCGGCCTGCTGGGGCTGGAGATGGCTGCGGCGCTCGAACATGCGGGCTTTCAAGTGTCCATCATCGAGATGGGCGAGCGGCTGATGCAGCGCCAGCTCGACGCCACTGCCAGCATGATCCTCGAAGAAGAGTTGCTGGACCGGGGCATCGACGTGTACTGCGGCGACGTGGTGATGGACTACCTGGGCCACGGGCGCATCCGGGGCGTGCTCACGAAAGCCGACCGCCACTTGTCCTGCGACGCGTTGATCGTGGCTGTGGGCACCCGCCCCAACATCGGCCTCGCCGTCCGCACCGAGTTGCACCACAGCCGGGGCGTGACCGTGAATGACCACCTGCAAACCAGCGATCCCGACATCTACGCTGCGGGCGAAATCGCTGAGCACCACAGCGAACTCTACGGCATCACCCCTGCCGCCGAGGAGCAGGCCGCCATCGCTGCGGCCCACATTGCGGGCGATGTGTGGGCGACGTACGAAGGTTCGGTGCCGTTTAACATCCTCAAGATCCACGGCCTCGATGTGTGCGCCCTCGGCAAGTCGGTGGTGCCCGAAAAAGAAGCCGACGAGTACGAAGAGATTGTGCTCACCGACCTGCGGCGGCAGATCTACAAGAAGTGCGTGATCAAAAACGACCGGCTGGTGGGGGCGATCCTCGTGGGCGACAAGGCCGAGTTCGACACCTTCCGCCAATTGATTGAAACCGGCTTCGAGCTAGAAGAGCAGCGGGCGACGCTGCTGGGCGGTGCCCCTGGCGAAGTCGCCGAACCGCCCATCGGGCGGCTGGTGTGTAGCTGCAACCGCGTAGGCGAGGGAAACCTCAAAAAGTTTATCGCCGAGGGCTGCGCCGACCTGCCAACCCTGTGCAGCCGCAGCCGCGCGGGGACAGGCTGTGGCAGTTGCCGCCCCGAAGTACAGATGATCCTGGAAAAAGAACTGGAAAACCTACCGCTGCTCACCGAAACCCACGGCGACGGCAGCCTCGAAACCCTGGAACTGGCATGAACACCACTACCCTACGGCTGACGCACGCGCCGATGTACCCGGGAACGATGCATCACCGAACCACGGTCGCCAGAAAAGCGAGGCGGTTCGGGGCCGCGCCGACGTCGAAACGGCCCAAAGTCGCTAGGCCCGTTCTCGCGGGTGATGAGCCATACAGCGATGGCTGAATTTGTGAGCGTCAGCACAAACGCTAAAACATAAATCCACCACATGATCAATACCAACGCCTATGCAAGAAATAAAAGGGTATGGGGGTGATGGAGATTGAGGGTATGGGAGAATCTTGACTCCCACACACGCCCATACACCATCACCATATACGGGCTGCGTTGCCCACGGTGAACCCATGGAAGCCCTTCCGAATAGGGCCTAACAACATACAAAAACTTCCCGATTGTGCAAACGATCCCCTCACATTGCGGCCGGGTTTCCCTTGTCGGTGCCGGCCCCGGTGATCCTGAACTCCTCACCCTGAAGGCGTTGCGGCTGCTCCGTAACGCCGATGCAGTTTTTTACGACCGCCTCAGCCACCCCGACCTGCTGCAGCACCTACGCCCCGACGCTGAGCGCATCGATGTGGGTAAGCTGCCGGGCTGCCACAAGGTGCCCCAATCGCTCATCATCGAACTCTTGATCGGCTACGCCCGGCGTGGGCTGAGCGTGGTGCGCCTCAAGGGCGGCGACCCGTTTGTGTTTGGACGGGGCGGTGAAGAAGCGCTGGCCCTCGCGCAGGCAGGCATCCCCTTCGAGGTGGTGCCCGGCGTGTCGAGCGCAATGGCGGTGCCTGCGTATGCCGGGATTCCCGTAACGCACCGGGGCGTTTCGGCGCAGGTGACGTTTGTGACTGGGCACCCCGGCACCCAGCAAGCCGACATTGAATGGGGTACGCTGCCCCGCAATGGCACGCTCGTCATCCTAATGGGCTTGCGCCGCTGGTCCCACATTGCCCGCCAACTTCAAGCCACTGGGTGGAATCCTGACACGCCCGCTGCCGCCATTCAGCAAGGCACCACGGCGTCTCAGCGCACCGCGTTTGCGAACCTGGCCACCCTCGCCCGTACGATCACCGACTTTGAAACACCAACACTTATTGTCCTCGGCGAGGCGGTGGGGCTGGGACCGACCCTTTCGTGGTTTGACCCGGCCCATGCCGCTCCCCCGCACCGCATCGCCGACCTTGTTGCCTCGTTGCCAACCATCCTCCCCACATGAAAATTGTAGACAAGGAACTGTACCTCGGAGCGGCCCTCACCCAGATTGTCGAGTGTATCGGCTTTGCGTCGATGCGCAAGGCCAGCGCAACCCTTGGACATTATGAGGTGAATGACTCGCGGCGGCTGCTGATTCGCTATACCCAGTCGGAGCGCGGGCCGTGGTACTTCACCTTTCGCCCCCGCGATGTGCGCCTGATGAAAGAGGAATTGGGCAAAGCGCGGGCGTTTTTCCTGGGTCTCGTGTGCGGCAACACCGCCACCTGCCTCCTCACCGCCGACCAACTCGTGCAGGTGCTCGACCTCGCCCTCGCCGAGTCGCAGTCGATCCGCGTGCATACGCGCCACGGCGCCAGCCTCACCGTCAGCGGCAGCGGCGGCGCGCTCAACGGCAAGGTGACCCACCATGCGTTTCCGGCGGGGTTGTTTCGGTAGGGGATGGCGGGGCATTTAGATCAGCGAGGTTGGTATTTCCGGGCACGCGACGCGCCACGGCACGTCGCTACGGTGTTGTTTTCGATAGAGGTTTTCCCCATTCCCTACTGGCCATTCCCCAATCCCTCAATTAAACAATACCACCACCGCTTCCACGGCATTGCCCCGAAACACTGGAAAGCCCAGCGCCGCGTCAAGTCCAGCGCGGGCGGCGGCTTCATAGCGGATAAAGCCCGCTTCCCCCGTGAGTCGTTCAAAAACGACCGGGGTGCGCTCGGCAAATACCCGCCCCGGCAAACCGATGCCACGTTTGAACCGGGTTTCCACACTGATTTTGGCAAAACCAGCGAGCGGGCCATAATACCCAGCGTTCAGCGATAACACCCCTTGCGAATTGGGTTTCCAGATCTCCATCACCCGCGCAATGGGCGTCAGCGCCGAGGTGAGAAGCAGCACCACCTGCTGCACGTTGTCACCGTCCAGCACCGGAATGCCCAACCCCGCATTTAATCCGGCAGCGGCTGCCACTTCCGAGCGCACAAACCCGCGTTGCAGCGATAGGTCTTCAAACAGGATCGGTGCCCGCGAGGCCAGCACCTGCCCTGGCAACCCCTCGCCCAAGGCAAACGCCGTTTGTTGGCTGACGGCCTTAAACGGGTGCAGATCGCCGTAGAAGCCGTCGCCCCACACCATTTTTTGTCTATCGACGCTGGGTTGCCAGATCTCAAACGCGCCTGCTGCGCCCTCGGGCGTGGCAAAGAGCAACGTCACCACCGCGACCACCTTTTTCCGGTATATGATGGGTAGCCCTACGCCCGCGCTGAACCCAGACCGCGCCGCAATAGCCGGGCGCACAACGCCCCGATATGCCGTCAGATCTTCGAGAATCATCGGGGCTTTGCGCTGCAACACCTGTCCCGGCAGTCCCTGCCCATTGGCAACAACCGCAGGAACCGCTGAGCGAGATGACCGAGCACCTCGGTAAAAACCCGACTGGAAACGCAGTTGGGTACGCCGGGCATCGGGAATCCATACCTCGAACGCACGCACCAAAGGCTCCGGCGTGGCTTCAACAGTAGAACGGACAGACCTAGACATCAACCATCGGATCAACAAACAACAGCCGGCAGCGCCGCCGGCACCTGCATTTCATCGAGTATGGGGCGGATCATTCAACGCCGCCCAGAACTTAAAAAATTACTGCGGGCAAACCAAAGACACATGATTTAGTGTTGGTCACTGATATGGTGGGTGCCGCTTAGTGATTGAAACGTAAAACGTGAGGGTGCCACGCACCATGATTTGGAGAAAAGTTAACGTCTTCCGTCTCATATCACGCGTCACATACGCAGCACGACCATCAAGATGATTGAACTGCCCTATACCTATGAAGCTACTGCGTTACATCTGGGCCTTTCCTATCACCTTGATCGGGCTGATCATGGCGGCCCTGGCACTGGCTACGCGTGGCCGCATGCAGCGGGTACAGGGTGTGCTTGAAGTGCATGGCGGCCTCACGACATGGCTCTTGCAACATGCGGTTCCGCTCAAAGGTGGCGCGCTGGCCCTCACGCTGGGGCATGTGGTGCTGGGCCAAACCCCCGACGCACTCGCCCGATGCCGCGACCATGAGCATGTGCACGTACGTCAGGCTGAACGGTGGGGTCTTTTCTTTCTCCCCGCCTATTTCTTCAGCAGCCTGCTCGCCTGGAGCCGCGGCCAAGACCCGTACTACGACAACGTGTTTGAAAAAGAAGCTTACGCCACCACGCGCCTCCCATGATTCTTGACATTGCGGGTGGTGCAGAGCCGCTATCTTCTTTCGTTTTGCTTTCCCCTTTTCTCCTTCCTCCACCCCCATGCTTTCCCACACCACTCCAGCCTTGGCCGACATCCTGGGCACCGCCGCTCCTGTTTCGTCCACCCGCACCCAAGGGCATGGCCCGGAAGGCCAGCTTCCGATTACGTCCGAGATGCTGCTGCAAGAGCCAAGCGGCAACCTGTTTGGGCTGACACAAAACGCAGGCATGGGCTGGGATGCGCCCGACGTGGGCCGCACACCGTATCTGATCCTCAGCACCCAGGGCGGGCTGCGCGCCGACGACGGGACGCCCGTGGCACTGGGCTACCACACTGGACACTGGGAAATCGGGCTGCTGGTCAAAGCCGCCGCCGAGACGATGCGGGCGGAAGGGGCACTGCCGTTCGCTGCTGCGTGCAGCGATCCATGCGATGGGCGCTCGCAGGGCACCACGGGTATGTTCGACAGCCTGCCCTACCGCAACGACGCCGCCATGACCATGCGCCGCCTCATCCGCTCACTACCACAACGCGCCGGGGTGATGGGCGTGGCGACGTGCGACAAGGGACTGCCTGCCACGCTGATGGCCCTCGCCGGAAGCAGCGACCTGCCGGGCATCATCGTGCCGGGGGGCGTGACGCTGCCTGCCACCGGAGCCGAAGACGCGGGTAAGGTCCAAACCATCGGGGCGCGTTTTGCGCACGACCTGATCAGCCTTGACTATGCCGCGTCGATGGGCTGCCGCGCCTGCGGCTCGCCGGGGGGCGGCTGCCAGTTTCTGGGCACCGCCGCCACCGCGCAGGTCGTCGCCGAAGCGCTGGGGATGTCGCTGCCCCACAGCGCCCTCATCCCGTCGGGCGAACCGATCTGGCTCGATATGGCCGAGCGGTCGGCGCGGGCGCTGCTGCGGATGAAAGCACTGGATCTGCCGCTCTCGTCCATCCTGACCAACAAAGCCATCGAAAACGCGATGCTGCTGCACGCGGCGTTTGGCGGCTCGACGAACCTGCTGCTGCACATTCCCGCGATCGCGCACGCGGCGGGCCTCAAGCAGCCGACGGTGGATGACTGGATTCGCATCAACCGGCAAACACCCCGGCTGGTGGATGCCCTGCCCAATGGTCCGCGCAACCACCCAACCGTGCAGGTCTTTATGGCAGGCGGCGTCCCCGAAGTAATGCTGCACCTGCGCAACATGGGCCTCCTGCACCTTGATGTGCTAACGGCAACCGGCGAGACGCTGGACACCGTGCTCGGCTGGTGGCAAGAAAGCGAACGGCGTCAGGCTGCCCGGGCGCACCTCGCCAAGGCCGACCAGATCGACCCCGACCACGTCATTATGGACGCCGACGCGGCCCGGAAAGCCGGACTCAGCAGCACGGTGGTATTTCCCACCGGCAACCTCGCACCGCAGGGTGCCGTCATTAAAGCCACTGCCATCGACCCCTCGGTGGTGGACGATGACAACGTATACCGCCACACCGGAAACGCCCGCGTCTTCACCTCCGAGCGGGCGGCCATTCAGGCCATCAAAGGGCAAACCGACCCCGCGCTGCAACCCGGCGAGATTATCGTCCTGATCGGCGGCGGCCCGCTGGGCACGGGAATGGAGGAAACGTACCAACTTACCTCGGCGCTCAAGTTTATTCCGTGGGGCAAAACCGTCCCTATCCTCACCGACGCGCGTTTTTCGGGCGTCTCGACCGGAGCCTGCGTGGGCCACATCGGCCCCGAGGCGCTGGCGGGCGGTCCCATCGGCAAAGTCCGCGACGGCGACCGTATCCAGATCAAGATCGACCGCCGCAACCTCACCGGCCAGCTTCACCTCATCGGCACCGCCAGCACCGACCTCACGCCCGACGAAGCCGATCAACTCCTCCAATCGCGCCCCGTTCATCCCGACGTTCAGCCGCATGCCCAACTTCCGAACGACACGCGGCTGTGGGCAGCGTTGCAGCAGGCCAGCGGTGGCGTTTGGGCGGGTGCCGTGTACGACGTAGATCGCATCGTCTCGGTCATTCAGGCCGGATTGGCAGCAATCAATTCCCCGACGACGGACAAAAAAAAGGAGGAGGTCGCCTAACACGCCTCCTCCCTCTCAGGATACACAGGGGGCACGCCAGCCTACAACCCGATGCCTACGGCAACGGTGAAACCACGCGTGCGAAATTCAGGGCGGGTTTCGTCTGTAAACAGGTTGGCCAGGCCCCAATTGTAGCGAGCGTCGAAAGACAACGACCGGCCGTTGGCGAAGCTCTCCATCCCGAACCCGGCGGCGACACCATAATCCCAGCGTCGCAACTCGCTGTCGAGGTCCACGGTTTGCAAGATGTTGTTGGCATCGCGGGCATCTTCATAGAGCCGCATGCTGGCATAGGGGCCCACGGTGGCATACGCCGCGGGGCCTTGCTGCTGGGGCAAATACGCCTTTATGAGAACCGGCACTTCGAGGAAGCCGAAGGTATATTCCGCATTCCGAGAACCCCGAAAGACCTGACTGTGGTCTTCGGTGCCTGTCCGGTGCGTGTACATCAATTCCGACTGAAGCGCCCACCTGGGATGGAAATGATAGGTCAGATAGGCCCCGCCCGTGAAACCAACGCCGGTACCATCGGCATTACTAGACGACCCGTAGAAGTCAGTGTTTGCTAGTCCCGCTTTCAGGCCAAAGGACCAGTTAGACGGTGCAAGGGTGGGTTCGAGGGTCCGCCATTGGGTTTCCTGGGCATGGGCGGCAGGCGCTGCAAGGAAAACAAGTGCAAGTACGAATACCCAAGCAGCCCGCAGTGGACGAGTGATCAGTGTGTTCATAGCTTGTACCTCAGATCAGGTTTGGTATTAGTGCATGTGCAGTGGTATTTGTGTGAGAGAAATTGAGGAGGCTGAAGGGTAGGATATGGGTGCTCGGCGTATAAGCAGCGCGCTCACCTCCGTCTCTACCATCGCTTCCTGATTCGTTTCGTCCGCTACACAAACCGTATTCCATCTCCCCAAAAGGGCGTTTTTCGAACAAAATGACAGTTTTTGTTGAAAAAATGTCACTCCCCCTCTTCCTACCTTTTTGAAAAGCAAGGTTGGCTTGCCATTTTTTCAGATTCGATGGAATGCCTCGGCCTCGGCTCCGGTCTAACGGACAAATGCACCATCAACCCTGCAATTGTCCTCGTGCAAACGGCTATCTTAGCGGCGACGCCTGCCTCCCCGACTCACCACGCCATGCCGCCCACCACCTTATCCGATACCGACCTCATCGCCCGTACCCAAGGCGGCGACGCGGGCGCGTTCCGGCTGTTGGTGGAGCGGTATGAATCGCAGGTGGCGGCCACCGTGATCGGCATGCTGGGGCACACGCCCGAAGCCGACGAAGTGGGGCAGGAGACGTTTGTGCGGTTCTACCGCTCGCTGGATCGGTTTCGGGGCGACGCGGCGGTGGGCACGTACCTGACGCGCATCGCCATCAACGCCTCGCTGACCGCGCTAGAACGGCGCAAAAAACGGCGGCTGCGCTTCCTACGCCGCGACGACCTCGAACAGATGCCAACACCTGCCATCGAAGGCGGGCGCGATCTCGCTGCCAAAGAACAGCAAGCGCTGGTGCAAAGTGCCATCCGCAAGCTCAAACCTGACCACCGCGCCGTGGTGGTGCTGCGGATGCTCAATGAATACTCGACGCAAGAGACCGCCGCGCTACTCAACATCCCGCCCGGCACCGTGATGTCGCGGTTGAAACGGGCCCTCGACAACCTCAAAACACTCCTCGCTCCCCACCTGGATGCCACCGACCTCGGAGGTGCCATATGACAACCGACCGCGACCTCCTGCTCCGTGCCCTCGAAGGGGCACTCACCGACGACGAAGCCGCCGCCCTGGAACAGCGCCTCGCTTCCGAACCCGACCTCCGTGCCGAATTCTCGTCCCTGAAAGCCATGACCAACGTACTGACCCAGAGCCGCGCCACCGCCTTTTCTCCCGGCTTCGCCGACCGCGTAATGGCAAAGGTTGAGGCGCCGCCGCAAGCCCGCATCTACACCCTGCAACCCGCTGTCCGCTGGGCCATTGCCGCCAGCTTCGTCCTCGCCATCGCCGTGGGTGCGTTGCTGTGGAACCCCACACCTGCGCCCGTCTTGCTCGCCGAAGCCGGAACCGACGTGGTGACCTGGACGGCAGCGGATGGCTCGACGGTGTTGCTGCATCCGTCCGCCAAGCTCTACGAAGTCGCCCAAGACAGCGAAAACGCCCAGTATCAACTCGAAGGGGAAGGTTTCTTTGCGATTACGCATAACCCGAGCCGCACCGTTTCTGTGGAAGCAGGCGAAGCCATCATCACCGTGCTGGGCACGCGCTTTGGCGTCCGCACAGACGAGGCGGGCACGGCGGTGTATCTGGAAGAAGGGCGCGTGTCGCTCCAGAGCCAACCGACGAACGAGCAAGTTATCCTGTCGCCCGGCGAAGAAGCACAGGTTTCCGCTGGTGGTACGCTGACGCCGCCCGAAGCGGCTGAAGCAACTCCGTTTACCAACTGGTTGCAGGTGTCTTTCACCTCAGAGCCGATTCAGGCGGCCTTCACCCTTATTGCCCAGCGCTTTGGTCTCACGCTAACCGCCGACCCGGAAATCCTCACGGAGACGCTTTCAGGCAGCTTCCCCCTCGCCGATACCGAACAAACCCTCGCCGACCTTGCGCTTGTCGCGGGCGGCCGCTTCGAGCAAACCGGGCCAGACAGCTATCAGTTTATTCGGGAATGACATGAAGGGCAACCTATCTTTTTTCATCACACCTCCTATATGACTGGCTGTAATTCTGCGCGGGGTGAGATCGCCACGTCGCTTCCCTCCTCGCGATGACCATTAGCAACGCTTTATTCTTTGATGCCAACCGCTTCTGGAGAATTACCCATCTCGGGAGTTCTCCTTTGCTCGTTGGCGTAGTGTTGGTAGGGCTGCTGATGGTGCTTCCGGCACAGGCACAGTCGTTTCGCTATGACCAAACGCCGTTGCGAACCGTCTTCAACGACCTGCACGAAACAACGGGCTACCGCTTTCTTTATCGGGACGCGCTGGTAGCAGGACGCAGCGTCACCCTCGCAGCGGAGGGCAACGCGGTGTTTGACCGCCTGCATGACGACCTTCGCCGTTATAATCTGGGCCTGCGCGTGGACGACGACCGCAAGCAGGTGTTGGTCTACGAAACCGCACCAACGCCGCCTGCGGTGCTGACGGGGCACGTGCTGGATGCTGAAACCGGAACACACCTGCCCTTCGCCACCGTCACCTGGCGCGACGACGGGCAAATACGCGGCGTGGCCGCCAATGAAAGCGGTTTGTTTCGCATCGACAGCCGCAGCCTGCCCGACGCGTCGTCGGTGGTGTTGTCCGCGTCGTATGTAGGCTATGCAGTGCAGTCCGTCGCGGTCGACCCCCATGAAGCGGCCGCCTTATCCATCCGGTTGCAGCCGGATGCCACACCGGGGAAGGAAGTGGTCGTCACGGGCACCTTTTTCCACAGTGACCTCGACACGACGTGGCACGCCTTGATCCGCCCCGACCTGTACGCTCCGCTCGGTGAGGCGAGTGTGCTGCGGGCATTGCAGCCACTACCCTCGGTGGCGCTCGGCCCCGCGTTTGGAGCCGGGCTGACCGTGCGCGGCAGCCAGTCCGACGGCTTTCAGGTGTTGCTCGACGGCGCAGCGATCTACAACCAGCAGCATTTCTTTGGGCTGTTCGATGCGTTCAACGAGGACGCGCTGCAAACCGTAGGTTTTTTCTACGACGTGACGCCTGCCCAGTACAGCGGTCCGCCCGGCGGCACCTTGTCATTTGCGACACGCACCGGGGCCCAGACCGGCTTTCGCTCGACGGTGGGCCTTAGCAACGTCGCCGCCCGCGCCACCATCGAAGGGCCGCTCGCCGACGGACGCGCCAGCGTGCTCGTCTCCGGTCGCTATTCGTTTTTCGACCAGATCGGCTGGCTGGGCAACGCCCATCTCATCGACCAGGGGCTGGATGTGGACCGCGCCACGAGTGCGCTGCCCGACAACAGCTTCGAGCGGGGCCAGCGGCTGGTGGTCCCCGGCGAGCCGTCGGCGCTCTTCTACGACGCCCACGCCAAGCTCTACGCCGAAGGCACCTCCGGGCGACGCCTCACCCTCAGCCTTTATACCGGCCTCACGGACACTGACCAGCCTGCGCTGCGCGTCTTCGCCGCAGGCGATGGCCTCGGCGGCGAGACCCTCGATTTTCGCGCTATCACCACCCAGAACCGCTGGGGCAACGACGCCGCCAGTTTGCAGGTGCAGCTTCCGATAGGATCCCGGCTGTACAACCGCACACTGCTCGCGATCAGCCACTATGGCGCGCAGTATGCCAAGGGCGACTTTCCGTACCGCCGCAACCCGTCTGACACGCTCGTTGCCCGCCGGGGACCGTTCAGCTACGACGACACCCTCATCGAACTCAAAGCCTTGTCACAGATTGACGGTACGCTGGCGTTTGGAAGCTGGAGCAGCGGCCTCGAAGGCCACCAGTACCACCTAACGTATGAGGAACACACCCTCCTGCGCGAACGCCCGTTTACGCTCGACCAGGCCGCCATTCAACTGGACGCCTTTGCGCAGCTTGATGTAACGGGGCCGAGGTTCTGGAATGCCCAGCTTGGCGTGCGTAGCCACTATTTTACGGATGGCGACTTCCTGCGCGTCTCGCCGCGGGTGCGCGTGCAGGCATGGCCACAGGGGCACGTCTCCGTCGGTGCGGGTTACAGCCGCAACTACCAGTTTCTGCACCGGCTCGTCGTACAAAACACCACCAGCGCCGACGTGTGGGTGCTCTCCACGGCCGACCAGCCCCCCGGCAGCGTGGATTATGCCACCGCCGGGTTATACCTGCGCCCGTCGTCCAGCACGCGCTTTCAGGTTGAAGCCTACCACAAAACCCACCGCAACCTGCGCCAACGCGAGATCAGCGCTCCGGCGCGGCAAGACGCGGGCCTGCTCGCCACACCCTGGTTCTTCGACAACACCGCTTATGCGCGCGGCCTCGAAATGATGGGGCGACAGCAACTGGGCACGGCAACATGGACGGCCAGCTATACGCTCTCGCGGGTGGAGTTGCAAAACAATGTGGTCAACGGCGGCGCACGGTTTCTGGCCGAGTGGGACCGTACGCATCAGTTTAGCACCCAGCTTCAGGCCACGCTCACCCCAAGCCTCACTGCCCATGTGTCGTGGCTTTACGCTTCGGGCACACCCAACCTGCTGGCCTACGAACTGCCCGACGAACCCGCGATGCTCGACGCCTACCACCGCATGGACGCCAGCGTGCAGTTCCGCCGCGCCCTCGGCACCGCCACCCTCGAAGCGCGCGTGTCGGTGTTCAACCTGTACGACCGCGACAACCCGTGGTACCGCGATGTCGTCGGTATCATCGACACGTCGCAACGCCCCCGCCGCCTCAGCTACGCCACTGTGGATGTGTACGACCTCGGCCTGCAACCCGCGTTTGATGTGGCGGTGACGTTTTGAGCTATTTCGTCAGCACAGCGCGTGTGGTGGTGACAAACGTCTCGCCCTCGGCGCGGAGGAGGTAGGTGCCCGTGGCAAGATGCCCGGCGTCGAACACGACGTGCTGCGCCTGCCCCGCCGCAAGCGGCCCGTCGAACAACACCGCGACTTCCCGGCCCAGCAGGTCGTAGGCCACAACACGAACGTGCTGCGGTGTATCTACGGTCAGCGTCATCGCTGTTTGTGGGTTAAACGGATTGGGATAGGGCTCCGACATCATGCCCTGTGATTTGCCTTCCACCTCCACTTCAAGCTCCGGGCTGTACTGGAAGCTGCCGTCTTTGCTGACGATGCGCAACCGAAACCCATGTATCCCCGCTGCAAACCGCTTGCCCACCCAGCGGTACCGTTTCGGCTTGTTGGTGGTGCCATGTCCACGGACCCGCCCAACCACCTTCCATTCCTCCTCGCCCCCCGCTCGGTGCTGTACCTCAAAGCCCCGGTTGTTCACCTCGCGCTCGGTGACCCAGCGTAGTTGCACCACATGACGCCGCGTTCTTGCCTCAAACGACGAAAGAATCGTCATCAGTGGGGCGGTGTTGATGCCGACCACCACGGGATCGTGGTCGCTGGAGCGGTAGGGGTCGGGCGCGTAGAGCGCGGCAGGCGCGGGTAAGTCTTCGTTGTAGTCAAAGGCATCCGGCTCGTCAGCGTTGATGTTCCACACCGTGGCTCCGGCGATCTGCGGCGCAAGCGTGGGGCTCGCCAGCGCATAGTCAAGCCGACTCGCGGCACCCTGAAAAACGAACGAGTGATCACTGGCAGACAGCAGGTCCACGAAGTCGTCGCCATTGCCCGCGATGCCATCGTATCCAGCCTTGAGGGCGGCGATGGGGTCTTCCTGTGGATGCGCGTTCAGGTCGCCGATGATAAGGAAGTCGGTATCTGTTTCTCCCAAGTAAAACGACGTGTTCGTCGGGTCGTTGGCGAGCCACTCGACCAGTTCCGCACCACCTTTGGTCCGCGTATCGTTGAAGCAGGCCTGCCCGTCGCCCTGATCCACGTCGAGCCCCGTCGGGGTAGGGCGGCACGACTTGGCCTTAAAGTGGTTGACAATGACCGTAAACGCACCGCCGCCCGGCCCCTGAAACGTCTGCGTGAGCGCAGGGCGGTTCAGATGAAAGGCATAGCCATTGGGATTACCAAATTCGGGCGTGTCCAGCACCACATGATCACCCACAGGGCTTACCGATGCGGGTTTGTACAACAAGCCCACGGCAATCGGCCCGGTCCCGAGATTAACACCGGGGTCGATGTAGGCATAGGTACCCGCGCCGAGCACGGCATTTAGGCCACTGGTCAGATCATAAATGGCACTTTCCAGATCTTCTACATAGTCATTCTCCAGCTCCACCAGCCCCACAATGTCGGCATTCATTTGCACGATGGCGGCAATGAGCTTGTCGCGCTGGCGCAGAAACTCCGCGAAGGTATCAGCACCAGGCGATGGGAAACCGCCCGGCCCACCGCCATTGCCATTGTTATAGACTTCCAGGTTGAAGGAGGCTACTGTCACATCGCCGCTCGGCGCTAGAGGCGCAGGACGCGGGTTGGAAATGGTGAAAATAGGGGATTCCGTGGGCATCAGGCGAAACAGTTCATCGCCATTGGGACCCGCTCCCCGGCTATAGCGGATGGTGCCCACAAGGTTGCTGACGACATCACCGGCCCGCAGGCGATTGGTCAGGCTGAGCGCAGGTGGAGGATAGGGCATGGGATTCGGGTTGGCGGCAGAGAACCCATCGTCGAGTTGAATACGCCGCCGTGCCTGATCGTCGTCCCACGCCGCAAAGCCTGCCACGCTCGGCGCATTGGTCTGGGTAAATGCCACGAGCCGTCCGTCGCTCGAAAGCATCAAGTCGCCGTAGCTGTCGAGCGTGGCCGTGCCCGTAATGGTCAGCGGATCGACAAAGGCCACCCGTTCGCCTTCATACGCCTCATAGTCGCCAATGCGCCACCCGTCGCTGTTCAGCACCGTTCCTGCCAGCGGCAGCGCAATCATACGGGGCGTGGGCAGCGGGTTTCCCATGCTTTCGACCAGCACACCTCCTCCAACCACCGTCGCATTGATCTGTGTCTCACCAAAAAACTCGTTTACCTGCCCCGTCACACACACCGCATCACCCACCGCCACATCAACGCCGGGTGTTGTGCCATCGAAGACGAAGACGCCTTCGCTCGTAGCAGGGTTGGTGTCGGCCTCGCCGTCTTGCTCCTGCACATAGAAGCCCCGTACGTCACCACTCACCCCGAGGCCGCCGCTCTGAAAGTCACCCACCACGATGCCTTCAATCGTTACGGTCATGCCGACGAGCGGGCTGGTGGTCCCACTACCCTGCACGGCGTGAATGGGCGTGGTGGGCACGCTGCAAGGCGGTGGGGATGCGGCGTGTGCCACATACACAACGAGGAAAAGCAACGAAACGAGCAGAAAGAGACGGCGCATAACAAGGCAGGAAGAGACGGAGCAGGACTTCTTCTTGAATTAACGAAACCGCTCAGCAAACCCAAAAACAAGCTTGGCCCTTAAAAAAAGGGCGACAGCGCGATTAAATCGCTAAAAGTCATGTCAAAAAGCAGGTTTTGCCGACGCTGAACTATGAAGATTTCCCATTGTGTATTGATTACACAATGAAGAATGATTATCGTGGAGACTGGAAAGTTGGTGAAACGACCTTTACAGTTTCGCTTTTCTGAACGCTGTACTTGCGCTTTTCTGTTGAAAAGGCTTTCATACAATCTCCATTTACATGGAGAATCCGTGGCAACCTGTTTTTCCACTGGGGGACTGTACGGAAAGAAGCAGGGCAGACCACACACCAACTTTCTATGTGCAACAAAAACCTGGGAGATCTCTGATCGGGGGAACGGAGGTCTCTCAGGTTTGCACGCTTTAGGACGTGTTTACAGTTCTTTTAGCTCGATCGCTCAGAAACAACGCGCTATCACATCTGTGCGTGTCCCGCACTTGATGCGGGAAGCCGGCATGACACCAAGGAAGCAACGGTTGCACTCTTGATTTCCAGCGCTCCACGTCCGAGCCTCCGATTTTGCTAAGGCTGATGTGCATGCTAGGCCTCTGGTTCGCTTTGGGTTGTTTTTGCAGCACTCTTTTGCAGCGTGGCTGCCCAGCCTCAACACCTCTGCTTCTCCCCCAAGTCGCACCATAGCGTCGGCAATCAACCTCTGGATGTCTTCTCCTTCGTGGATGTTTACCGTTGGCACGTTTGGGGCCGCTTGCTTCTTTGTGCGCAAAGGCTGAACTGTCTGGGCCCTTAGGCGTGTGTTTGGGGATTGTATCTATGCACACGCCCACACCCAAATACCCGCATACCCGATCGCCCCATGAAACCCAGCCTCGTCCTGCTTCTCAGCGCCTGCCTCATCGTCGCGTGTGGCACCACCAACAGCGACACGGAACCCAACCAAGACCCGACGCCCAACACCGGCGATTTTGAACTGGTGTGGCAAGACGAGTTCGACGGGGCTGCGCTGGACGCCAGCAAATGGGAAGCGATGATCGGCGACGGCTGTAACCTGGGCATCTGTGGCTGGGGCAACAACGAACTGCAATGGTATCAGGCCGCCAACGCCACGATTGAAGACGGCGTCCTCGTCATCACCGCCCGCGAGCAATCCGGTGGCGGTGCGGGCTACACCTCGGCGCGGCTGCGCACGATGAACCGGGGCGACTGGCGCTTCGCCCGCGTGGAGGTCCGCGCCAAGCTGCCCATCGGGCAGGGCCTCTGGCCCGCCATCTGGATGCTGCCCACCAGCGATGTCTACGGCGGCTGGGCCGCCAGCGGCGAGATCGACATCATGGAATACCTCGGCCACGAGCCCCGCACCATCCACGGCACGCTGCACTACGGCGGAAGCTGGCCCAACAACACCAGTTCGTCGAACAGCTACAACCTTCCCAGTGGCACGTTCAACGACGACTTCCACGTCTTTGCCATCGAATGGGACCACGGCGAGATGCGCTGGTACATCGACGGCGAACGCTACGCCACCCAGACGCAGTGGCACACCGACGGGCACGCCTTCCCCGCCCCGTTCGACGAAGAGTTTCATCTGCTGCTCAACCTCGCCGTGGGCGGCAACTGGCCCGGCAACCCCGACGAAACGACGGTCTTCCCCCAGCGCTTCGAGATCGACTACGTGCGGGTGTACCAGCGGGGCGAAGAATAGACGGCAGACGGCGGGTGTTTTATCCCAAACGGGGTGAGATCGCCACGTCGCCGTGGGCTCCTCACGATGACAACAAGAGGGCGGAGTCGCTCAGACCCCCACGGGCGCGCCCGTGGGCACCGTGAACCACGTATTCACCATCCCAGGCGTTGGGTCGGCCTTGTCGTGGTGGTGGTATTCGTTGGTGTGGTTGTCGTAGCGATAATCGACCCGCCACGCCTCCACGTTGGCGACAATCGCATGCAACGCCTCCACGATGTCATCCAGTTCGGCGTCGGTGAGGGTCGGGTGCAGCGACAAACGAACCCAGCCCGGCTTCTCCGACAGGTCGCCATGCGCAATCTGCTCGGCGATAAGGTGCGACCGGTCCCAATCGACGTGCAGCAGGTAGTGCCCATACGTACCGGCACAAGAACAACCGCCGCGCACCTGGATGCCAAAACGGTCGTTGAGCAGCCGCACCACCAGGTTGTAGTGGATGTTTTCGATGTAGAACGACACAATGCCGATGCGGTCTTCCACATGATCGGCAAGGATGCGGAGGCCGGGCACGGTGCGCAGCTTCGTGAACGCCTGCGCCAGCAGTTCTTGCTCGCGGGCGTGGATCTTGTCTGTCCCCATCGCCTCCTTTAGTTGCACCGCCAGCGCCGCCCGGATGGTCTGCAAAAACGCGGGCGTCCCGCCATCTTCCCGCGCCTCGATGTCGGCCACATAGCGATGCTCGCCCCACGGATTCGTCCAGTCCACGGTGCCACCACCGGGCTGGTCGGGCGTGCGGTTGTGGTACAGCGCTGCATTAAAAATCAGGACACCCGTCGAACCGGGACCGCCGAGAAACTTGTGCGGGGAGAAATAAACGGCGTCGAGCCGCGCCTCGGGGTCGTCGGCGGGGTGCATGTCGATGTCTACGTACGGCCCCGACGCGGCGAAGTCGATGAAGCACACGCCGCCGTGCTGGTGCATCAGCCGCGCCAGTTCGTGGTAGGGCGTGCAGATACCGGTCACGTTGGAGCACGCGGTAAACGCTCCGATTTTGTACGGACGGTCCTTGTATTTGGCGAGCGCTTCTTCCAGGTGCGCCAGGCACACGAGCCCGCGCTCGTCGGGCGGCAGCCATTCCACGTCGGCAATGGTTTCGAGCCATGAGGTGTGGTTCGAGTGGTGCTCCATGTGTGTGACGAAGACCACGGGGCGCTCAGCCTCCGGGACCTGTACGTAGCGCCGTACCCGCTCCGGGATCAGCAGCCCGAGGATGCGCTGGAGTTTGGTCAGCACGCGGGTCATGCCCGAGCCACACGTCAGAATAAGGTCGTTCGGCCCTGCGTTGACGTGGCGTTTCAGCAGATGCTGGGCATGGTGGTACGCATGCGTCATCGCCGTGCCCGTCACCGTTGTTTCCGTGTGCGTATTGCCCACAAACGGCCCAAACCGCTGGCGCATCACATCCTCAATGGGGCCATACAAGCGCCCACTCGCCACCCAGTCGGCATACACGATCCGGTGCGTGCCGTAGGGCGTGTCGAAGGGCTGTTCGCACCCAACCACCTGTTGCCGAAAGGGCTCAAAATAGGCTTCCATCGATTGCATAATGCTTTTCCGTTCCGTTGACACCGCATGCACAGCCGTAAAGGTGCTTGCTGGCGCGGTTTTTTGCAAGGTCTCTGCTGTTTTTTAGTGACTTAACGCCTGTTGCGCATACTGGGCGGCTGACACAACCAACTTCCTTTCTTCTCGTCATCACGAAGGATCTTTGATCCTGTGGTGATCTCACCCCGATGGGACATAGCATTGCAGACGGGGTGGGAGCGCCACGTCGCCGTGGGCTCCTCGCGACAACCTGGTAATAGAGACGTAAACAAGCCCCCTTTTCCCCAACCGCTTAAACAAACACCACCGTCTTGTTGCCATGTACGATGATGCGGTCTTCGAGGTGCCAGCGGACGGCCCGCGCCAGCACCGTGCGCTCGATGTCGGCGCCTAGTTCCTTGAGCACGGGCACGGGTTGGCGGTGCGAGACGCGGATCACATCTTGCTCGATGATCGGGCCTTCGTCGAGGTCGGCGGTGACGTAGTGCGCCGTCGCCCCAATGAGCTTCACGCCGCGCTCATACGCCCGCCGATACGGATCGGCCCCGATGAAGGCGGGCAAAAACGAGTGGTGGATGTTGATGATGCAGTTCGGATAGCGCCGCACAAAATCGTCTGTCAGGATTTGCATGTACCGTGCCAGCACAATCAGGTCGGCCTGCCCGTCGAGGAGGTCCAGCGCCTGCGCTTCGGCCTCGGGCTTGTTGGCTTTGGTGACGGGCACATGGTGGTACGAGATGCCGAAGTTCTCCACCGCCGCCTTCAAATCCGGGTGGTTGCTAATGACCATGGTCACCTCGACGGGCAACTCGCCCCGGGTGGAGCGCCACAGCAGTTCGAGCAAGGCGTGGTCGTACTTCGACACCATCAGCGCCATCTTTTTGCGCTCAGACGCATAGCTGATGCGCCACTCCATGTCGTACCGGTCGGCCACCGCCGTAGCGAACGAGCGCTCCAGCACCGGACGCGGCAGGTCCAGGTGCGGCGTCTGAAATTCGAGGCGCAGGAAAAAGGTGCCGTCTTCGGGATCGGTCGAATGCTGGTCGAGCGCCGTGATGTTGGCCCCGTGGTTATAGAGAAAGTTGGAAACCGACGCCACGATGCCGGGCCGGTCGGCGCAGCGAATCAGGAGGCGGGCGGTGGTGTCTTCGTACATGGTGATCTCGGTTGGTGAGAGGCGCTAAGGTACGAAGCCGTTGCCGGAGGATGCACCCCTTCGCGTGTTCTTCGGCGAAGACGACGGGGTTGACGGGCGAGGTAGAACGGATGAAAAAGCCGCTGAACAAAAACAACGGCGACACAACGTATTTTAAGAAACTGTCTGGTACAGGGGTTGGTCGGCGAGCCGAGGCGATTTTCGAGACCAGCGTCGTCCGATTTCGAGGCTCGTAGCAGCGCTACGGGCCGAAAAACCGAAGGCGGAGCCGCAGGGCATCGGGCGGCGGTGGGCCGAAAAGCGACCGGCACAGCCCCAATTCGACGTACCAGACAGTTTCTAAGTCCTTCTCTTTCCACGATCCGGAGTACGACCATCAAAACGCTTACGTCCAAACAACGCGCCGACCTTCGGGGGCAGGCGCATGGCCTCAAACCTATCGTTCACATCGGCAAAGACGGCGTGACGGCCGCCACCTTGCACGCGCTCGAAGAGGCCTTCCACACCCGCGAACTGCTCAAGGTGAAGGTGCTGGACACGGCCCCGCAAGAACCCCGCGACACGGGCTACACGCTGGCGCAAGGCCTTGAAGGCGTACAGGTCGTCCAGACGATGGGCCGCGTCGTGACGCTCTACCGCCCCGACGAAGACAAGGAAAAGCCAAAGGACTGATCCAGCCTTTCAGCGGCGACGGCTCTTGAACGTGATGAGGGCATTGTATACCCAACCGATGAGCCACCCGCCGAGAAAGCCGGTGACAAACCCATAGAACCCGCCCAGAAAGCTGCCGCCCCACGTCACGGTGTAGCCGGGGAAAAAGTGGCTCAGCAAGATCAGGTGCGGCCCTACTTCATCGCCGGGGGACCACGGACCTTTCACCACCAACACCGCCGTGGCCACAAAAATGAGCAGGCCAAACAGAATCCCGAAAACAAGGCCCAGGATGGTGCTGTGAATGCGCCGGATCGCCCGCATCAACAGTTCATCGGCGCGGCGGTCTTCCTGATTATCCTGAACAGCGGTGGGTTGCGTCATAAGAGTCACCATTCAGTTTTGTACGGTTACGGTTACCGTTGCTCGTCGTCAATGCTGCTCGGCACCAGCGGCTGGGTAGCCTGAAGCGCGGCGAGGTCTTGCGTGTAGGGGTCGGCTTCGTCGGCCTGCACTTCTTCATGGTAGTGATCGTCGTCGTTCACTTTCCACAGGTCGTACGTCGCGCCTTCGATATTTTGCACCGCCAGCATCGCGGTGAGCATGGAGTGATCCTGGTTGTTGTAGCGGTGCATGCCGTTGCGCCCCACCAGTTGCAGGTTTTCGATCTGCGCGACATAGTCGCGGATCACCGCCAGCGCGTCCTGGTAGTCGGCATCATACACCGGATACGCCTTGGGCATGCGCACCACACAGCCATCCTGCACGTCGGCGGCCCGCGCCAGCCCCAGCTTGTCGATCTCGCGGCGGCCCAGCGCCACCAGATCGGCGTCGTCCATCGCCCACAGGTGGTCGCCTTCGTTGCAGAAGTATTCCAGCCCCAGGCACGTCTTCGACGCATCGGGCACCATGTAAGGGCTCCAGTTCTTGAAGTTCTGGATGCGCCCGACGTGCACCTCTGGGTCGTGGATATAGATCCAGTTGTCGGGAAACAGTTCTTCCTGGTCGATGATAAGCGCCACCGTGAGGAAGTCGCGGTACTTGAGTCGTTTTGCAGCCGCTACCACGTCGGGGGGCGGGGCCGGGGTGATGGACTGGAGCAGCGTGCGGATGGGCATGCTGCTGATGAAGTGCGACCCCGTCAGCACCTGCCGCTCCCCCGCCGTCGCCACCTCGATGGCCTCCACGCGGTTGTGGCGTACATGCACCCGGTCGGCCTCAGTTTCCATCAGCACCGTGCTGCCGCGTTCCTGAATCGTCTCCGTCACCACCTCCCACATCATGCCCGGCCCCCGCTTGGGGTACTGAAACGAGTCGATGAGGGTCTTGATGACGGCGTCCTTGTCAGTTTGCCGCGTCGTCTGTTGCAGCACCGCATTCTTCAGTGCCGATGTCAGCGAGAGCCCCTTGATGCGTTGCGCGGCCCAGTCGGCGGCGATCTCAGAACACGGCATCCCCCACACCTTTTCGGTGTACGTCTTAAAAAACGTGCGGTAGAGCCGCTTGCCAAATCGGTTGGAGACCCAGTCCTCGAACGAGCGCTCCTCTTTGGTGGGATAAAACTGCGCCTTGAAATAGCTGAGCAGGATGAGCGTGCTGTTCCACAGCCCGAGGCCCCACAGCGCGTTGGCGGGACGCAGCGGATAGTAGAAAAACTTCTTGTTGTAGTAGATCCGCGAGAGGCGGCTGCACGTCAGGAAGTCTTCATCGGGCAAGACCTCGTGCCAGAAATCATCGACGACTTTAACCTTCGTAAAAAAGCGGTGCCCGCCGATGTCGAAGTGATAGCCTTTGTAGCGGGCTGTCTGCGAGATGCCGCCCACCACGTTTGCTTTCTCCACGACGGTGTTCGGGATACCGCGCCGGCATAGTTCATACGCCGCCGTCAGCCCCGCCGGACCGGCTCCCACCACCACAACGTGCTTCTCTGAATCGGACGGATGCATAGGCTGCTAAATCCACCCCCAGGTAAAAAATGGCATGGGATCAGGGGCGGGCATGGTCGATGTCCACGTAGTCGGTAATGGAGAAAAGCTGCACCTTAAACCGCAAATAGTACAGAAACAACGCGATGGCGGTGTTGTGCAGGAAGGCAAACAGCCACCCGCCTACAAATCCCACCCCGAAGCCATAGAGCAGCCCTTCTAGGCTTCCGAGCCAGGAGATTTCGTAGCCGGGGAAATAGTTCGCCAGCAAGCCCAAGTTGACAATCACCGCGCCACTCAGCACCACGCGGGCCGTAATCAGAAAAAGAAACAGCCCCAGCGCCGCGCCGCACCCCACGCCCAGCGCCACGGTATCGAAGCGGGCAAAGGAGCGGGCCAGCAGGGCCTCGGTCTTATCCTGTGAAGAAAGCGTCGTCGCCATAAGGAAAAAGTTCAGGCAGGCACAGGGGTTTCGGGCGCGCGGCGGCCCAGGTGATACTGAAGCCATCCGGCAACAAACGCGGCTCCGCCGTAGAGAAAATACAGCCCGTGGCATGCAATCGCGCCCAGCATAAACAGAAAACCGCGTTTCTTCCAAAAGAATCGGTACAGGGCGGCATTAAGGACGAGCAGCAGCACCGCCGCCACGCCTGCCAATATCCCAAGCACTGGCACAAAAAACGCTCCTGCCAGCGCCAGCAGCAGCACGCCCATCGTTGCCACGCTGGTTCGACTTCGGGTGTCGAGGTTCAGGTCTTTTTCGTCGTTTGGTGAGGCCAGCAAGAGCGCCGTCCACGGAAGCGCCCGCTGAAAGACATCGGTGCGCACGATGGAGGCCAGCGTCCACCGTTTCAGGTGCTTGACCAGCAGCGTCTTGCGCAAACCAAGCCGGTACCCTGCCGCCTTGAGGCGATACCCGAGGTCAATGTCTTCCACCGATGGCTTCGGGAAGCGGGCCGCATCAAACCCACCCACGTCCCAGAACGCGGCGCGGCGCACGACGCCACACGCGCCCCAAAACGTAAACGCCTCCTCTTGGCCCTGCTGGTGAACATAATGGTGCAGCAGGTTGCGGTACTGCGAGAAGAAATCGGGGGCGGCAGGCGCATCATCGTACGAGCCAATCAGGGCATCCAGCGACGGATCCGCTGCAAAGGCGGCCTCCATCTCCTCAAACACGTTCGGGTGCACCACTACGTCGGCATCCACAAAAAAAAGAAATTCGCCCTGGGCGACACGGGCACCCCGGTTGCGGGCATGGGCGGGGCCTTGGGCAACGGGCGTCGGTTCTAGTGCCTGGGCGCCGTACGCCTCGGCCTTGCGCCAGACGCCATCGGTTTCGCCATCGGGCACCACGATGATCTCAGCGGGACGGCCCAACGTTTGTGCCAGCCCTTCGAGGCATTGCTCAAACGCACGTCCTCCCTGATGCACCGGGATCACGACCGAAATATCCATACCGCTGAAATCAAGCCCTTACACAAACGTCTGCATCGCAGGAGATGATGCACTGGATGGGTGATCCGGTGTACTCCGCAGAAGGCCAGAAACTAGCCATCGCTGGCTTCCTTCGCAAGGCAACCTTGGAGACAACCTCAGGGAAGCTACAAACCACCCAACGGCTACCAGTTGGACGTCGCGGCAGTAAAAATGTCGTCGGCGATGTTGTCGAGGGCGGCGAGGGCGGCGGCTTCTTCACCGCCGGGGCCGTCCACCAACGGGTCGTATTGCTCGAAGCTGGTGAAGGTGCGTTCGACCAGGGCCTCTTCGGTGCTGCGGTCTATGTAGCGGGCGTTGACGGCCACGGTGACGCGGTTCTGCTGCGCCCGCTCGTCGCCGCTGACGGCTGTCGGCGCGTTGGTGTACCGCTCAATGCGAGCCGAAAGGATCAGGTCGGCTTCGTCTTCTACAGTTTCGAGTGAGAGCCGCGTCTGCCGCACAAACCGGTCGATGAGCCGCTCCGTCATCTCGTCATCCAACGTAGGCAGCGGACTCAGACTCTGGTCTTCCACCAGCGGTATGGCGATGGTCTGATACTGCGCCGGTATCGTCGCCCCCGTAAAACTGTAGTACCCACACCCCGAACACAGCACGGCACACCCCACCACCAGCGCTACAAAACGCCCCCCTTCCCTCATCCCGCTTCCTCCTTGCCACCCCTTACAGTTCTTCATCGATCTCCTTCAGCTTGCGATACAGCGTACGTTCGCTGATCCCGAGGGCCTTGGCGGCCTGGCGGCGGTTGCCCTCAAACTGCTTCAGCGCCCGCGTAATCAGTTCGTGCTCGGCATCTTCGAGGGTGGGCAGGGCCTGCGTATTGGTCATAAAGTCTGGCAAGGCACTATCATCAGCTTCGTCCTCGCCCTCGTCGCCGTTTTCGATTTCGTAAATCACATCTTCGATATACGACGCGTAGTCTTCTTCGTCTTCTTCTGGCTTGCGCACCACCACAAAGTTGCTCCCGGCCAGTGTATTGGGCTCGATGCTGGGCCGGGCCGCGAAACCGCCCCGGATCAGTTCCACCAGCTTGCTCATTTCTTCCTTCACGTCGCGCATCTCGTGACGCAGTTCCAGCAAGGCCCGGTAGATCAGTTCGCGCTCGCGGGTCTCGTCGGCCTCACCGGTGCGGGCGATGGGCATCAACTCGGTGCCGGTGCCAGCGGTGACGCCCCGCAAAAACGGTTGGAGGTCGGCGGCGCTTACCGACTCGCCACGCAGCAGCACCACGGTTTGTTCGGCCACGTTTCGGAGTTCGCGGACGTTCCCTGGCCATGCATACCGGCGCACGAGGTCGCGGGCGCTGGCGTCGAGGGTGCGGCGGGAGGAATTGTATTTTTGCGCTGACTGGAACACAAAGCTCTCGAACAGCGGCAGGATGTCTTCCTTGCGCTCGCGGAGCGGCGGCAGGCTGATGCGGACGGTGCTGAGGCGGTAGTAGAGGTCTTCGCGGAAACGCCCGGCCTGCACCTCGCGCCCGAGGTCTTTGTTCGTCGCCGCGATGATACGGGCGTCGGTGGTGCGCGTCTGGTTCGAGCCCACGCGGCTGAACTGCCCGCTTTCGAGCACGCGCAGCAGCCGCACCTGCGCTGCCAGCGGCATCTCGCCGATTTCGTCGAGAAAAATGGTGCCTTTGTCTGCGCCCTCGAAGTAGCCCGTACGGCGCTCGGTGGCGCCCGTGTATGCGCCTTTTTCGGCCCCGAACAGTTCGCTTTCGATCAAGCCTTCGGGAATGGCTCCGCAGTTGACGATGATAAACGGCCCGTGTTTGCGGGGGCTGAGTTCATGCACGGCGTGAGCGATGAGTTCTTTGCCAACGCCGCTCTCTCCTTCCACCAGCACGGTGATGTCGGTCCGGGCTACCTGCCGCACCCGATCCAGCACCTGCATCAGGGCCTGCGAACTGCCAACGATACCAAACCGCTCCTGTAAGGCTGCACGATCCATAAAAACTGTTTCCTAGAGAATTCTATTGCCGTTTGTGTCATCAGCAGGCCACGCCTGCGTCACTCGTTGTCATGTGCGAGCTACGCTCGCGTCGGTGATTCCTCCAGCGAAAAGCGAGCACCACAACCGCCCTGCCAGAGCAAGACGACGCCATGCCCTTTAAGCGCACGAAAACACGCCAGCCTCCCCAAAACGTTTCCCGATTTTTTTAGGCGCGCGATTCGTTGTCGTCAAGGACGGGAAACACGACCCCTTCCACGGCAAAAATGGAGGCTCCTCCCAAAGCGCAACGCCTCGCGTGCCACCCAGCCGCTGCGGGCACACGATGTCAGGAGGCAGGAAACCCCGGCGCTTGTTGCACGCGCTGGGCCTGGGCGAGGTGCCGCTGTTGGTGGGTGATGAGCATCGTCAGCGCCGCGCCTATCGTAAACCGAACGAGCCGCGTTGCGGGGGAGGCAAACGTGCCCGAGTTGAGGTTCACCGCATCCGCCTGCTGCAGCAGCCCCGCCAGTTCGCGCTGTTGTGCGAGGAAGCGGTCGAGGGCGGGGGCATCGGTCGGGGCCTGCTCGGGACGAAAGATGCGAAGCGTCCGCAGCCGCCGCGTGGAGCCGGGCCGCAGGGCGTCGATGAACTTGCGCGCGAAGAAAGACGGGCGATACGGCTCCTCCGCGTTGGTCTTGGCCCGTCTGATGGCTTCCTGAATACGCGGATAATAGAGTTCGCCCGTCACGTACAGGTGGTCGAAGCAGGCCGCAGTCCCCCAGGCATCGGGCGACGGCTGCCACCGAAGCTGTTCGTCGGAAAAGGTGCTCCGAAAGCGCTCGGCAGCGGTGGTGACGATGTTCAGGCTGGCACGCAGGTCTTGCAGATGTGGATGCCGGAGGGAAACGTCGGGGTCGGAAGAGGGCATAACAAGACGCACAGTGGTGGAACGGGGTAATCGTTGTGCGCACCGCACAAGGGCAAGTTACGCCTCGCAACTGGCTTCGAAGTTTCTTTGCACGGGCCGCCCGGTCAGTCGTCTGCCGGAATGGGAAACATGATCCACGCGAGCGCAAAAAAGAGCAGGCCGCCGAGGTACAACAGCGTACCGCCCGTGAGCAGCATGGCGACGGCCCCCAGCAGGGCCAGGCTCTCGCCCAGCGCCCAGCCGACGATGTTGAGCGGGGCTTTTTTAGCCAGCGTGTCCATCGCCTCCCACCGCTTCTTGATGAAGAACAAGGCCGCCCCCTGCCCCACAAGCAGAACCACAAAGATGACCTGAAACATGCCGCCCAGATCTTCCGCCGCAGGGTCAGCAATCTGACCGCTAGTGCCAAGGTACCAGCAGATGCCACCCATCACAAGGACGCCCATCAGCAAGGCGAGGCGCAGGATGCCGAGGGTGCGGGCGTTGAGGTTGGTGGTGGTAGCCATAATGGTTTTGTTCAAAAAGTTGGATACGTTCCGTCCTTGTCATCACGAAGGATCGTAGATCCTGTGGTGATCTCACCCCGATCCTTGGTGGCAATACCCACGGGGTGAGATCGCCACGTCGCCGTGGGCTCCTCGCGATGACACGTTAGCATGGATATACCATTTCATATTGTCCACGCTATGTCGAAATAACGACTTTATTGATTACTCGATGTAAAAGCCTGTACAAATCACTTCCAACTTGCCACAAGCGTTAAAATTTAAGCACAAGTGGCGGTGCCCAGACAAGGGGGCAATGATTCCTTCCTCAAGGTGACGCGCGAGCCACTGAGAATCAAGTAGTTCGCAGGTCCCATCATACGGCTCTCCTTCTTGCAAGTCTTCAACCTCTTGCCACTTCATCGCAACCACTTCATCAAACCGAACCCGCTGTGTCTGCTCACGCCAATCGAGAAAAGTTAACGTGAGGCTTCCGTTTCTTAATTCAAGGCTTGGATATTCGGCGTCAGCCGTATCGAACCCTGGCTTTAAGATCTTCAAACGAGACATGGATGCAAACGTAAAGCACCGATCTATTGCGCCCCCACCCGCTCGGCAAATTGCAGCACGAGGATTTCGGTACCGGCGGGGAAGTCTTCGGTGGCGAAGGCGTCGGGGATGCGGAAGGTTAATTCGAGGTCGAAATTTTCAGGCGTGAGGGTGCCCACCACCTCCGCGGTCAAGGGGTTATCGAAGCTGCCCAGCACAAACTCGCCCGTGACGTTTTCTTCGGCATCCACGGTCAGGATGCTAACGGTGCCAAGTTCCGGGATGCTCTGGTCAAACACCATCCCACCTGCATTGAAGGTGCCCGTTACATCTGTTGGGAGGTCTTCGGGGAGTTCGCCGTCGCCTGGCAGCTCTCCCACCAAAAGGCCGTCTTGCTCCACCGTCAGCGTCACCGTTCCGGCGTCCAAATCAGCCGTAAATGTATGCGTGATCGTGCCGATGGGAAACCCCGCTACGGTCAGCGTGCCCTCATACGTGCCCAAGTAATCTTCGATGTTAAAATCATCACCGGACGAATCGCACCCCGCGCCGAACGCCACAACAACGAGCAACACCAGCAAACGAAAGAGATTCCTCATAACAACGGTATTAGTTCGATGGATTACGCCACCACCAGCCGCCCCGCCTCGGTTTCGAGCGTCGTTTTGCCCAGCGGCGTGCCGATCAGCGTGGCGGAGGTGCAGTCGGTGATACGAACGTTGACGTAGTCGCCTTTTATGAAGTCCTTCCGGTCGAACACCACCACTTTGTTCGTGTCGGTGCGCCCGTACAGCTGTGCGTCGCTGCGCTTCGAGGTGCCTTCCACCAACACGGTGTGCTCCTGTCCGATCTCGGCCTCGTTGCGGGCACGGGCGATCCCGGTTTGGAGTTGGATGATCTCGGTAAGTCGGCGCTTTTTGATGGCCTCGGGCACGTCGTCCGTGTACTTGCGGGCGGCGTAGGTGTCGGGGCGCTCGCTGTACATAAACATGTAGGCATGGTCGTAGCCGACGTGCTCAAGGAGCGAGAGCGTGTCTTGGTGCTCGTCCTCCGTCTCGCCGCAGAAACCCGCGATGATGTCGGTCGAAAAGCTGATGCCGGGGCAGATCGTCCGCGCCCGGTCGATGAGGTCGAGGTATTCGTCGCGGGTGTACGTCCGGCGCATGCGCTGCAGCACGTCGGTGTTGCCGTGCTGCACGGGCAGGTGGATGTAGTTGCACACGTTATGCCGCTCGGCGTGCACGCGCAGCAGGTCGTCGGAGCAGTCTTTCGGGTGGCTCGTGGAGTAGCGAATGCGCAGTTCCGGCGAAATCAGGCTGATGCGGTACAAAAGTTCGGCGAAGTCGACCGCTGTGCCGTCGTGCTCCACGCGGTACGAGTTGACGTTCTGGCCCAGCACCGTCACTTCTTTGTAGCCGTGTTCGACGAGTTGGCTGACTTCAGAAAGGATGCTGGTCACCGGACGGCTGCGCTCGCGGCCCCGCGTAAACGGCACCACGCAGAACGCGCACATGTTGTCGCACCCGCGCATGATGGACACGAAGGCGCTGACGCCGTTGGTGTCGTAGCGCACCGGCGCGATGTCGGCGTAGGTTTCTTCGCGACTCAGCAGCACGTTGACGGCGGCCTGCCCGGTTTCGTCGGTCTCATGGAGCAGGCGAGGCAGGTCGCGGTAGGCGTCGGGGCCGACGACGAGGTCCACCAGCTTTTCCTGATCCAGCAGCTTCTCACGCAGGCGCTCGGCCATGCAGCCCAACACCCCGATCTTGAGGTCGCGCCCGTGTTTGGTTTTGGCGGCGCGGAAATGGCTGAGGCGATGGCGCACCTTCTGCTCGGCGTTCTCGCGGATGGCGCAGGTGTTGAGCAGCACCACATCGGCGTGGTCGGCGTCGTGCGTGAGGCCAAAGCCGTTTTCGCGCAGCACCGACGCTACAATCTCGGAGTCCGAGACGTTCATCTGGCAACCGTACGTCTCCAGGTACACCTGCCGCGTGCCCACCGCCTCGTCGGTGGTCAGCTTCGGCGCATCGATGTCATCGGTCAATAGGTCGAGGTCGGGAATCAGGTTCATGGCCCGGAGGTGCTGCAATCATAAACGGTTATTCAGGGAAGCGGGGGTAAACGCAGGGAGGCGTGTTCGGGTTCGAGGGGGGTGGTCACAGGTCTATCAGGTCCCTTTTTTTCATCGCCACAAGCCTCTCCACTACTCTATGACGGTTATTCTAAATCCTCTCGATACTGGTCTTTCCGAAAGGCTCCTATTATCCGCTGCGACTATTCCCAAATACAGACCAGCACTCCCTGGAGGATGCCACCAAATTTGATTCGTATCTGCACGAACCGTCGAAGTGCTGTCAGAAACTGTTGAGGAATTAGGCGAGCCGATTGATCATTAAACGGGACATTGCTAGCTGAATCATCGT